>JBKJOK010000089.1:0-14193 GCA_046595595.1 Candidatus Limnocylindrales bacterium
GGAAGCCCGCGTCGAGCAGCGGCCGGAGCACTGGATGCGGCCCGAGCAGGCAGACCAGCACGTCGCCCTCGCCTGCCGCGCGAGCCATGGCCGCGATCGTCGTCGCGGCCGGATCGGCGTCCGGGTGGATGACGAGCCGGTCCAGCACGCGGGTCGTCACGAGCTGCCGGTTGCGGGCGTGGCCGAACGCGACCACTTCGCCGCCGCAGTGGATCGTGAACGTGTCGGCGCCGGGCATCGTGGCCCAGTAGCGATGGTCGTCGGTCCGGTCGTGGCCGGTCCAGGCGAGCTCGAGATCGCGTAGCGCGTCGGCGCTCGAATCCCGGGCCGTCAGGCCGCCGCCCGGCTGTGGCAGGAGCGCGGCGGCGCCCTGGACATACAGGCTCGGCCACAGCGGTGTCATCCCGGCCCGGACGTAGATCGGCAGCGCCCGCGGATCCTCGGACGCGAACGTCGTCCGGGGCCCGTCCCCGTCGAGCACCGCGGCCAGGAGCGATCGGCCGAGGCCGCGGCCGAGGTGATCGGGATGAACGAAGAGGTCGGCGAGGTGGATCGAGCGGCCCGTGTCGGCCGCGGCACCGAAGCCGACCACCTCCTGACCAACCTCGGCGATGAACGTCCGGCCGCGCGAAATCAGGTAGCGCATGTACGGCCCGACGATGTCGGCGACGACCACCGGGCCGTCATTGTCGTGGCCGGCCAGGATCGCTCGAATCGCCGCGAGATCGTCGTCCGTGGCCGGGCGGATCGCCGCGTCGAGGCGCGGCGATCCAGAGTCCGCCGTCATTCGACGACCCCCGCCGGGCGGCCGAATCGGGCCATCGTCTCGAGCAGCCGGTCATGGGGCAGGGCGTGAGCCGTGATCCCGTCGCGACCGGTCATCGTGGCCGCCGCGACGAGGGCGTTGACGATCGCCTCCTCGGTCGCCTCGATCGTCGCGTCGAACAGGGCGCCGATCGCGAAGTCGTTCAGGACCCGGATGTCGACCGTGACCTGTGGGTCGACCCGGAACGAGGTCCTCGGCAGCGTCCGGTTGCCCGTCGCGAAGCACAGGAACAGGTCGCCGCTCGAGTGGGCGCCGGTGCCGCCCATCCGGGCGATCCCGAGGCCCGCCCGCTGGGCCAGCCGTTCGCACTGGTGGGGCAGGAGCGGAGCGTCGGTGGCGACGATCACGATGATCGAGCCCGAGCCCGGGGACGCCTCCGTCGGCGGGGAGTCGTCATCCACCACGGCGCTGTACGGGCTCGGGACATCCTCGACCGGGATCGCCTCGCCGACCGGGACGCCATCGATCCGGAGCCAGTCGCGCCGGCCGTAGTTGGCCTGGACGAGGACGCCGACCGTGAACCCGCCGGACCCCTCGTCGACAACCCGTGATGCGGTCCCGATCCCGCCCTTGAACTCGTGGCAGACCATCCCGGTGCCGCCCCCGACACCGCCCTCGGCGACGGGCCCGCCGCGCGCGTCCGCCAGGGCCTCGTCGACGTGGTCGGCGCTGACGTGGAAGCCGTCGATGTCGTTGAGCAGCCCGTCCCACGTCTCCCCGACCACCGGCAGCGCCCAGTACGACGTCCCGAACGGCAGGGTCCGGACGGCGTTGCGGATGATGCCGTCGCGGACGACGCCGACCGAGTGGGTGTTCGTGATCCCGATCGGGCCGGTCAGGTGGCCCGCCTCGCGGATCCACTCGAGGCCGGTCAGCTCGCCGTTGCCGTTGAGGCGATGGCTGCCGGCATAGACGGGCTCGGTCCAGACGTCGCCGTCGTGGGGCACGATCATCGTGACGCCGGTCCGGACCGGGCCTGTGCCGACGACGAGCGGACCGGCGCCGCGGACGATCGTGGCGTGCCCGACCCGCACGCCGGCCACATCGGTGATCGCATTGGTCGGTCCCGGCTGCCCCCGACCGATGACGATCCCGAGGTCTCGTGCTCGCACCGGTCGGGCCTCCTGACGTTCGCGCGGCTGGTGCCGCCCCTGCGCCGAACCTGGCGCCGAACCGCCCCGGACCCGTGCCGGGCGCGTCATCCCTATGATCGCCGGGTGATCCACGTCGTGGGCGACCGTTCCGCGTCACCGTCCCGCTCCGTCCGGCTCGAGCCGCTGCCCGGGATCGCCGACGCCCGCCCGATCGACATCGCCGAGGCGCTCCGGGACCTGCCCGGCCTGGTCCTGCTCGAAAGCGCCCGCCCCGGCCGGAACGCGCGCTGGACGTACCTTTCGGCCGATCCGGTCGCGGTCCTCGCCGAGCCGGCGGTCGGCGGCGATCCGTTCGCGGTGGCACGCCTGCTGCTCGGCCGGCTGTCCGCGCCCGCCCCGCCCCGCCATCGCGGCCTGCCCGACGCCCCGCCGTTCCTAGGCGGCCTTGTGGGCTACCTCGGGTACGAGCTCGGCGGCGTCCTGGAACGGCTGCCGGCGCCGCCGCCCGACGACCAGGACCTGCCCATGGTCCGGCTCGCCCTCCACGACTGGACGATCGCGTGGGACCGGCGGACCGGCGGGGCGTGGCTGGCCGGGCGGGCCCTCGACGGCGATGCGGATCGGCTGGCCCGGCGCCTGGCCGAGGTGCGGTCGCGCCTGCGGCCGAGCCGGATCGCCCGGGCGGCGAGTCGGGCGGCGCCGGCCGGGCTGGATGGCTCCGGCGCCGAGGGAACGACTACCGGGGACGTGGGCGACGAGCTGGCATTCACGTCATCGCTCGATCGGGCGGCCTACGAGCGCGGCGTCGAGACCGTGCGCGAGCGGATCGCCCGCGGCGACATCTACCAGGCCAACCTGACCCGTCGCCTCGCGACGCCGTTCGACGGCGATCCGTGGCCGCTCTACCGCCGGCTCCGGACCGGTGATCCGTCGCTGTTCTCGGCGTATCTGGACCTCGGCGGTGGGGCGCCCGGTCATCGATCCGTGCTGGGCAGCGCGCCGGCTCGACCGCGCGCGATCCTGTCGGCGTCGCCCGAGCCGTTCCTCGGCGTGTCGGCCGGCGGGGTCGTGTCGACCGATCCGATCAAGGGCACGCGACCCAGGGGCCGGACCGCCGCCGACGACCGTGCGCTCGCGCGCGAGCTTCTCGCCTCGGCCAAGGACCGGGCCGAGAACGTGATGATCGTCGACGTCCTGCGCAACGATCTCGGCCGGGTCTGCGTCCCGGGCACCGTCCGGGTGCCCCGCCTCTGCCGGCTCGAGCGGACCGCGACCGTCCAGCACCTGGTCTCGACCGTGACCGGCCGCCTCGTGCCCGGCCGCGACGCCTTCGACCTGCTTCGCGCGGCGTTCCCGGGCGGCTCGATCACCGGCGCCCCGAAGATCCGGGCGATGGAGATCCTGCGCGAGCTCGAGCCGACCCGGCGCGGGCCGTACACGGGCGCCCTCGGCTGGATCGGGCCGGACGGGGCGATGGCGACCTCGATCCTGATCCGGACGCTCGTCGCGGACGGGACGCGGCTGACGCTCCATGTCGGCGGCGGGATCACGTTCCAGAGCGAGCCGGCGGCCGAATGGGACGAGACCGTGGCGAAGGCGCGCGGCCCGCTCGAGGCGATCGGCGGGCGCGAGGTCGGGAGCGAGCCGTGAGCCCGCCCGACAGGCGCCGACCGGGCCACGTCTGGATCAACGGTCTGATCGCGCCGGCCGACGAGCCGGTCCTGACCGCGTTCGATCGCGGATTCCAGCTCGGCGACGGGATTTTCGAGACGCTCCGCGCCCGGGCCGGGCGGCCGACCGAGCTGGCCGAGCACGCCGCCCGGATGCGCCGGTCCGCGGCCGGTCTCGCGATCGCCGTGCCCGACGATCTCGAAGCGCGGCTGGCGAGCGCGATCGACGAGCTGCTCGCGGCCGAGCGCCTGGCCGGCCCCGACGGTGACGCGAGCATCCGGATCACCGTCTCGCGCGGCCCGTTCTTCGGACGCGGGCTGCTGCCGCCGGACGAGCATCCCGAGCCGACAATCGTCGTCCAGGCCTGGCCGGTTTCGCCGACCCCCCGCGCGCATCTCGAGGTCGGCCTCCACCTCGTGTCCAGCAGCGTCCGGCGCGACCCGGAGAGTCCGCTGAACGCCCTGAAGACGACATCGCGCGCCGACTACGTGTACGCCCGGGTCGAGGCCCGCACGGCGGGCGCGGACGATGCGCTCTTCCTGACCATCGACGGCTACCTGTCGGAGGCGACCTCGGCCAACCTCTTCGTCGTCCGAGGCGACGGCGACACGCCGGAACTCGCCACGCCCGCCCTCGCCTGCGCGATCCTGCCGGGTACGACCCGCTCCTGGATCCTGCGCTGGGCCGCAACCGCGGGGCTCGAGGCGCGCGAGGGGCTGCTCACGACCCGCGACCTGCACGAGGCTGACGAGGCGTTCCTGTCGAGCTCGGTCGCCGGGATCCTGCCCGTGACCCGCTTCGACGGCGCGCCGATCGGCGACGGCCGGCCCGGCCCATGGACCCTCCGCGCCCGGGCAGACCGCGAGGCCTTCATCAGCGGCGACGAGGCGGCCGGCTAGCTCGGGTCGGCCCGGACTCCTGCGTCGGGATGGGGAACGGCGATGACCCGAAGCCCGTCGATGCCGACGAAGTCGTCCGGGTTGCTCGTGAACAGCGGCAGGCCGTTGGCGATGGCCGTGGCCGCGATCATCGCGTCATAAGCCCGAGCCGCGGGCTTCCGGCCGGATCGTCGCAACGAGGCCGCGACCTGCCCGAACGCACGAGCAGCAGCCGTGTCGAAGGGAACGGCATCGAAGTCGGCTTCGGCCTGTTGGAGGTGTGCGAGGCGGGCGGCGCGCTCGACTTCGTCCGTGGCGACGAGTGGGCCCGCGGACAGCTCGGCCAGCGTGACCGCCGAGATCAACGGCTCGTCCGGAAGTGCCGAAGGGTCCCGCAGCCGCGACAGGAGGATGACCGCGTTCGTGTCGAGCAGGCCGCGCGGTTCGGTCATCAGAGAGCAGGATCGAGCGTCGCGTCGATGTCGGCACGAAGCATCGCCGCATCGATGCTCGGCAGCCGCCGCCAGCGCTCCAGGAGTTGACCGGCGGACAGGCCGCCGGCGGGCAGAGGCCGGAGCTCGGCGACGGGCCGCCCGCTCCGGGTGATCGTCACGCGTTCGCCCGCCGCCACGCGGTCGACGACATCGCCGCCCCGATGACGAAGTTCGCGAATCGTCACGTCAGCCATGGGCCCAATGTATCACTTGTGACACATGCTGTCGATTTCCCTCGGGTGGCCGCTAGACTCGACCCATGACCCGTGACGAATTGATCCGTCGGACCCGCCAGCTCGTCGACGAGGGCGATCGGCTCCAGGCTCAGCCCACGCTGCGTGGCCTCCAGACCTGGCTCCAGCTCAGCGACGACCTGCTGGTCGCCGCGTGGGGCTCGATGGATCGCTACCACCTCGCCTGGCTGATGGTCGGCAAGCCGAAGCAGATCGTTCGCGGCCGGCCGCTGACGCCCGAGGAGGAGGCGGCCTACGTGCGCGAGGTCGCGGAGGCCAAGACGTCGGCGCTCCGGATGAGCCTCGACGCGGTCGATCGCCAGGGGATGCCGTTTGTCGGCGAGGAGAAGGGCATGGCCCCCGGCCAGGGCATGGGCTCCGTGCCGGGCAGGGCCGGCGCGACCGGCACGCCCGACGAGAGCGCCGAGAACGGCCGATGACGGCGGACGCTCGGGCGACGACCGTCGCCGTCGGCGGCCAGCGCCGCGTCCCGGTCCCCGACCCGATCGCCCACGACTACCTCCTGCTCGCGCTCCGCCTCGACCAGCACACGCCCGGGCTCGTCGACGGCTACTTCGGACCCGCCGAGCTCAAGGCCCGGGCCGACATCGAGGAGCTCCGTCCCGCGAAGCGCCTCGTCGCGGACGCCGTGAACCTGCTGGAGCGCGTCGCGACGGACGTCCCCGAGCCCGACCGCCGGTCCTGGCTCATCGCCCAGCTCGTCGCGCTTCGGACCCAGGCCGAGGCCCTCGCCGGAGAGCCGCTGCCCTACGTCGAGCACGTCAGCCGCTGCTTCGACTGGACGCCGCTCCGTCGCGACGACGCCGTGTTTGAGGTCGCCGCGGCCGAGATCGACGCGCTCCTGCCCGGCCCAAAGCCGCTCGCCGATCGGATCGCGGCCTGGGACGACCGGTTCGTTGTTCCGCCGGACCGCCTGCCCGAAATCCTGGCCTGGCTGGTCGCCACGTTCCGGGAGCGAGCGGCGGCCGCGTTCGGCCTGCCCGACGACGAGGACCTCCGGGTGCGGCTCGTCACGAAGCAGCCGTGGACGGGCTACAACTGGTACGACGGCAGCCTTCGCTCACGAGTGGACCTGAACACCGATCTTCCGACCCGCGCCGCGGAGTTGATCCATGTCGCCGCCCACGAGACGTACCCGGGCCACCATCTCGAGCACGCCTGGAAGGAGACCGAGCTCGTCGAGCGCCTGGGCCGACTCGAGTCGAGCGTCCTCCTGATCAACACCCCGGAATGCCTCGTCAGCGAGGGCCTAGCGGACCTCGGCCATCGCTTCGCCTCGCCGGCCGACGGGGAGGCCGATCTCCTTCTCGAGCTGTACGAGCGGGCTGGGCTGGACGTCGTGCGCGATGCGGCCGCGGCCCGGGCCGCCGCGACGACGAGCGTCGCCCTCGCCGGCCCGCGCCGGCGTCTGAGTGAGTCGCGGGTCAACGCCGCCCTCATGCGCCACGCCGACGGCCGCTCCCACGATGAGGTCCTCGCCTGGCTGGAGCGGGTCGGCCGGTTCGCGCCGTCAGTCGCGGCCAAGCGCCTCGAGTTCATCGAGCACCCGCTCTGGCGGACGTACGTCTTCGCCTACCACGAGGGTGAGGCGCTCCTCCGGCGCTGGCTCGAGGCCGTGCCGGAAACAGAGCGGCCCGCCCGGTTCGGCCGGCTCCTGCGGGAACAGCTCAGTCCGACGGCCATCGCCACCGAACTGGATTGGCGTGACGGACCGACAGGCCCATCGGCCGAGTTGCGCGGATCGGCTACGGCGTCTTCCTGACCGAGGTCATCATTGCGGCGCCGTCCTCACGGGTGGCGTAGCAGACGATCCCACGATCGCCGTCCTTCCAGCCTTCCTCCGACGGCATGTAGTAGCCGAGGCCGAGGACGACCTCCGCCTGGTAGTTCTTGCCGGTGTAGGCGGACCATGCCTGGAGGCAGCTCGTCCCGACGTAGGTCTCGATCGCCACGTCGCTCGGGTAGGTGGTGTTATCGCCGCTAAGCTTAATTTTCGCCGCCCGTGCCTGACAGTCTCGCCAGCGTTAAAACGGCAAGGTCCATGGTCGCAACTCGAGGATGTCAGCCGAGCACGGCCGCGGCGATCCGACGGACACGCTCGGCTCCGAGGATCGCGTCGATCCTGACGATCCTACCGGCGTCGACGGTGAAACCGACGACGGCGAATGGCCGCCCGCGAAGGACGATGACCGCGCCCGCCGCGCCATTGATCAAGGCAGGCAGCATCTTCACCTCAGGTCCCGATCCGGCCCCGCCTCGGCTCGCGACGGCCGCCGAGCCACGGAACATCCGGAGCGGGCGCCGGTCGCTGTAGTCCTCCCGCATCACGACGTCCGGATGCAGGACCGCAACGAGCGCGTCCAGGTCACCAGCGCGCGACGCCCGGAAGAAGGCCTCGACGACGATGCGCTGACGATCCACATCCGGGTCGGGCGTCTGGACGTCCGCGCCCTTGACCCGGCGCCGGGCTCGGCTGGCGAGCTGTCTTGTCGCCTCGGTGGTTCGATCGACCATCGGCGCGATCTCGTCGAAGGGCAGCCCGAACATGTCGTGGAGCACGAATGCGAGCCGCTCGGCAGGGGTCAGCGTGTCCAGCACGATGAGGAGGGCGAGACCGACCGAGTCCGCCAGCAGCGCCTGCTCCTCGGGTCGGAGATCGCCGTAAGGGCTGATGATGGGGTCGGGCAGGTGCTCCTCGAGCCACTCCTCGCGTCGGCGCCGCCGCGCGCGGAGCGTGTTCAGGCACACACGCGCGACGATCGTCGTCAGCCAGCCATCGAGGTTCTGGACCTCGCCCGCGCCCGCACGACTGACCCGCAGCCAGGCGTCCTGGACGGCGTCGTCAGCCTCGGTGAGCGAGCCCAGCATCCGGTAAGCCACCGACCGCAGCCGTGGCCGGTGCTCCTCGAACCGGTCTGCCAGCCACTCGTCCTCGGTCATCGGTCACGTCCTCTCATCGCGCGGTGTCATGAGCGTGAACCCGAACAAGCATGGAACGTGACAAGGAGAACACATCGGCCATGACCGACGATCCTCACTCGCCCGCTCGGCTCGATTGGCGGAATCGGGTCGCCGGGCGGTTCCTACGGATGTCCAATCCGCTCGCCCGCCGATTCATCGGCGCGGGGATCCCGACGGGTGCCCCGAACATCCTCCTGACGGTGCGCGGCCGGCGGTCAGGCATCCCGAGGACGATACCGGTCGGCATGCTCGAGCTCGACGGCCGCACGTTCGTCCAGGCCTCCTACGGCGAGACCGGCTGGGTCATGAACCTCCGGGCGGCCGGCGAGGCGACCGTGACCCATAGCGGCGGCCGTCGTGTGCCGGTCCGGGCCGTCGAGCTCCCACCCGACGAGGAAGCGACCGCACCGACGCCAGCGGCCATCCCGCGATCGGGTCGTCTGAACCGCAAGCCAAGCCAGCGCGTGCGACCCCGACAACTTCATTGAGAGTGAGGGACGTCAGATGATTTGGACTCGACCATCGCCGCGCGGCAGGGCCCTCGACGTCGTCCAATGGATGCTCGTCGCGATCATCGTGGCGGCCGCCATCATCATCCCGCTAGGCGGAACCTCAGCCACCTTCGTCGCACTGCTCCTGAGCCTCCCATTCGTCGCGATCCATTGTGTCCGGCGGTACGGCTGGCGGCTGTCTATCACGTTCTTCGTCGGCACCGTGCTGGTGAGCAACGCGTTCGAGAATTTGAGCGTGCTCACGGGCTTCCCATTCGGCGACTACTATTACACGGGAGAGCCTAAGCTCTTCAATGTGCCGATCCTGATCGGACCGAGCTACGTCGCTTTCGGCTATCTCAGCTGGTTAACAGTTTCGACGATCCTCGATCGCGCTGATGAACATCTCGATCTGCGACAGCGAGTCGGGCGCATCAACACGTTCGTCCTGCCCGCCCTCTCTGCGGCGGTGATGACGATGATCGACCTCGGCACTGACTCGCGGGCGTCGACCGTCCAACGTGTGTGGATCTGGGAAGACGGGGGAGGCGTCTTCGGCGTCCCTTACACGAACTATCTCGGCTGGTGGTTGACGAGTTACGTGTTCTTCCAGGCCTTCGCGCTGATCCTTGCCAGCGCCCAGACGACGCATGCCGCGAGGCCCCGTGCGATCGTCACGCCGGCAAATCTGCTCGGGCCAGCGATCATTTACGGGTCGTTCGGATTGACGTCCATCCCTTACTTCTTCTCCGCCTCGCCTGGCAGTGCTGTGGACGGCGCCGGAATCTCGTGGGACATCACCGCGATCAACGAAACCATGATGACCATTAACATCTTCACGGTCGTGGTCATCGCGTTCCTCGCCATCGCCAAGATCGTACGGGGAGATACTTAAGCTCCTCGCCCAGAACCTACTCGGCGCGCGCGGGTCCCTGCTAACGCGGGTCCCGCCTTAGCTAAGGGAGCCGAGGAAGATCACCTCGGCCGTGTGGGCTTCCGTGCAGGGATGATGCTGAACCTCCGTGATCACGGCCGCTCCCTGCGGGTCGTCGAAGCAATCGCCGACGTTCAGCTCGCCGGCATTGCTCGACAGGCGATCGCGGAAGATCAACGCGCCGACGGCGATGACCGCGATGATGCCGATCCGGAAGATCCATCCACGCAAGAGCGCACTCCCTCCACCTGGATCGGTCGTTGGGTTGGGCATGTGCCGGTCCTTGCGGGCAGGATACGGACCGGCCGGGTGCCGCGGGCCCTCACCAGAGGTCCCGGCCCGCGAGCGGACCCTCGTCGGGTTGTGGCGGTCAGCCGGTCATCAACTCCCGCATGAACACGATCCGGTCCTCGCCATCCGCCTCGTAGTCGGGAAAGGCCGCGGTTCCGTACAGGTTCTGGCTGCCCGGGCCGTCGTCCGGCCGGAAGCCCAGCGCGCGGAAGAATGCGATCGGGATCGGGTCGCCCGGCCAGGCCAGGGCGATGACCGTCCGGGCGCCGCCTGCTGCGGCGTCGGCCAGGAACGATTCGATCATGGCCCGACCCACCCCGCGCCGGCGGTGACTTGGATGGACGCCCACGAGGTGGAGGACCGCCTCGTCGGGATGATCCTGGCTGCGATAGCCGATCAGGAAGCCGATCGGGGCGCCGTCCTCGTCCTCGGCGAGCCACGAGGTCGAGGCGACGTGCCGGAACCACGCTCGAACGACGAGATGCCGGACGCGCCGGCCGCCGAACCACTCGTCGACGAGTCCGACGATCCGCGGCTGATCCGCCTCGGTCGGGTGCCGGTAGGTCATCGCGATGCCGCCGCCGCGAGGCCGCCGCCGGCGAGGAGCTCGAGGACGACGAGCGGTCCGCCCTGGACTTCGAGGAAGTAGGCAACCGGATCCATGACCCCACCCTCGAGCCGCCCGAACAGCCACATCGCCAGCAGCCCGACTGCGACCGCCCCGAGCCCGACGAGCCCGGCCCGGATGGGCGGCGAGACGAACGTCCCGATCAGCCAGCCGATGACGGCCGCGAGGATGACCAGCCCGGCGGTCACCGCCAGGATTCCGCCGAGGACGACGAAGGCGACCGCGCCGCCCAGAGCGATCGCGAGCGGTACGAGCACACCGGCCAGTGGGTCCGCGGCGGGTGGCGGCGCCAGGGCCGGGTAGCGCTCGCTCGGTGCGCGGTCGAGCAGCGGGCGGCGTTCGCCGGGCTGGGGCGTGGACATCGTCACCCGAGCATCGTATCGCCGCGTCCCCCTCGGGAGTATCGCCCGATCCGTGGCGGCGCCTCCGACCGCGCGCTAGACTGCCGGACGTGAGCCATCCCTCCCTGGGTCTGCCGCCGATTGACCGCATCTCCGATCTGCCGCCGGCCGCGGCGCGCGTCGCCGCCGCCCGCGAGCGCCTCGCCGGTCGGGCCCTCGAGATCGCGATCGATCGCGATCCGACGATCCGCGAGCGCCACGACGAGCACGCGGTCCGACGCCTCCTGCGCGACACGGCCGTCCTCGTCGATCGCGTCGTCGACGCCCTCGCCGCCGGCGATCCCGGGCCCGCCCGGGCCTTCGCGAATGCAACCCCGCCGGCGTATCGCCGCCGGAAGGTGCCGATGAACGACCTGATCACGATCAGCCGGAGCATCCGCGACGCGATCGGGGCGGTCCTGCCGACCGCCGACATGGATGCCGTCGACGAGGCGGTCGAGGCGATGGTCGAGCGGTTCGCGTGGCATGGCCGGATCGCCGGCGACGGGCGCAAGAAGAACCGCCTGCTCCAGGCGATCTACAAGGGCGCCTGAGCATGACCATCAAGTGGGTCCAGGTCGATCCTCTCGTGATGAATGGCGAGCCCTTCTGCTACGGCTCGCGGCTGACCGTCCGCCAGCTGCTTGAGCTGCGCGGCAGCGGCTACGACCTGGCCCGCCTGACGAAGGACCACCCCGAGCTGAAGCGGGTCGGGATCGCGGCTGCCTACACGTACGCCGCCGACCATCGCGATCGCTATGCCGACTTCTTCGATGCCGACGGCTCGATCGCCGGGCCCGGCTACAGCGAGGCCGAGGCAGCGGGGCTGCCCGAGCAGTACCGCCGACTGGGGATCGTGGTCAAGGCCTCGGACGCGGCCCCGACGAACGGCTGACCCGGCGCGGTGGAGTTCGCCCCGTTCGGGATCGTCCTCGTCGTGACGTACGTCCTCGTCGTGATCGCGATCATCGCCCTGCCGATCTTCGTGCTTCGCGAGATGCGCCAGCGCGGCGCCCAGCTCGATCGGATCGAACGCCGCCTGAACGACCTCGACGGCCGCGGCGGCCCGCCCGACCCGCGCTGATTCGCCCGACCGCCAGCTGGTGCACCTGGCGACCCAACGAGCGGAAGAGCGCCAGGGTTGGCGCCATGCCTTGATCGGGCCGTTTCCGGGACCTCGGTTAGGATCTGTCCGGGACGAATCACCTGGCCCTGCGCGGACGCCGTCGAGCCAGATCGAACACGCCAAGGAGATTCGAACGCCATGGCCACGCTCCAGGTCGGCATCGAGAACGGCGCCCCGATTGAACTCCACTACGAGGATGTCGGCACGGGCTCGGCTGTCGTCCTCATCCATGGTTGGCCGCTGAGCGCTCGCTCGTGGGAAGCTCAGGTGCCTGCCCTCGTCGCGGCCGGCCATCGCGTCGTCACCTATGACCGTCGTGGCTTCGGACAGTCCTCGCAGCCGTGGGCGGGCTACGACTACGACACCCTCGCGGCCGACCTCGATGCCCTCCTGCGCCACCTCGACCTGCGCGACGTCGCCCTGGTCGGGTTTTCCATGGGCGGCGGAGAGGTCGTCCGTTACATCGCCCGCTCCGGCACGGACCGGGTCGCCAAGGTGGTCCTGGCTGCGGCCGTTCCGCCGTACCTGTACAAGTCGGAGGACAACCCGGAGGGCGGTCTCGACGATGCCGCGATCGGCGGGATGGAGTCAGCCGTGAAGCAGGACCGCCTCGCCTTCCTCGACGAGTTCACGAAGAACTTCTTCAGCGCGGCAGGCAAGATGAAGGTCAGCGAGGCCCAACGCGGTTACGCCCGGGACATCGGCGCGATTGCCTCCCCGAAGGGCACGCTTGACTGCATTGGAGCATTCGCTCGAACCGACTTCCGAGCGGACCTCGAGAAGGTCACGGTGCCGACCCTCGTCATCCATGGCGACTCGGACGCCATCGTCCCGTTCGAGGTCAGCGGCCGCCGCTCCGCCGAGGCCATCGGCGGTGCCGAGCTGGTCGTGCTCAAGGACGCTCCACATGGCTTCAACGCATCGCATGCGGCCGAGTTCAACAACCACCTCCTCGCCTTCCTGGCGCGCTGACCCGGACCCGAGGCCGATTCGGGGGTCGGTGATAGGACCGCGACGATGACCGACCCGACGACCGACCCCGCCGCGCCCGCAACGCAGGCGCCCGTCGCGGACGCCGACCCGCCCGTCGCGTTCGACACGTCCGCGGACGGCGCCGCCTTCGACCCCCAGCGGCGCGCCACCGAACTCGCGATTCTCGACGCCCTGCGGGCCGTCGTTGACCCCGAGATCGGGATGAACGTCGTCGAGCTCGCCCTGATCAAGCAGATCATCCTCGGCCCCGACTCGACCGAGGTGAAGATGATCCTCACGACGCCGTTCTGCCCGTACGCCGGGTCGATGATCCAGCAGGTCAAGGACCAGGCGGAGTCCGTCGTCGACCACGACGTCAAGGTGACCCTGCTGGCCGAGCGCTGGGACCCGCGCGACGCCGGGCTGATGTGGTGACCGCGCGTCGCCTCGACTGATCCGGTGACCGACGCCGACCCCACCCCCGTGCCCTTTGCCTCCGCCGTCGCCACGCGCCGCGGCGACGACGGCACGACCGGTCTCCTGTTCGGCGGCGAGCGGATCGCCAAGGACGACCTCCGGACCGAGGCGTATGGCACGATCGACGAGGCCGTCGCCGCGCTCGGCGTGGCCCGGGCGTGGCTCGGGGTCAAGGACCGCGTCGGGACGCTCAACGTCGGGTTCGGCGACCTGCCCGAGATCCTCCTCCGGATCCAGCGCGAGCTGTTTGTCGTCGCAGCCGAGCTCGCAACCCAGCCCGGTGCATGGGATCGCCAGCAGGACGACGTGACCCGGGTCAGCGCCGCGATGGTCGAGGGCCTCGAAGGGATGCTCCGCGAGGCGGAAGCCCACATCGTCATGCCGACCGAGTTCGTGGTCCCGGGCGAGACACCGGTCAGCGCCGCCCTGGAACTCGCCCGGACGATCCTCCGACGGGCCGAGCGGAGGGCGGAGACGCTCGGCACGGCTGAGTTGATTCCCGGACCCCATTTGCTACCGTACCTGAACCGCCTCGCCGACCTGGTCTGGGTGCTCGCGAGGGCAGCCGAGCAGGCGGAGGCGCGGTCGGCGCCCCCATCACGACCTGATCGACGACGACCAGCCGCACCGAGGAGCGATCGATGAGCATGAACAACCCGTTCGGCACGACGAACAACCCGCCCGGCGCGCTGCCGTCCCAGCTGGGTGTCCGCCCG
>JBKJOK010000090.1:0-7821 GCA_046595595.1 Candidatus Limnocylindrales bacterium
CCGAGCATCAGCGCGCCGTGGATGACGAAGGAGGCCGCCAACGAGAGGACCGAGAATGGGGCGAACAGCCAGGCGCTGCCCGCGGGGTAGGCGAAGAACGCCTCGGGCAGTCCGTGCTCACGCTGCCACGCAAGGTGGCGAGCCGCGTCGACGAGATCGGGCGTGCCGGCCGTGGCGCCGGCCGACCAGAATGCCGGCCAGTCGTGGAACCCGAATGCGAACGCACCCAGGATGGGCGCCAAGCCCATCGCCGCAATCCCCGCAGCCCAGGTCAGGAGCCGTTTGGACGGTCCAGGAACGACCGAAGCAGCGTCGCCGCCCCCGACAGTCACGCGACCGAGCGGCGACGGACCAAGTGCCGCCAGTCCGACAGCGGATCGGGCGGCGGCGTGTTGGGGATCGCCCGGTGGTCCGCGGCAATCTGATATGCAAGGACGATCATTCCCAGGAGGAACGTGGGAATTGTCGGGATCGCGATGATCCAGATCGAAAGCCGACGGCCGACCGGAATGGCAAGGGTCGCGATGTGATATTCGGCCGCGGGCCACAGCAACGGGGCCACGATCCAGCCGGCCGAGCGAACGTCGCGCAAGGCAACGATCAGGACCAATCCGGCGATGAGCCCAAAGATGGCCAATCCTGCCGCCAGCCGCAAGACCTCGGGACCGGGCAGCACATCCTCGAATACCGACGGCTGAAGGAGGAGGGCCGCTGAGACGCCGCCATGCGATTCGGCCACGATTCTTCGCGAAATCGCGCCAAACTCCGAGATGTATGTGGCCCACAGTCCGGGAGCGATCGCGACAGACACCGCCAGGAGCGCAAGACAGCTTGCGACGGCCTGCCACTCCCGTCGCGCGACGATCGGGGCGAGCGCATAGATCTTGGCCGCGAACGCGAGTGACCGGGTCAGGGCAGTCAAGAGTCGACCCACCGAGCGTGCCCCGCGCTGCGCGGCTGGCCCACCGCCGATCACGAGGAGCCCGAACAGCAGGATCTGGGGGTTCATCGCGAACAGGCCCTCAGCCATCGGCGGGAACAACAACCACCACAACGGCAGTCCGAGTCGTCGCAGGCCTGCGACGGCGAGCGAGAGCGCGAGCGCATAGCAGGTGATCAGCGCGATCGAAGGGCTCATCAGGGCGAACGGAATGAACAGTTGGGCGGCCAACGGTGGCGCGGCATAGTGAAAGGTCATTCCGCTCCAGACGATGGACGCGGACCACGGATCGCCTCCATCCAGGATTGCGGCCGCGGCGCTTCGGTAGATGTTGAAATCGCCGCCGATGAAGCTCAGGTCCCAGGATGTTCCGTTCCAGCCGATCTGGACGAGGCGAACGAGCGTCCACCCCAAGAACCAGATCGGGAGAAGCAGATCGGCCCAGCGGGTGACCCGAGCGAATCGGGCGTTCGTCGGCTCCGGCGGTGACGGCATACGGGCGACGGTAGCAGGGCGGAGCGTCACGTCACCACGTCGATGGTCTTGATCCCCAGCGACTGTCGGGACCGTCCTTCGATGGTCAGCTCGCGGCGGCCTCCGCCAGGCGCACGGCGCGGGCGCCCTCGTCGTAGATCTGCTCGATCGCCTTGACCATCAGCTCGATGCAGAACCGGTCATGGACGAGATCGTGGCCGGCCTTCGCGATCCGCTCCGCGAATGGGCGATCCTTCAGCAGACGGACGATCGCCGCGGCCAGGGCGACCGGGTTGTCGTGCTCGACGAGCAGGCCGGTCACGCCGTCCTCGACCATCTCCGGGATCCCGCCGACATCGGACGCGACGACCGGCCGCGACAGGGCCATCGCCTCGAGGATGGACAACCCCTGCGCCTCGCGCCACGACGGCAGGACGGCGACGTCGAGGGCGGACGTGACGGCCGGGATGTCGTCGCGCCGGCCCGTGAACACGACCCGATGGCCGACCTTGTGGGCCGACGCCCACTGCTCGAGGAAGTCGCGCCGCGAGCCCTCGCCGACGATCAGGAGGTAGGCGTCGGGGACCTCGCGCAGGACGGCCGGCCACGCCTCGATCAGGGTCTGGTGGCCCTTCTCCGGCTCAAGCCGGGCGACGACCCCCACGATCTTCGAGCCGGCCTCGATCCCGTACTGGTCGCCGAACGGGGCGCACGGCTCCTGGTGGTCGTAGCGCTGGAGATCGACCCCGTTGTAGATCAGCCGGACCGGAGCGCCCGTCCGGTGCTCGTCGGCGATCTTGCGCTCGATCGACTTCGACACCGCGATCAGCTGGTCCATCGACGGAGTCAGATGACGGAGCAGCTCGCGGTCCTCGTGCGATCGGACTCGCGACGAGTGGACGGTCGAGACGACGTACGGCGGGCGATGGCCGCTGTCGCGCAGGGCGAGGACGGCCCTGGTTCCGACGATATCGGCCCGATACATGTGGGTGTGGATGACGTCGGGCCGGACGAGCGCGAGGTGAGCGGTCAGGGCCCGCACGGCAGCCGCGTCATCGGCCTCGTCGATGACGGTCACGTCGAACCCGTGGCGCTGGAGCTTGCGGACCGCGCTGCCGCCCGACAGGGCCACGACCGAGGCGTCGTAATAGGTGGCGTCGAGCCGCGTCAGGAGCGAGAACAGGTGCTCCTGGGCGCCGCCGTTCGTGCCGGTGGCGAGGATCTCGACAACGCGAATCCGCGACGGACCGGGCAACGGAAGGTGCTCGAGGGGGACCAGGCACGGATCCCAGGTCGGCGGGGCGCCCATCAGTCGCCCGCCTCGCCCGACGGGGCCTCGTCGCGGCGGACGAGCAGGCGCTGGATCGGCTCGTCCTCGGAACCCCACTCGTACTTGTAGGGCTCGTTGCCGCGCAGGAAGTCGAACCGCTGCATCCCGGCCTCGAGGGCGGCCCGGACGTAGCACGCTGCGAGGACCACGCCCGGCGACAGCTCGCGCGCGTCGGGGTCGATGCCGGCGTTGTAGAACATCCAGGCGTCGGCCGTCGCGACGTGGATCCCGGCGGCGACCCGTCGCTCGCCGACCGTCAGGAATGACAGGCGAACCGGTCCGTCGGGGCCGTTCTCCACGAACAGGCGGCGCATGAACACCCGGGACGCGTCACCGCCCGAGGTCGGCGGAAAGAGCCCATCGGCGCCCCAGCGCCGCTGGTGGAGGTCGATGAAGTCCTCGAGGTCGGCGAGCGGCTCGGCCGACGGGGTCAACGCGACCTCGCCGGCGGCCTCGGCCCGGCGGAGCTTGCGCCGGATCTCATGGCGCGACTTCTTGTCGAGCGTGGAGAGGAAGCCCTCGAAGTCGACGCCCTCGGGGAACGTGACGACCGGGCAGACATCTTCGCGCTCCAGGTTGAGCGTCCAGCCGTCGCTCATCTCGCGCCGGCCGAACGCGCCGGCCAGGGCGTCCGCTGCCGGGTCGCCGCAGCGCAGGCGGCGCAGGTCGATCACGTCCCACGGCGCGGGGTGGTCGGGGTCGGACGGGTCGGGCGCGGCGAGGTGATCGACAAGGGCGGCGGCGACCGCGGGCAGGTCGGCCGGCGCGGCCAGGATCGTCGCGTAGTCGGCGTGGTACGAGGCGCCGAAGAACACGGCCTTGGCGGTCGGCGGGACCGGGGTCAGGTTGCCCGCGTCGCCGTGGCGGATCTTCGAGGCGGTCGCCTCGTCGTCGGGCTCGACCTCGTGGCGGTGCATGAGCGGGACGATGGCAATCGGGTGGGCGGTGGCGTCACCTGCCCGCGTGACCACGAGCGTCTGGTCATGGGCGCTGGAGCCGTACGCGTCCCACCACGCCCGCTGGAAGGCCCACGACGAGAAGGGTGTCGCCCACGGATTCAGGCCGGCGAGCCGGTCCCAGGTCGCCCGCGGGACGTCGCCGAACGGGACGGACTCGATCCGCAGGGCAGCACCATCCGGGGTTGCGTCCGCTCGGTCGGTGGGCCCGTCGGCGTCCGTTGCGCCCCGACAGGCAGGCTCCGCGCTGGGAGCGTGGGTCGTCACGATCCGAGAATAGCACCGGGTCCCGCAAACCGATTGCGGACGCAACGGAGGCTCTACCAGAGCGGCTTCAGGAACCTCAGCACATCCATGAAGTCGTCGGTCAGCGGGGCCACGACGGCATCGACCGGCCGCCAGCCCGCGGCCGCGAGGTCGGCCGCAGCGTTCGTAGAGTTCGGTGGGATCAGGATGATCGCCGCGACGATCGAAGCGCCCTTCTGTGCCTCGCCATCGGTTGGAAGGTACACGCGCTGGACGGCGTCGAGACCGACGGCTCGACCGGCGGCGGCCACCGCCGGCGCAAGGTCGTAGTAGCGATTGGTGATGTGGACGAGGATCGGTCCGCCGAGCTTGACGACCCGGACGTACTCGGTCATCGCCTCGGTCGTGAGGAGATGGGTCGGGATGGCGTCGGACGAGAAGGCGTCGACGATGACGGCGTCATATGAGCCGGACGCGACCGCGCGCAGGGACAAGCGCGCGTCGCCGAGGACCACGGTCGGTCGCTCGGCGGCGGACGAGAGGTAGCTGAACAGGCTCGGCTCGGCCGCGACGGCGGCGACGATCGGGTCGATCTCGAAGAAGGTCATTGACCAGCCGGGCTCGACGTACGCCGCAACGGCGCCGGCCCCAAGCCCGATCGCCGCAACGGCGGGCTCCCGTCCCGCTCCCCGCAGGAGGGCGAACAAGTCACCGAACGGCCCGGCCTCGGTGTAGTACGCCAGCGGCACCCGGATTCGAGCGGGGTCGGTTGACTGGATGCCGTGGGTGGTGGTGCCGTTCGTCAGGATCGTGTACGGCGACACGGGCGATCGACTGACCTCGGTCACGCCGAAGAAGCTCCGGTCGCGGAAGATCGTGGCCGGCTGGGGAATGAGCACGGCAAGGGCGAGGACCAGCGCGGTGGACATGGCAAGGACGCCCAGCCGCCCACCGACGAGCAGCAGGAGCCCTCCGAGGACGAGCCAGCGGATGCCAGCCTCGGCGACGATCGACTGATCGCGCACGAGCATCACCGCCAGAAGGACGGCCACCACGACGTACGGCCCAGCGCGACCTCGAGCACCGCGGACGAACGGCGAGAAGTCGAGACGCCGCCGCGGCCGTGCCGGCATCGCCGGCATCGCGGGCGTGGCGCGCGGCTGTGCGTCCGCGATGGCGAGCGCGACGATCGCCAGGACCAGCAGGATGGGCAGCTCCCAGATGCCGGGGAAGATGATCGGAGCAAGGAGGGCGACGAAGGCGCTGGCGAGCGCGCCACCGATCGAGATGACCAGGTAGAACTCGGTCAATCGGGCGGGCTCCGGACGCGCGATCGCAAGCCGACCGTGGAGCGCAGCCGCGACGATCGCGAGGCCGCCGTACGCGATCAGGACGAGGGGCAGGATCGGCCAGCCGCCGGTCACGCCCGTCGGGACCCACATCAGGGTGACGGCGGCGGGCAGCAGTCCGACGGCCGCCGGGACCAGCCGCCGGCCTCGATCCGAGAACGCGATGATGAACGTGATCAGGTAGATCGCGAGCGGCACGAGCCAGAGCAGCGGCGCGGAGACGAGGTCGGTCGCGATGAAGGTCGTGACGGCCGACAGCAGCCCCGACGGAACCGCCGCGAGCAGCAGCCAGATCCCGCGCTGCCGCCAGACCCGCACGGACTGGGCTGGCCCGGGTCCGGCGTCGGCAACGCTCGTGACCGGCGCGGCCGGTTGCCGAACCGTCGCGATCGCACAGCCCGCGACCGCGATCGCGAACGCGGCGAACGCGACCGCCCACACGCCGCGCTGCGCGGACAACCCGAGGCGCGGCTCAATGAGGAACGGGTACGAGAGCAGCGCAAGGAGGGAGCCGGCGTTGCTCAGGGCGTACAGCCAGTAGGCGTCGCCGCCGCCATCGTCGGCGCGCCGGCTCGCCGCGAACCAGCCCGAGACCAGCGGTGTCGTCGTCGTCAGAACGAACGCCGGCAGCCCGATCGTCAGCGCGAGCATCCCCACCAGGTTCACGACGTCGGGCAGCGCCGGATTGCGCAAGTCGGCGACCCGAGCGGGAGCCAGGACGAGCGCGCCACCGGCGACCAGCAGCAGGCCGATGTGGAGGATCGCCCCGCGGCGCACGCCCAGGCGCGTGACGGACAGGTGCCCGTACAGGTAGCCGAGCAACAGGACAGCCTGGAAGAAGAAGAGGGTCGTCGCCCAGACGGCGGGCGTCCCGCCGAAGACCGGCAGGACGAGGCGGCCGACGAGCGGCTCGACCGAGAAGAGCAGGAAGGCCGACCAGCCGATGACGCCGGCGAAGGCGAGGCCGCGGAGCGAAGGTCGGGGCCGCCGAAGCGAACGTTCGGTCATGACGCCGCCGCCGGTCTCGGCTGGCTCGAGCGGAACGGGAGAGCGGCCACCGGCAACAACACCAGCGGCAGGTTGAGAATTGAGTACGCCAACCCGACCGTCGTCCCTCGGATCACGGTTGCGTACTGCACCCAGAGCGGGATCAGGGGCAGCATCGCCAGGAGGACGACCAGGGACGCGACCCACAGGCTCCGATCGCGGATCCCCAGCAGTGCCATGCGCTCACCTCCGGCGACAACACTGACGACACAGCGTTGCACTCACCGGTTGAACTCACCGGAGCCGGTATCAAGAAAGCGCTGTGCGCCGGTGAGGTACCCGATGAGGTCGCCGTTCGCGAAGGCCCAATCGCGGGCCCAGTCTGACCGGGCTGTCGTGACCAGCTCGAGGATGAAGAGCACGGCAACAAGACCGGCAAGGCCATACCCGACGCGATCGAGGATCCACCTTCGACCCGACCCCGATCGGATAGTCATCAAGCCGGCGGCTCCGGGTCGAGCGGAGGAACCCGTCGGCGCAAGCGAATCGGGCCCGACTCCCGGAAGTTTGAGTTGCCTGCGACCCCGACGATCGCCAACGCGATCGCGATGGGAATTTCACCGATCACGTACGAGATGCCGCGCTAATTCCGCCGTCGACCAGGACGCGGATGTAGTCGGACACATCGGGGCGAACGGCGCCAGGACGGGCTTCAAGCCGCCGCCCTCTCGCGAAGTCACAGGTGGCTATCACGGCGATCCCTCCCTCCAGCCCAGCCAACGATCGTTAGTGCGATCGCAATCGGAACCTCTCCCACGAGGTACGTAATTCCTGCCGCGTTACGAGCATCCAGCAGGACGCGCACGTACTCGACCCACATGGGCGCGAACAGCACGGAGACAGCCGCGACCAAGACGAAACCGACCCGCCACGATCGCCGCCGAGCGCCGACCAAGGCAAAGGGCGCGTCGATGGGCTTGATCAACGCTCCCAGCGCCGGCCAACCAAATGCCGCGCCCGCGAGGATCGAAGCAAGTGCCCACATGGACGGGTTGCCGAGAACGATTGAGACCCATGTGTACGGGTACACGAGCGTCGCAGCGAGCAGAGTCCATGCCCACAGCGGAGGTCGGATGCGGTCGAGCGAAACGACCACGACCGCGAATGGAACCAACCACCAGAGGACGATCGGCGCCCCAACTGCCCAAGGAAGGAACAAGAGGACCACGGGCGGCGGATAGAGGGCGTCACCGAGTTCGATCCGATAAGGGCCTGCCAGTTGACGAGGTCGGTAGAACCCTTCGCCGGACAACCAGCTCTGTGTTCGCTCGGTATAGATGCCGATATCCAGACCCGGAGGAGCCCCCCCATTCCCGGTCGCTGGGAGCCAGATCGTGAGCACCTCCCACACGGCAATCCCGAACAAGGCAATCGTCGAGACCACCAGCGCGAACTGACGCAACGAGAGGTGGCCGGCTGGCCGCCCGTCCGACATGGCGACTGTCAGCCGCGGGTCAGCGAGAGGAGCAATCCCGGATG
>JBKJOK010000124.1:0-25540 GCA_046595595.1 Candidatus Limnocylindrales bacterium
CCCCGGGTCTTGCGTCCCGGACGCGCCGACGAGGCAGGATCAGCTTGCCCGTTCGAGCACGATCATCGGGATGATCCGATCCGTCTTCGCGGGGTACTCGCCGAAGCCCGGCATCTCGGCCACATGCGCCGCCCACAGACGATCGCGCTCCGGGCCGTCAGCCTCGATCGTCGCCGCGACCTTGAAGACCTCGTTGTTGACCTCGGCCCTGGCCAGCGGCTGGGCCTTGAGGTTGTGGACCCACGCCGGGTCGGTCGGTGCGCCGCCCTTGGATCCGGCGATCACGATGCGGTCGCCCTCCTTGCGGTAGGCGAGGATGGCGGTCCGGGGCTCGCCGGAGCGTGCGCCCGTCGTCGTCAGGATCACGAGCTGGCGGCCGTCGAATGGACCCTTCGTCGGAACGCCGCCGTGGGCGCGCATGTCGGTCATCAGGTCGCGGGTGAACGATTCGGGATCCCAATCGGGCATGATCGTCGGCTCCATGATGGACGGTTGTTGCCTACGCAACGATCGCACGAATCGCGGATCGGGGCAGCGCGAACTCAGTCGACGAACGTGGCGGTTCCCCGCTCCGCGCCGGCGACGACGTGGGCGTTGGTGACCAGGAACCCGTCCCGGGTGAAGGCGACGGCCGAGCCGCTGCCCCCGCCCCAGCCGCCTCCGCGCCGCTCGACCCGGAGGCTCGCGACGGACGGAAACAGCAGCGCCGCGGCGGTGCTGACGGCCGTCGAGTAGGCATCGAGGGCGTCATCCTCGATCGCGATGGCCAAGGCGTCGCCGCTGTCCGACACGACAGGCGGCAGCTCGCGCAGGGCGACCATGACTCAGGCCTCGCCCGACGCATTGATGCCGCCACCGACGCTGACCGCGCGCTCCTCGTCGCCTCGGACGATCTTCAGCTCGATCGGCATTCCGGCTTCGGCCAGGATCGCGGCCAGGCCGTCAGAGTCGACGAGCGGTTGGCCGGCGGCCTCGATCAGGAGGTCCCCCTCGCGGATCCCGGCCCGGTCGGCGGGGCTGCCGTCTTCGACCCCTCGTACCAGGAGTCCCTCGCGCTCGGTCAGACCGACGGACCGGCGCAGGCGCTGGGCGACCGCCGACGGCGCGATCGCGATCCCGAGGCGGGGCCGGCTGACCGACTCTCCGCGCGAGAGGGTTTCGATCCGCTCGCGGAGCGCGGCATCGACGGGCCGGGCGAGGTAGAACCCCTCGCCAATCCGGTTCGTGTTCAGGGCGACGAGGCGCCCGCTGCCGTCGACCAGCGGGCCGCCCGACGAGCCGGATGCGAGCGGCGCGGTGTGCTCGATGCTGCCGCCGATCCGACTGCCGCCAGGGCCGCGGAACGTCTGCTCGATCGCCGATACGGTGCCGGCTGTCACCCGGGCGGCGCCGGCGCCGGTCGAGGCGAGCCCGAAGACCACGTCGCCGATCGTCGCTTCGGCATCCGACCACGCGACGGGCGTCGCCCCGGCCGTGTCGACCTCGATGACCGCGAGGTCGCCGTCGGGGTCCACGCCGAGGACGGATCCGCGGGTCGAGCGTCCGTCGCGGAACGTGACCGTGACCTCGTCGCCGCGAAGGTTGTGGGCGTTCGTGAGGACGCGGCCGTCGGCGACGACGACGCCGCTGCCGCGGACGCGCTGGCCGATCCCGACCACGGCCGGGCCGGCGCTGTCATGGACGCTGCGAATCGCGCGGGAGAGTTCGTCGAGGGTGGACATCGTGTTTGCGTCTCCGGGTCAAGGTTGGGGAACGACGGCGAGAGGCGAGTGGGTCCGCCTCCGCCCTCGCTAGACAGTCGGTTGTCAGTTGCAAGTCGCAACATACAACTCACTCGCGGGAAACGCAAGGCCCGACTACGATGGCCTCCATGGCCGAAACTCCCATTCCTTACCGAACGGTCGCCGGCTCCCCGAGCGGACTCGAGTCGGCCCTGGATCGGGTGGGCGACCGCTGGTCCCTCCTCGTCGTGGACGCGCTCCTGGACGGCCCGCGGCGCTTCGGCGAGCTCCGCGAAGCGCTGCTCACGATCGCCCCGAACATCCTGACCGACCGTCTCCGCCGCCTGGAGCGCGAGCGGATCCTCGTCTCGACCCCGTACTCGACGCGACCGCCGCGGATGGAGTACGCCCTCACCGGCGACGGCCGCGACCTGGCGTCGGCCCTCCGCCTCCTGTCCGACTGGGGGAGTCGGCGGACGGGCGGCGAGCCGCTCCGTCACGACCGCTGTGGGACGCCAATCGAGGCGCGCTGGTTCTGCCCGACGTGCGGTCTGCCGGTCGGCGACGCGGAGATCGGCGGATCGGACGAGACCCGGATGGTCTAGGCACTCGACCGCAGCTTCGGGTGCGCGGCGCGGGGGTCGGACGCGCGGCGCGGACGCGGCCGCGACAGCTCAGGTGGCGGGCGCGGCGCTCCGACCGATGAGCGTGACGCCCGTGATTCGCGAGTAGTGCGAGTAGTACGTCACCTTGTGGATGACGGTCGAGCCCTTGTAGACCGTCACCGTCCGCCAGACGTCCTTGCCCGCGACCGGGTACTCGACGCGCTTGCTGACGCCCGGCGCCAGGGTGGCGGTATCGACGATCGTGTCGCTGGGCGGCTTCACGTTCTTGACGACCGGAGCGCCGATCACGACCCGCCGACCGGTCGGCACGCCGTACAGGACAAAGCGGACGTAGCCCTTGCTGCCGTCCCGGATCTTGTAGCCCCGGATCAGGACCGGGTACTCGGTGTCGTTCGTCCACGACATCGTCTGAACCGAACCCGACGAGCTCTTGAAGACGGTCGCGTCGAGGCCCTCGGGATAGCGGTCGATCGCGTAGAAATGGTTGCGCCGCGCCCCCATCTCGAAGCCCGCTCGCAAGGCGGCATTGAAGAGGGTCGTCGAGGTCGAGCAGATCCCACCGGCGAGCGCGCCCTGCGGCTCGGTCTTGCCGTTGATGATCGCGCCGCCGTCGCCGTAGCCGCGGGCCCGGGTGACGGGGCCGACCGCGTCCCAGAAGTCGAAGGTGTCGCCCGGCCCGACGACCGTGCCGTCGATGTCGAGAGCGGGGATCCAGATGTTCGCGCCGAAGTGGTTCCGGTCGCTGATCGGAAACCAGGTCGTCCAGCGTGAGATCTCGCGCATCTTCGGGGCGGCCGCCTCGGCCTCGGCCGTCGTCAGCGACGGGCTCGTGGTGGTCAGGACGGCCGCGACGTTGGCCGTCGGGCCCCCGCCGGCCCGGGTCGTCAGCAGCTCGCCAACGGCCGTCGCGGTCTTCTTCCTGTCGAGCGCTCGGCCAACGGCCGAGGGGACGACCCCGACGACCTTGGTCCCCGAGATCTTGAACGAGGCGTTGCGGGCGGGACGTGCCACGTCCTTGGCGACGGGCCCGAGGGCCTTCTCGAGCTTGCTCGTGTTGACGATCGGCCCGAAGGTCCCGTCCTCGGCGATCTGGAACGTGACCCACGCCCGGATCGTCCTGGCGGCGATCGTCCAGGACTCCTTGCCATCGACGATCCGGATGTCCGCGGCGATCCGGTTGGCGACGGCAACCGCCGCCTCGGCTTCGGCCGTGGTGATCGCCGGGTCGAGGTCGGCGAACGGCAACTCGACCCGGATCTCGGCGGGGGCGTCGACCTTGGCGAGGGCCCCCGTCAGGATCGCCAGGGCGGGCGCCGGATCGGCCCGCTGACCGGTGACGCTCGGCGTGATCGTGAAGCCGGTGTCGGTCCGGGCGACGACCGCGTCATCGGGCGACAGATGCTGGGCCGCCGCGAGGGCGTTCACCCAGCGGGTCAGCGAGGCCTGGTCATAGCGGACCTGGGGGGCGATGTCGACGCCCCGGAACGCGGTCCGGGCATTGGCGATCGCGCGCTCGACCGCGTTCCCGGCCCGGCCGACGGACAGCGCCCGCCCGACCATCGAATCGACATCGGCGACGCGCCTGGCCCGGCTGTAGGGCAGGACGATCTCCTTGTCGCCGGCGACGAGGACGATCTGGCCGGTCGCGAGGTGGTCGTAGGTCTCGTGGAGTCGGCTGGCTGCCTCGCCGGCGGTCATCCCCGACAGATCCACCGAGCCGACCCGGACGCCGGGCAGGATCCGGTCGCGGTACTGCTGGTCGTAGGCGTACAGCGCGCCGACGCCGATGACGAGGACCGCGACGAGACCCAGGAAGAACGCCAGCGCGAAGCGCGGCAGCAGATGCCGCGAACGGCGGCCGGTCGGGGTCGGTTCCCCGATCGTCGAGGGCGTGGGCGCAGTGGTCATCGTCGCGACATCCTAGCGGCGGGAGCTGGGCAAAGCGTTGGTGAACTGGATCGTGACGCCCGGCGACCGCGGTCCGTGACGCTGTCGGCGGGCGCGACCGATCATCCGCCTCGCAACAGGACGACAATCCGGCGGTTCGGTTCCTCACCGATGGACTGGGTGGCGACCTGCGGATGATCGCGCAGGGCGAGGTGGATCCAGCGCCGCTCGAGGGCCGGCATCGGCTCGAGCTGGACCATCTTGCCGGTCTCCTCGACCCGGGCGGCAGCCCGCGTCGCGAGGTCCCGGAGCTGGCGTTCGCGCCTGCCCCGATAGTCCTCGACATCGACCAGGACGCGCGTCCACTCGCCCATCCGTCGCGATAGCATCAGGTTCACGAGGTGCTGGAGGGCCGACAGGCGCTCGCCCTTGCGGCCGATCAGCGCCCCGAGGGCCTCGCGGCCATCCGGGTCGGCGACGACGTTCAGGCGGCTCGTGTCGCCGGTCTCGACCTCGACCCGGGCGACGAAGCCGATGTGCTTCATCAGCTCCTCGAGGATCTCCTTGCCGGCGGCCAGTGCCTCGGGCGATGCCTCGGCCGCCTCGAGATCGGCCCGTTCCGCGGCCAGCGAGCCGCGGGCTGCCTGGACCTCGGCGGTCTCGGTCTCGGTCAGAGCGGACGAGGTCCGGCCGCCATCGCGGGGCGCCCGATCCGGGCGCGGGCCGCGGTCGTCACGGGGGCTCCGATCGTCGCGGCGTGGACCGCGGTCGGGTCGGCCGTCGCGGCGCGGCGCCTGGGCTGGCGCCTCTGCGCCGTCGGTCGGGGCAGCGGCGACCGTTCGGTCCTCGAGCGGGCCGCGATCGTCGCGGGCGGGGCCACGCTCGCGGTCGGGTCGGGCGTCGCCGCCGGCCGGCCGGTCGTCGCGGCGCGGTCCGCGGTCCGGTCGTCCTTCGCCGCCGTGGGGGGCGCCGCCACGATCGTCGCGCCGGGGTCCGCGATCCCGGTCCCCGAAGCCGCGCTCCTCGCGCGGTGGCGGCGTCGGCATCGGCGTGCTGGCCGCAGCCTCCCGCTTCGGCGCGGCCCCACCGAGGGCGGAGCGGGGAGCGGCCACGATGCGGGCCGGCTCCGCGCCCATGCCGAGGACGCCCCGGCTGCCGGCGGTCAGGATCTCGAAGTCGAGGTCGTTCAGCTCGACGCCGAATGCCTCGCGCGCGGACTTGATCGCCTCCTCGACGGTCTTGCCCGTGAACTCTCGGTACTCACTCATCAGCGGCGTCTCCCTCGGCGGCCCTGGCGGCCGCGTTCCTTATGGCGAATGGTCTTGTCGGCCTGGGCTGCCCTGCCCGCGCTGCCGCCGAGCGGCGACGTGGACGGACGCGTCTTGGGGTCGACCGGCGGGGGCAGGCTGACCGGGAAGCGCGGGGCGTGGCCCGTCGCGAACCCGGGTGTCCAGCCGAAGAGCGGGAACATCCCGCCCCAGCCGATGATCAGGTACTGCTGGACGATCGAGAAGATCGTCGAGGTGATCCAGTAGAGGAACAGGCCGGCCGGCAGGAAGCTGCCGTAAATCAACGAGATGAACGGGAAGATGTAGGCCATCTGGCGCTGGACCTTGTATTGCGGGTCGTCGGCCATCGACGGATCGTGCAGCGGCAGGGTCATCCGCGACTGGACCAGCTGGAACAGCGACGAGATCACCGCCAGCAGGCTGAGGCCCGAGAGCATGCTCCCGGCCGTCCCGATGAACACCTCCGGCACGCCCCAGTTGACACCGAATGCATTGGGGTCCAGGCAGGGATTGAGGACGTGGCCCGCGGCGTTGACGATCGGGGCTGCGGCGCAGCCGAGATCGATCAGCCGGAAGCCGAAGACGTCCATCATCGGTTGGGGGTTGAAGTTCTGGAGACCCGAGCTGAACACCGCGTACATCGGGATCAGGAGCAGGATCTGGAGGATCGCCGGCAGGCAGCCCGAGGCCGGGTTGATCCCGCGCTCGGCGTAGAGCTGACGCTGGGCCTCCTGCTGCTTCAGCCGGTCGCCCTTGAAGCGGCGCTGAATCTCCTTGACCTCGGGCTGGAGCATCTGCGTCCGGCGGGTCGAGACCGTCTGGCGACGGAAGACCGGGATCAGGATGATCCGGATGATGATCGTCATCAGGATGATCGCGACCGCGATGTTGCCGGTCAGCTTGTCGAGCCCGACGAGGAGGATGAAGAACGCCTGGAAGAGGGGCGTGAAGATCCACGCGATCAGGCTGAAGGGATCGCCCGGGTGGACTGGCGTCAGGGGCAGGGCGGCCGGCGGCGTCGGGGTGGCCGCGGGGCCGCCGCTCGACCCGGGCGACCCGGTCGGACCGGCGCAGGCGGCCACGATGAGGGCCACGGCGACGATCACCAGCAGCGGCAGCAGGCGACGGAGGGTCGATGGGCGGCGCGGGGGTGTCACATGGTCCTCGTGTGCGATCTAGCGAACCGGATCGTAGCCGCCGGGGTGACCCGGGTGACAGCGAGCGATCCGGCGCATCCCCATCCAGCTGCCTCGGACGAGGCCGTACTTGTCGATCGCCTGCTCGGTGTAGTGCGAGCACGTAGGCTCGTAGCGACAGCTCGCCGGCATCCAGGCGAAGACGATCCGGTAGAGCTTGATGAACCCGATTCCGACCCGCTTCACGAGCTCGTCTGACCTCCCACGACGCCTGCCCGCTGGAGCACCCGCCGCAACGTGTCGACCACGGCCCGGTGGTCTGCCTCGACGATCGCCGGTCGGGCGATGATCAGGACGTCCCAGCCGGGCTGGAACGAGGGCGCCATCGCCCTGAGCCCCTCGCGAAGTCGGCGCCGGACGCGATTCCGGACCACGGCACCGCCCAACTTCCGGCCTGTCGCCAGGCCGAACCGGGTCGTCTCGAGGTCCGTTCGCAGGAACCGGGCGGAGAGGAGGGGATGGGACCGGACGGTCCCGGCCTGCAGCGCCGTGAAGTCCTGCGGACGGGAGAGCATCACGAGCCGCGGCGGATGCGGGCCGCGCTCGTTTGTCAGGCCGTCAGTCGCTTTCGCCCGCGGGCCCTCCGAGCGGCGACGATGCGACGCCCGCCGGGCGTCCTCATCCGGGCGCGGAAGCCGTGCTCCTTGGCGCGATGCCGCTTCTTGGGCTGATAGGTCTGCTTCATCGGGACTGTGCGCGATCCTCTCCGCTGGGCCCCGGGTCGACATCCGACCCCTAAAAGGCACACAAACGCGCCTGCGCCCAAGTGAGCGCTCGGCGCGTTCGTCGTCCGGCGGATGATATGACGGGCCCGCGAGGGGTGTCAAACGCCCGATGGCCCTCGTTGCTACCCGTCCGGGCCGGCTGGATCGGCCTTGTCGGGCGGCTCCGTTGCGATACCCCCGGGGAGTATGCCGGAATCGCCTTGCGACCGCCGTTCGGCCGGTGCTATCCTCACCGAGCCCTCGGCGCCGGGACGCTCGCGGGTCAGGCCCATCGCCCCGTTGCGCGAGGGCTCCTGGAGCGTCTACCGGCGTGTCGACGACCCATCCGGAGCTCCGTCGGCACCCGTCTCCGCGACTCCGCACGGCCCGCATCACGGCCGGTTTTCTTCCTCAATCTCTGGATCGGGACACCATCGACCGAATGGATGCCAAGCAGGTCTGGCGCGCCGCGCTCGGCGAGCTGCAGGTCTCGTTGTCGCCCGCGAACTTCGAGACGTGGCTGCGCGACACACAGCTCATCGACGTGGACGAGCAACGCTTCCGGATTGCCGTCCCCAACGGCTTCGCCAAGGACTGGCTCGAGAACCGCTACCGCTCGCTGATCAGCCAGACACTCGCCCGGATCGTCGGCTACAGCGTCCAGGTCGAGTTCGCGATCTCGCCGTCCGACACGCCGCTGGCCGAGGTCGCCGCTGCCGCGCCGGTCGGACCGGCGGCCCCGTCGCCCCAGGTCCGCCTCGAGCCCGGTCGGGTCGGTGGTGAAGGCACGACGGCCAACCTCAATCCGCGTTACACGTTCGCCAACTTCATCGTCGGATCGGCCAACCGCCTCGCCCATGCCGCGAGCCTGTCGGTCGCCGAACGGCCCGGGCACGCCTACAACCCGCTCTTCCTGTACGGCGGTGTCGGGCTCGGCAAGACCCACCTGATGCACGCGATCGGCAGCCAGGTCGCGGCCAAGTTCCCGCGCAAGCGGGTCGTCTACGCGACGAGCGAGAAGTTCACCAACGAGTTCATCACCTCGATCCAGCAGGGCAAGATCGACGAGTTCCGAGCCCGCTATCGGCGGATCGACCTGCTCCTGATCGACGACATCCAGTTCATCGCCGACAAGGAACGGACCCAGGAAGAATTCTTCCACACGTTCAACGCGATCCACGAGGACGGCAAGCAGATCGTCCTGAGCTCGGACCGACCGCCGAAGGCGATCCTGACCCTCGAGGAACGACTCCGCTCGCGCTTCGAGTGGGGCCTGATCGCGGACCTGACCGCGCCGGATCTCGAGACCCGGATCGCGATCCTCCGGGCGAAAGCCGAGGTCGGCGCGGTGCCGATCACCTCGGACGTGGTCGAGTTCGTCGCCCGCAAGGTCGTCAGCAACATCCGCGAGCTCGAGGGCGCCCTCAACCGGATCGTCGCCTACGCCTCGATGGGCGCGATGCCGATCTCGATCGAGCTTGCCCAGGCGGTCCTCTCGAATGTCCTCTACAACCCGAAGAAGCGCCAGGTCACGCCCGAGCGGATCGCCGAGGCCGTCGCCGACTACTACGGCGTTGAGATGGACCAGCTCAAGGGCCAGAAGCGCGACCGGGCGATCGTCACGCCGCGCCAGGTCGCGATGTTCCTGATGCGCCAGGAGACGGACGTGTCGCTGCTCCGGATCGGGGCCGAGCTCGGCGGGCGCGACCACTCGACGGTCCTCCACGCCTGCGACAAAATCACCCGCGAGTCGGCGGTGAACGATGACCTCCGCCGCGAGATTGCAGCCGTCCGCGAACTCATCTACGCCGATTAAGGGCTGTCCCGCAGGAACGGACGATGGCGGCGGTGCCGCCTTTCCGGATGAGATCCGCGCCGAATTTCGAGGCGGCCTGGACCGGTTAGCGTGGGTCTGGCTGTGGACAAGGGGGCCGAATCGGTGGACAACGCGGGGTGAATGTGGACATCCAGGATCGCGGCCGACGGACAACCCGGGCTGTGACGTGGACGATCCGAAGGCGGCCAGGCGTCCCGCGCCGGCCACCGCCCAGTCATCCACCGTCGATCCACGGACCGACCCGGGTTCCGCCGGCTCTCGTCCACCGTGGGCTGCCCGCCGTCCACCGCGCTCCGCCGCACGACCACGAGGCGCCGTCCACGCCGTCAACACCATGATGATGACGGTGACGGGTCTAAGATAGGGAGAAGATACCCACGATATCCCTGGCCAGCGCCGCGGTCCCGATCTCGACCGGACGCAGCGCCTGATCCGTCACCTGGAGTGAACTCGACGTGAAGCTTTCGGTCATGCAGGAGAACCTCGCTCGCGGCCTGTCGGTCGTGAGCCGCGCCGTCTCGAACCGCTCGCTACCGGTGCTGACGAACGTCCTGCTCAAGACCGAGGACGGCGGACTGAAGCTGACCGCGACCAACCTCGAGATCGGAATCACCTACTGGGTGCCCGGCAAGATCGAGGTCGACGGGGCGACGTCCGTGCCGGCCCGCCTGCTGAATGACCTGGTCAACTCGCTGCCAGGCAGTGAGCCGATCAGCCTCGAGCTCGGCGAGGGCGAGACACTCCACATCCGGGCCGGCCGGTTCGAGTCGAACGTCAAGGGCATCCCGGCCGAGGACTTCCCGACGGTCCAGACGGCCGGCGAGCGGCCGATCACACGGGTCGCCCAGAAGGTCCTCCGCCAGGCGCTCGACGAGACGGCGTTCGCCGCCGCCAGCGACGAGGCCCGGCCGATCCTGACCGGCGTCCTCGCGAAATTCGAGGGCGACCAGCTGACCCTGGCCGCGGCCGACAACTACCGGATCGCGGTCAAGACGATCACGGTCCTCGACCCGGTCGAGGAGACGAGCGTCGTCATCCCGGCTCGCGCCCTGCACGAGCTGTCGCGGATCCTGTCCGACACGGACGAGCCGGTCTCGATCGTCCTCGCCCATTCACGCAACCAGCTCCTGTTCCACATCGACGGGGTCGATCTGGTCACCCGCCTGATCGATGGCCAGTACCCGAACTACCAGTCGGTCCTGCCGGCCAGCCACGCGACCCGCGCGGTCCTCGATCGTGAGGAGCTCCTGCGTGCTGTCCGCCCGGCCGCCCTGATCGCCCACGAGTCGACGAACATCGTCAAGCTCGGGGTGGGGGTCGACGGCGAATCCGCCATCACGGTCAGCGCCAACGCCGAGGTCGGCGATCATCTCGGGCGGGTCGAAGCCGCGGTCGAGGGCGATGGCACCACGATCGCGTTCAACGCCCGCTTCCTGGCCGACGTCCTCGAGAAGGTCCACGCCGAGCAGTTCGCGCTGGAGCTCAACGGGCCCCTGTCGCCGGGCGTCTTCAAGCCGATCGGCGATGACCGCTACGTCCACGTGGTCATGCCCCTGCGGACGACCTCCTGACGGGAGCACGGACGGCGACTCCTCGGGCCGATGGCCTCGCAGAGCTTCGGTCCCGGACCTCGGAGGATGCCGGAGTGAGTTCAGCGGGGATGATCCGGACCATCTCGATCGCGGATCTTCGCTCGTACGCGTCGCTCGAGGCGACGTTCGGCGGTGGGCCGCAGCTGATCGTCGGGCCGAACGCCGCCGGCAAGACCACGCTCCTCGAGGCGATCGTCCTGCTCGCCTGGGGCCGCTCGCATCGGACCTCGACGGACGCCGAGCTCGTCCGCTGGGGCAGCGAGCTGACCCGCGTCGAAGGCCTTGCCGGCGCCGAGACCATCGAGGTCGCGATCGTCCGGCCGACCGGGGCACTGGCCGGGCCGGGCACCGGCGCCCGCAAGCGGATCCGGGTCAACGGCGTCGCCCGCCGGGCGGCCGGCCTGATCGGCCTCCTCCGGACGGTCGTCTTCGCGCCCGAGGAGATGCTCCTCGTCATCGGCTCGCCGGGCCTCCGCCGGGCGGCGGTCGACCAGCTCGCGATACAGCGCTCGGCCGCGTACGGGCGGGATCTCGCCGCGTATACCCGGACACTCCAGCAGCGCAACAGCCTCCTCCGGGCGATCCGTGAGGAACAGGCGGGCCGGGACGAACTGCGCTTCTGGGACGGGGCGTTCCTCGATGCCGGCGGAGCGATCGTGGCCGAGCGCATGCGCCTCCTCGACGATCTGGCCGAGCCCCTGGCCCGGGCTCACGCCGAAATTGCCCCCGACGAGGCCGGCGCGGCACGGCTGGAGATCACGTACGCGACGAATGCGCCGGCCCAGCCCGGCGAGTCGCCGCGCGACGCCCTTGAGCGCCGGCTGCGCGAGACGGCCGACAAGGAGGTCTGGAACGGTTCGACGCTCGTCGGGCCGCACCGTGACGACGTGGTGTTCCGCCTGGCCGGACGCGACCTGTCGGGGTTCGCGTCGCGCGGCCAGCAGCGGACCGCGATCCTCGCCTTCAAACTCGCCGAGCTCGACCTCCTGACCGCCCAGGATGGCCGGCCGCCGCTCCTCCTGCTCGACGACGTGTTCTCGGAGCTCGATCCCGAGCGCCGCGCCCACCTCGTCCGGCGGATCGCCGAGCTCCCGCAGGCCTTCGTGACGACCACGACGCTCGACGACCTCGACCCGGCCCTGGTCGCCGCGGCCACGGCCTGGGAGGTCGTTCCCGACGGCGGCGGCGGCGCGGGGCTGCGGACGATCCCGACGGCCGGCGCGCGGCCGCCCGCTCCCGGACCACTGTCGTGACGGGCCGCCGCCGGCCGATGGTCCGGATCGGTCATCTCCTGCCGGACGCGGCCCGTGGGCTGGGCCTCGAGGACGAGCTCCGTCTGGCCCGGGCGATGGCCACGTTCGAGCAGCTCGTCGCCGAGCGGGTCCCGGCCGCCGCGGGCGCGTGCCGGGTCATCCGGATCGAGGGGTTCGCGGTCACGATCGAGGCCGACGCGCCGATCGTCGCCCAGGAGCTCCGGCTCCGCGGACCCGAGCTCCTCGCGGCGTTCGCGGCCACGCCGGCAGGCATGGGCGCGCGCGATCTCCGGGTGGTCGTCGCGCGGACCGGCCGGTCCGCTTCGGACGGCCCGACCGGTGTCCGGGACTGAGGGGGGTGGACGGCCAGAACCTCGGCCCGGCCGGACAGTGGCGCCGCGTATACTGCCCGCACCTGCCAGCCAATCTCGGGGCGCGCGTCCCGAACGAACCGGGCCCGTCCCGGCGTTCCGCGCCGTCCGTCGTCCATCCGGCGCCCACCAGCCACGAGAGACCCTGACTTGGCCGTCCGTCTGCAGATGAAGCTCGGTGTCATCGCCGAGCACGATCGATCCCCCGACTCGCCCGACACCGTCGTCGTGGTCGAGCCGACGATCGGCGCGATCGCCCGCTCGAAGGGCCATCTCTACCTGATCGTGACCTCGACGATCGCGTCGGCCCGTGCCCAGGAGGCCACCCAGCTCGCGGCCGAGACGATCCGGGGCGAGTATTACTACGACGAATCGGCCGGGATCCGGGTGTGCATCGAGAAGGCGATCGCGTCGGCCAACAAGCGGCTGAACCACCAGCGCGAGCGGCTCGGGTTGCACGGGACCAACGACAACGGCCCGATCGGGATCGGAATCGCGGTCGTCCGGGGCAACGAGCTGTACGTGGCCACGATCGGACCGGCCGAGGCATACCTCATCCGGCAGGCGCGTCTCTCGACCCTGCCCGACCCGCACCGCGAGCGCGGCCTGCCGACGCGGGAGCTGGAGCCGGACGTGTGGCGCGGCGAGATCTCGGTCGGCGACTCGCTCGTCCTCGTCTCGCCCAACGTGATGACCCGGCTCGGGCCCGACGAGCTCAAGGACGCGATGGTCACGCTCCACCCGCAGCCCTCGATGGAGCATCTCCACCACCGCTTCCTCGCGGCCGACGGCTCGGGCAGCGACGCGATGATCGCGTTCGAGGCAACCGAGGTCGCCTCGACCCATCGGTCGCGGACGCTCGTGCCCGTCCGGCCGGCCGAGCCGCTCGCCGGCGCCCCGGACCGCTCGCCGATCCCGCTCGCCGACAACGTCAGCGGCGGCGTGGCCGCGGTCCAGGCGTCGGCCAGTCGCGCGCGGAGCGCGGCGGGCGGCCTCGCCACCCGCTTCGTCGGCCGCCTTCAGGACGTCCTGCCCCATCGCCGAACGGCGTACCGCCGGGTGACCCCGGCCGCCGCCCGGCGCGAGACCCAGCGCCGGGCGGCAATGGCCGTCCTCGCCTTCGTCGTCGTCCTGTCCGTCCTGGGAACGGCCGTGTGGGCGTTTGGTGGGGGCGGCAAGGGTACGGGGGCCCTCGCCTCGATGGCGGCCGGTGAAGCGGCTCTGCGGACGATCCGGACGAACCTCGGCGAAGTGTTCGCGCCCGGCGTCGACCTTGTCGAAGGTGATCCGCGCAAGGCCTACGATCTCCTGTCGGCGGCGTGGACCGCGATCGACGCGGCCGAGGCGGCGAACGTTCCGCCCGTCACGCTCGACGCGCTCCGGACCCAGACCCGGAACGGCCTCGACCGCCTGTACCAGGTCGCTCCGGTCGGCGCGGCGACGATCCTCTCGTTCGCGGGCGCGAAGTTGCCATTCGACATCGGGGGCCTGATCCTCGGTCCGGGCGGCGTGCCGTACGTCCTCGACGACGCCTCGGACTCGGTGTACCGGATTGACCTCAAGACGAAGAAGGCGACGCTCGTCTTCCGGGCGAAGACCAGGGCGGCCGGAGCGACCCAGGGCGTTCCGCACCTGCTCGGGGCCTACGGCCGCGACCTGCTGGTCGTCGACGACAAGAACGTTGTCTGGCGCTGGCGACCGTCGGACGCTGGCGGCAAGGGCACGACGACGCGCGTCCGCGTGGCGGGTGCCGTCGAGTGGGGCGACGACGTGCCCGCGATCGGGACGTTCGTCAAGGTCGCGAGCCAGGGCCTGTACAGCCTGTACGTCGTGGACCCGTCGGAGGAGAACATCCTGGCCTACTCGCCGGCGAGCGACGGCAGCGGCTTCCCTCCCCCGAACCCGCAGAAGCGGCTGGCTGTCGCGCGCGACATGTCGAAGGTGACCGACCTGATGATCGATGGCGACATCTTCGTCGTCGACGGCGGCCAACTCGTCCGGTTCGTCGGCGGCAAGAGCGAAGGCTGGAGCGCGGCTCCGGCCGGCGCCACGGCCTTCTCGCCCGAAGGCGACATCCTGTTGCGGCCGACCGCCTCGTACCAGCTGATCGCGACCGGGACCGACAAGCGGACCGGGCTGCTGTACGCGTGGGATCCGGCGAGCAGCCGGATCGTCGGGATCGACAAGGCCAAGGGCACGTTCGTGGAGCAGTACCGGCTCGCCGGCGGCAATCCCGCGTGGGCCGACATCCGGGGCATGTACGTGATCCCGGCGCCCGAGCCGGGTGCGCCGGCGACGCTCGTCTGGGCGACGAAGGACGCGGTCCTGTCGGCCGTGCTTGAGGCCGTCCCCGACGTGCCCAGCGGCAGCCCGCGTCCGTCGGGCTCGGCCGGTCCCTCGACGCCCGCCGACTCGCCGTCCGCCTCCGGCAAGGCATCCGCACGACCGACCGCCAGCCCGTGATCCCGCTCCGGGACGCGAACCCTGTCGGCCGCCGCCCGGTCGTGACGATCGCCCTGATCGCGATCTGTATCGCAGTCTTCGTCTCCGAGCTCGCCATCCAGTCCGGCGACGGCGATGCGGCCCTGGGGCGCCTGTTCCGCGAGTACGGCCTCGTCCCTGGCGAGCTGACGGCGGCGTTCAATGGCCACCAGGCGAACCTCCTGTACGCGGAACTCCTCGGCGTGGTCACGGGCATGTTTCTGCACGGCGGCTGGATCCACCTGATCGGCAACCTGTTGTACCTCTGGATCTTCGGCAACAACATCGAGGATCGGCTCGGCCGGCTGGGCTTCCTCGTCTTCTACCTGTTCGGCGGGCTGGCGGCGGCGGCCACCCAGGTCGCGATCGATCCGACGTCGGACGTGCCGGTCATTGGAGCGTCGGGTGCGATCGCCGCCGTCCTCGGTGCGTACCTGGTCTTCTATCCCCGGGCACGGGTGCTGTCGCTCGTCTTCCTCGGCTTCTTCTACCAGCTGCTCCACGTCCCGGCGGTCATCGTCCTGGGCCTGTGGTTCGTGCTCCAACTCGTCGACGGGGTGGCTTCGCTTGGCGTCCCGAGCTCGGCCGGCGGCGGGGTGGCCCTGTTCGAGCACATCGGAGGGTTCGTCGCCGGCGCCCTGATCGCGCTCGTCATTCGCGCCGTCGGCAGCACCGGCGGCCCGCGTCCGGCCCGATCGCCGGACCGGATCGGCGTGGGATAATCGGGCCATGGCCAGCGAGGAGCCGCACGCCGCCAACGGGCTCGTCGAGATGACGGTCGAGAGCGTCCGGGTCCACATGCTGTCGAGCCGCCACGTGGTGATTCTCAAGGAGCGCGAGCACGACCGCTACCTCCCGATCTGGATCGGGCCGTGGGAGGCCAGCGCGATCGCCATGAAGCTCCAGGGCCTGACCGCCGACCGGCCGCTCACCCACGACACGTTCGCGACCGCCCTCGAGAGCCTTGGCGTCCGGGTCGATCGGGTCGTGATCTCGACCCTCGCCGAGGAGACGTACCACGCCCGGCTCCACCTCGAGCGCGACGGCACCACGTTCGAGATCGATTCGCGGCCGTCCGACGCGCTTGCCCTGGCGGTCCGGACCGGCGGCCGGATCTTCGCGAGCGAGGCCGTCCTCGAGGCGGCGGCCCTCGGCGGCGACCTGACCGCGACCGGCGACGATGACGGCGACGTCGTTCCGGAGGGGTCGCCGCTCGAGTCCACGGGCGAGCGGATGGTCGATCCCCGGCTCGACATCTTTCGCGACTTCGTGAACTCGCTCGACGTCGACCCGAACACCGGCGAGGGCCGGACGCGGAGTTCCGACAGCTAGCGGCGGCCCCGCTCAGCCGAGGACGGGTTTGCCCCGCTGCAGGACCTGCCGGCCGTTCGCCCACAGCCGCAGCCGGAGCAGCCAGAAGTCGCGCACGGCCCGGAGCACGACCGACGGCTTGGCGCCCGTCGGCGAGCCGGCGGTCCGGGCGTAGTGCGGGACGCCGACCTCCGCGACGGACCTGCCGGCGGCCCGGAGCTTGATGAGCAGCTCGGCCGAGAAGAACGCACCGCCCGACTCGACCCCGACCCCCTCGAGCGCCGACCGCTTGAACAGCTTGCAGGCGCAGTCCACGTCGTGGACGCGGAGCCCGAAGAAGATCCGGTTGGCGAGGCGGTAGGCGCGCGCGTAGAGGGTCCGGACGAGGGGATCGGCGCGCTTGATTCGGAACCCGACGACTGCGTCCGGCTGATCGGCGGCGGCCATCCGCTCGATCAGGGCCCCGATGTCGGCGACCCGGAACTGACGGTCGCCGTCGGTGAAGGCGACGTGCTCGTGCCGGGCGGCCTGGAAGCCGGACAGGAGGGCGGCCCCGTAGCCCAGGTTCGTTGGATGGTGGACGGCCCGGACGATCCCGGGGTGGGCGGCCGCCAGCTCGTCGGCGATCCGGCCGGTGGCGTCGCGCGAGCCGTCGTTGACGATCACGATCTCGAACGCGTCGGCCAGGCTCGGCAGGGTCTCGAGGGCCTCGTCGACGAGGCCCTCGAGGTTGGCCTCCTCGTTGTGGGCCGGGAAGAAGTACGACAGTCGGGCGAGACGCTCGGTCACCGACAGGCCTCGCGCGGGTAGGCCGCGCCGGCCGGCGCCGGGGCCGTGGCCGCAGGTGCGAGTCCTGCGTTGACGGCGGGGAACGATGCCGTCGTCGCGACGGGCGTCACCCGGAGCAGGTTCGTCGCGGTCGGCGCGCCGACGCTGCGGACGTCGTACTTGCCGTCCAGCCGGCCGAACTCGCTGGTGCCGTTGCGGACGAGGTAGACGGGGCGCGTGGCGATGTAGCGGTCGATCACGTGGTCGAGTTCTCCAAGGGCGTAGTCGAGTCGATTGCGATCATCGATGATGCAGATGTCGGGCCGGCGTCCATCGACGATCGTGGCATACCAGAGCGGTGTCGAGTAGCTCCACCACGATACGACGACCGCGTTCGGCTCGAGGGCTGCGAGGACCTCGTCGGTCCAGATCTGGGCGGCGCGATCCCCGGTCCGGTCCACGACACGGGCCCGGGCCGACACGGCGAGGAGGCTGGGCGCGATCAGGACGACGGCGACGACCGCCAGCCCGATTGGTCGGAGTGCCCCGCCGGTCCCCGGTCGGATGTCGCCGTTCGCGTTCGGCACGAGGTCACGGCCGGTCAGGACGTCCACTGCCGATGCCCCGAGGATCGCCAGCCACGTCCAGGCGAAGACCGCCGGCACGATGTAGTAGCGGTCGATCGCGCCGTCCGGATAGACCGAGTTGAAGAAGAGGGTGATCGCCATCGTCAGTCCGCTCAGCAGGGCCCAGCGCGGCTGGCGGACGACCGTGACCGCGAAGGCGACGAGCACGAGCGGGGCGAGCGGGCCGAGCTGGCCGGCGGTGATCGCGGCGATGTCGGCGATCCTCCCCGCTGGATCCGCGAAGGGGTTCGTGACCCAGTCGTGGAACTGGGCGCCGAGGGTCACGTACCAGAAGCCGTCCCACGTGCTCGGATCGGCGTAGACGAAGGGGGCCCGGAACCAGCCGGCCCGAAGGACCAGCTCGAGCCGGACAAGGATCGTCGGGATCGCGAACGCCGCGATGCACGCCGCGACGAACCGCCAGCGGCGCCGGATTCCAGGCTCCACGGCGACGACATAGGCCAGGATCGGTGGTCCGAGGAGCAGCGTCAGCGAGTGGTTGCCGACCGACATGCCGACGACGACCGCGGCCGCGAGGAGGAGCCGGTCGGCTCGACGGCTGCCCCGCCCCTCATCCGCCGGCCCGAGCTCGACGGACAGGCCGTCGTCGGGGTCCATCGGGTTGCCGACCCGCCGGTGCTCCCAGCGGACGAGCAGCCACAGAACGATCGCGACGAGCGTGAGATGGAGCGAGTGGGGGTCCGCGTGAGTCCCGATCGCCCAGATGATCGGGGTGAGGGCGGCCCCCAGCCCGGCCGCGACGCCGAGGAGCAGCGAGCCGCTGAGCCGGCGTGCCAGATCGACCGAGAACGCGACGCCGACGGCGACGAAGATCGCCGACAGGACGTTCATCCGGAGCGACGCCTCGCCGAGCGGGGCCATGAGCAGCGAGCCGATCCAGCCGAGGATCACGTAGGTCGGGTAGCCGGTCGGGTGGGCCGTTCCGAGGACCGGCGGGACCATCTGGAACTCTGCTGTGTCCCAGAAGCCGAGGCCCGGCATCAGCCGCCAGACCGATAGCCCGAGGGCGATCAGCCCGACCGCGATCGCGCCGAGCCAGGCGGCCACGAACCGCACATTGGTTGCGCCGGCCAATCGCGGCCCGGCGGAATGGTGGCGGCCGGGAGCGGACTCGTTCGTCACCATCCGAGCGCGTCCCCCCAGATCGTGCCCCACAGGTTGATCGCGATCGAGGCCGCGACGAGGATGCTGACCAGCGCGACGCCGACGGCCGCCGCGCCGCCCTTCCGCGCCGCCACGACGCGTTCCATCCCGATCGCGACGAGGAGCAGCGCCCACGGGACGAAGTCGTTGCTGAACCGGTAACCGAACTGGACCCAGCCCTGGCTGAAGTGCATCAGGTTGACGACTGCGACGATCAGCACCGCCAGTGCGGCGCCGGTCACGAGCCGGCTCAGCCCGTAGCCCCAGCGCAGGGCCGGGATCGCGAACAGGAAGGCAGGGCTCGTCAGGAGGATGCTCATGCCCGTATCGCGGGGCAGGACGAGCGGGCAGGCGAAGTTGAACAGGCCGCGGACATCGCCCGGGCTCGTGCACAGCGGATCGCCGATGCCGAGGGCGGACGGGACCTCGGTCGGCATCCAGACGGGGGTGTTCAGGAGCATGATCCCAAGATTCTGGGGCAGATAGCGCGGGTCCTCGATGAGCCAGTCCAGGTTGTAGTTGAGGCCGGGGTAGAACGACGCCTCCAGCTCGTAGAGATGCTGGTAGCCGGGGTGGAACGCCGAGCCGGTGGATACGAGGTTGTAGACGACGAGCACCGCCAGCGGGATCCCTGCCCCGAGCGCGGCGGACCAGCCGCGCCGGAGCCACGTCCCGCCGCCGCCGACGAGCAGGAAGAACGGCGCCGCGAACACGATCGTCAGGCGCGAGGTGCAGGCCAGCCCGAACAGGAGTCCGGCCAGGAACTGGCGGCGGTCCGGAACGAGCGCCCGCGCCCCTCCGAACGGGCTGCGGCCGAGTCCGCGGCCCTCGCCCGGTCCGGCGTCCCGATCCCGGTCGTCCTCTTCGAGGTCGTCTTCCCGGAGCGCCGCGCCGCGATCGGCCCCGAGCGCGACCGCGATGGCGGCGAGGGCCAGCCCCACCGCCAGGACGTGGGCCTGGTACCAGGTCGTCCCGATCTGGGCGGCGTACCAGAACACCGTCCCGAGGCCAAGGAACATGGTCGCCGCGACCCGGACCCAGGTCCGGATCGGCAGCCGGCCGAGCATCCACCAGGCGATTCCGACGTCGATGCCGCCGAGGATCGCGAAAATCACCTGGCCGTCGGTGGCGAGCCCCCACAGGGCGACGAAGGGCATCAGCACGACCGCCGGCAGAGGCGGGAAGGGAACCAGACCACGGCCGACGCCGTCCGTCGTCGCGACGGGCAGGACATCCTGGAAGAAGCTGTTGCCGAGGGACGTGCCCGACGGCCCGACCGGATAGCGGATGGCCGCGTTGCCCTCGAGGAACGCGAGGGCCTGCCACTCGAAGTGATCGTAGAAGCGGAATGGATGGCTGAGGTTGTAGACGACCAGGGCGATCGCGACGAGGGCGCAGCCGACGGCGACCGACACGAACGGCGACGACGACGGATCCTCGGAGGGAAGCTGCGACCGGCCCTGTGCTACCCTGCGGTCCACCTCAACGCTCGTTCGGGGAGATCCATCCCGTGATGTCCGGCCGCGTGTCGGGCGGGCCCAGCCGGGACGCGGACGCGCCGACGCGGACCACCTCGACGCGGGATGGCATCGGCGCGATCGTCGCCGTCCTCGCGCTCGGACTTGCCTTCCGCCTCATCATCGCACAGGTCAATCCCGGTTCGGGATTCCAGGTGGACCTCGACTCGTTCCGGGGTTGGGCGAGCAGCCTGGCACGGGACGGCCTGGGCGGCTTTTACGAACGCGATTTCTTCCACGACTACACACCCGGCTACCTCTACGTCCTGTCCGTCGTCGGGCTCGTCGGCCAGGCGTTCGGCGGCATCGGCGACCTGATCAAGATCCCGCCGATCCTCGCCGACATCGGCCTGGGCTGGCTCGTCTGGTCGATGGCCCGCGAGCTCGGGGCGGGCCGCCGATCCGCGCTGTTGGGCGGCGCGCTGGTGGTGATCAACCCGGTCACCTGGTTCGACTCGGTCCTGTGGGGCCAGGTCGACTCGTTCGGGGTGCTGTTCCTGCTTCTTGGGCTGCGCGAGCTGTGGCGCGACCATCCCGAGCGGGCGGCCATCTACACCGTCATCGCCGCGTTGATCAAGCCGCAGCTGGCGATCCTCGCCCCGATCGTCGCCGTCGTCACGATCCGCCGCGCGCTCCGCCCGATCATCGCGCCGACGGACCCGGCCACCGTCCCGGCCACCGATCCGGCCGCCGCGCCGGACGGACGGAGGCTCCTCGACCGGATCCGGGCGTGGGAGCGCCAGACCGCGCACCCGGTCCGGATCCTGACCACCGGCGTCGCGGGCTTCCTGACCGCCGTCGTCCTGTGCTTCCCATTCGGCCTGTCCGTCCTCGAACCCGGGCAGGACGGCGAGGTCTTCCACTCCGGACTGCTCGAGCAGGTCTTCAAGACCGCCGGCGGCTACCCCTATGCGAGCGTCAACGCGTACAACCCGTGGGCCCTCGCCGAGATCGGCGGCAACGGCGTGGCCGTCAACAGCGGTTGGGCCTGCGACACGGTCATCGAGAACCCGGCGGCCGGGGGCGTCCAATGCCCGCTCGGGGTGACGATCGGGCCGGTTCCGGCCGTGTTCGTCGGGGCGGCGCTGCTCGTCGCGGCGTTCGTCATCGTGTGCCTGTTCGTCGCGTGGCGCCCGACGCCGCTGTCACTCCTCGTCGGCCTGACGATCCTGTCGATCGCGTTCTTCATCCTCCCGACCCGCGTCCACGAGCGCTACCTGTTCCCGTTCGTCGCCCTCGGCGGGATTCTCGCCGCGATCTCGGTCCGTTGGCGGGTGGGCTATGTCGTCCTCTCGTTGACGATGTTCCTGAACATGTACGTCGTCCTGACGACGCTCTATCCGAACAACCCGGGCGTCGACGACTGGCTCGGGATCGGGAGCACCATCCGCGAACAGAGCGGCGTGACCCTCGTCGCGCTGACCGGCCTGGCGGCCAGCCTGTGGGCGTTCGTCCAGCTCCGGCCGGCGGCGACGATCGGCCTCGAGCGCGAGCTCGCGGCGAGCGCCGATGACGATCCGGCGTCGCCATGGGAAAGTCCGCTCGCAGCCGATCCGAGCGCCACGTCCCCGCCGTCGGCGGCGTTCGACGGGTCGCCCGTCGGGTCGGCGATGGCCGGTTCGGACGCGCTGGGCCGGCCGCTCGCGTCGGCGGACCCGGCCCGCCGAAGGTCGACCGTCGCGCTGGCGCTGCCCGGCCCGGCCGTTCGACCGACCTGGACCGAGCCGGCGTCGTTCGCCGAGCTCGGCCCGATCGGCTGGTTCCGGGCCAAGCTGGCCGAGCGTCCCGTCCGGGCCGACCGCTCGCGCGCCCTCCACGACGAGCCGCCCGGCCGCCTCGACCGGCTCGACGTCTGGATCCTCGCGGTCGTGCTGGTCTCGATCCTCGGGATGCGGATGTTCCGCCTCGGCGAGCCGTACCAGATGCACTTCGACGAGGTCTACCACGCCCGGACCGCGACCGAGTTCCTGCAGCAATGGCGCTACGGGATCAGTCACGACATCTACGAATATACCCACCCCCATCTCGCGAAGTACGCGATGGCCGGCGGCCTCGTGGCCTGGGGCGACGATCGGGTCACGGCGACGAGCAGCATCGGCGTGCCCGTGCTCGACGCGGTGATCGAGCCGCGCTACGACGACCCGACCCTGCCCCACGATCGCGCCGGCGACCGGATCGACGTCGTGACCGGGTCCGAGGTCCGCTCGTACGACCTCGTGAGCCGGGCCCTCATCGCCACCATCCCCGTTCCGGGCGCGAGCTCCCTCGCCTTTGACGATGCCGTCCAGCGCCTGTTCGTCGGCTCGTCCGATGGCTCGATCCGGACGATCGACCTGCCGTCGCTCGACTCGGTCCGGGCGCTCGGCTCGAACGCGCTCGTGCCCGACGCCGAGGACTTCGCGACGATCGACGGCGCGATTCGGCGGCTGTTCGTGCCGGACGATGGATCGGCGGTCGTCGCCCTCACCACCGACGACCGGGTGGTCACGCTCGACGCCGACACGGCCGCCATCCGGGCCACGGTCAGCCTCGAGGGGGCGACGGACATCGCGTCGGCCGGGACGGCCCCGGCCCTGGTCAGCGCGCCCGGACTGGTCGAGGATCCGGCCGCGGCCGCGAGCGCGATTGCGACGATCCTCGGCGGCTCGGCCGCCACCTACCAGGAGCGCCTGGACGGAGCGGCGGAGCGCCTCGTGATCGCGGGCTTCGGCGGCGCGCAGCAGCGAACGGACATCCAGGCGGCCATCGACGACGGACGGCTGGCGGGCCTGTCGATCGAGTCGCTGCCCCAGGTCGGCGTGGCCGACGCGAACGGCCTCGAGCTGATCGATCTTTCGAGCGGGACGCTGACGGACACGGTCGATCTCGGCGGCGCCGCGCGCGGCCTCGGGCTCGTGACGCTCGAGGACGACAAGCTGTACGTCACGCTCGACCCGGATCCGGCGACGGACCAGCGGGGCCGGATCGCGATCGTGGCCGTCGCCGGCGACGCGGCGAAGAACGGTCCGGCCCTGATCGAGACAATGGAGATGCCGGGCCCGGTGACCCGGGTCGCCTACGACACGGCGACCGAGATGGTCCACGTCCTCGGCCGGACGCAGGACGACTCGGCGTCGACGGTCTACGTGATCGAGCCGCACGCCCGCTCGGTGTACGCCGACGCGCGGCTGCCGATCGAGCCGACGGCGTGGGCGATCGATGCCGCCCGGATGTACCCGACCGATGATCGTCAGCAGATCCTCGTGTTCGACGGCGCCGGGACGGTCGCGACCGTCGACGTCGGCCAGCACGAGTTCGCGTGGCGCCTGCCGGGCGTGATCGCCGGTGTCCTGATGGCCGGCTTCCTGTTCCTGCTGGCCCGAATCCTGTTCCGGCGCCGGTCGGTCGCCATTCTCGTGGCGATCCTGTCCGCCGCCGACGGGATGCTCTTTGTCCAGTCCCGGATCGGGATGAACGACGCGTACGTTGGGCTCGGGATCGTGGCGGCGTACACCCTGTTCGCCGCGGTCTGGACCGGGGCGTGGCAGCGACGCGGTGCCTTCTGGCTGGCGATGCCCCTGATCGGCGTGTTCCTGGGGCTCGCCCTGGCCTCGAAGTGGGTCGCCCTCTACGCGATCGCCGGGATGGGCATCCTGATCCTGGTCCGGAGCGCGCTCGGGCGGTTCCTGACCGTGGCGATCCTGATCGCGCTGACCGCGGTCCTCGGCTATCTCGCGATCAACGTCCCGGCCGGCTCCGGGTTCGGCAACCTGCCGTTCGTCGCGATCATGGTCGGGCTGACGGTCGTGGCGGTCATCGCCAACGTCCTCCACCCGCTTGCCTGGTCGCTCGACGAGATCCGGTTCGCGGTCCGGGCGCCGGTCGTCGCCGGCGGTGCCGGGATCGCGGCCCTGCTCGCGACCGGCAACGCGATGAAGCCGACCGTGATCCCGACCGGAGCGGAGGGCGATGTCGGGGGTGCGGCCGCCGCGGCAGCGACGTCCGCGATCCCGTTCTCGACCCCGATGGAGGTGGCGATCGGGCTGCTCCTCCTCGGCCCGCTCGTGTGGCTCGGGTTCGTCGTCGCCGGTCGGGTCGGGTTCGGGCCGTTCGCGCCGCCGCCCGCCGCCGACGACCTGGCCGCCCTGCTTCCGGCACCGGCCCCGCCGCCGTCCGCGGACTGGCTCCGGCTCGGCTCGCGGTTCGGTGCCCCGGTGGTCTGGATGATCGCCTGCCTGCTGGTCCTGCCGGTCGGGCTCTACATCCTCTCGTACGTCCCGTGGTCCTTCATCGACAACCACCGCCTGTTCGGGGAGTGGCCAAACGGCCACACCGGCCAGAGCCTGACCGACCTGACAGGGGCCATGTACGAGTACCACAACAACCTGACCGCGCCGCATGCCGCGTCGTCGCCGTGGTGGGCCTGGCTGTTCGACCTGAAGCCCGTCTGGTTCTACCAGGAGGGCCTGGCCGGCAACACGACCGCCGCGATCTACGACGCGGGCAATCTCGTGATCTGGTGGCTGGGCCTGCCGGCGATGGGCTTCGCGGCGTGGCAGGCGTTCGCCCGGCGGAGCCTGCCGCTCGCCCTGATCATGATCGCCTTCGCGTTCCAGTGGATCTCGTGGGCCCGGATCGACCGGGCGGCGTTCCAGTACCACTACTACACGAGCCTGCCGTTCCTGATCCTGGCCCTCGCCTACTTCCTGTCCGAGCTGTGGCACGGCGCGTCGCGCCGGACCTGGCTCCTGGCCCGGATCTCGGCCGGGATCGCGGTCCTCGGGCCGGCTCTGTTCTGGTTCTTCGATCGGCCACTGTGCGGATTCGTCGGGGTCGAGAAGGCGAACGCCGGCTCGCAGGCCTGTCCCGCGATCATTCCCCAGTTCCTGCTGACGACCCAGACCGCGGCGATGGCACTTATCGTCGGCTTGGCGGTGATCGTCGTCGTCCGCCAGTTCGGGCGGCTCGGCGAGGAGGCAGCGATCCTGGAGCGCGGGTCGGTCCGAGACCGGGAAGCGGGCGCGACGAGCGGCGCCCTCCTGCCCCTCGCGATCACCGCCGCCGTCGCGATCTTCCTGACCGTCGGCATCCGGCTCGTGGTCCCCGACGTGCCGCTCATCACCCTCGATCGCATCCCGGTCGAGCCGATCGTGCTCGTGCTCGCGATCCCGGCCGGCCTGATCGCGGCCTTCGTCGCGACCGCTCGCGACGCCCGCCG
>JBKJOK010000352.1:0-6648 GCA_046595595.1 Candidatus Limnocylindrales bacterium
CCCGTGCCGTCAGCCGACCGGGGCGGGCTCCGGGCTGCCGATCAGCTGCTCGTGGAGACCGGCCTCGCACTCGGTCTTGCCGATCGCGATCACCTTGTCGCCCTCGGCCAGGACAGTGTCGGGCCGGAGCGGCGTCGCCTTGCCGTTGCGGATGACGGCGAAGAGCGAGCAGCCCTCGGGCATCGTCAGATCGCGGGTCGCCTTGCCGATCGCGGGCGAGCCCGCCTGGAGGTGGGCCTCGATCAGCTCCAGCTCGCCTTCGCCGAGGGCCGCCAGGTGGAGCAGCTCGTGGACCGGGATGTCCTGCTCGATCGAGCCGAGGATCATCCGGGTCGGGCTGATCAGCTCGTCCACGCCGAGGTGCTTGAACAGCGACTCGTTCTTGGGGTTGTTGACCCGGGCGATCGTCCGCGGGACGTCGAAGTGGTGCTTGGCCATCTGGCAGATCACGAGGTTATCCTCGTCGTCGCCGGTGACCGCGGCCACGATGTCCGCCCGGTTCGCGCCGGCCTCGGCGAGGTACTTGCCCTCGCAGCCGTCGTGGGCGATCACGACCGAGCCGATCTCGTCGGCGATCTGGGTCGCGCGGTCCTTGTCCTTCTCCATCAGCACGACCTCGTGGCCGCTGGCGATGAGCTCCTTGGTCAGGTAGTAGCCGACCTTGCCGCCGCCGATGACGAGCACGAACATGGATCAGCCCTCCCGGGCGCTGGCGGGCGCGACCGGCGCCGTGGTCGGGTTCACCGTCGTGTCGGCGGGCTGGCCGTTGCCGCCGGCCGCGACCGGCGCCGGGCCATCGTCGGCGTGGTGCTCGCCACCCGGGTGCTGGCCGGTCGCCGGCGACAGGCCCGGCCCGAACGTCAGACTCGCCTCGAGGAACTGGCTGACCGCGGTGGCCATCAGGTTCGTCCGGCAGAGCGTCGCGATCCCCAGCTCGGCGTAGGCACTTGCCCGGAGCGGGTCGTTGATCTTGGCGATCACGGTCCGGGCGCCGAGCGCCTCGGTCGCGAGCTGGGCGGCCATGATGTTCCGGTTGTCGCCCTCGGTCATCGCGATGAAGACGTCGGCATCGCTCGCGCCAGCTCGCCGAAGCGTGTCCTCGTCGGTCCCGTCGCCGCGGATGGCGGCGCCCTTGAAGGCGCCCGGGAGGCGGTCGAAGGCGCTCGTCTTGGTATCGAGGACGACCACCTGGTGACCGGCCCGGTCGAATGCGTCGGCCAGCACCGACCCGACCCGGCCGCAGCCGACGATCACGGTTTTCACGAGTTCTCCTCCGGGATCGGCTCGCGCACGACCCAGACTGCGCACGGCGCGTTCTTCAGGACGTAGGGGATCGTCCGGCCCATGGCAAAGTCGCCGCCGAACTTGGTCCGGTAGGCCAGCCCGACGACGAGCAGGTCCGCCTCGCGCTCGACGGCTTCGTCGACGAGAGCGGCTCCCACGTCGCGGGCCTGGAGCAGGACCGGCTCGAGGGTCACGCCGACCGACTCGGCCGTGCCTTCGGCCATGTCGAGGATCTGCTGGATCTCGTCGGATCGTCCGGCGATGTCCATGTCGAGCGGCATCGACCAGTCGATCTCGACGACGTGGACGCCGATCACCTCGGCCTTGTGGGCCCGGGCCAGCTCACCCACGAGCTTGACGAGACGCTGCCCGTTGGGATGGCCGGACAGGGCGACGACGGCGCGGCGGAACGATGGTTCGGCGGTGGACTCGGGTGGCACGGCGGCGACTCTATCACCGCCACGGAACGGCGTCCTCCGTCAGATGGAGGATCGTGTTGCGTCCACGTCACGGTTGGCCGCCGACCTCGGCCGGCGAGCGACGTCGGCGGCCCGGGCCGGCGAGGGGCAGGCCCGCTCGCCGGCGGTCACGGACCGTCGATCGGCCTGGGCTCTGGCGTCTCGCCGTGGGCCCGGTCGAACGCGGCGGGATCGTCGCGCCGGTACGGGACGTTGACCACGACCGTGTGCGGACGGCCAAGGAGCGAGCTGCGCAGCCGCTTCACCGACTGGTTGTAGAGGATTCGCTCCCACCACCGGCGGGCGACGTACTCAGGCAGGACAACGAACGTGATCGGCGCCGGCTTGTCGGGCGGCCAGGCCGAATCCAGGACGTCGAGATAGGCCTCGAGCGGACCGGTCAGGGCGCGATACGGCGACTCGACCACGACGAGCGGCACGCCCGGCACCTGGCGCTCCCACTGCTCGCGAACGATGGCTCCGTCCTCGGCGTTTTCGGTGATGAAGACGGCCCGGACGTCGTCCGCCACGGAGCGGGCCACGTTCACCGCCTGGATGACCGCCCGGTTGACGCCCGGGATCGGCAGGACGGCCCGCTCCTCGCGCTGGGGCGGGGCGAAGACGACGTCGTCGCGGACGCTGAGCTCACGCCGCGAGGCGTCGTACTGGCGGTGGATGAAGACCATCATCCCGACCAGGAGCGGGATCAGGATCACGATGAGGTACGCCCCGTCGGCGAATTTCACGGTCGCCACGACCACCAGCACCACCCCGGTCATGGCTGCTCCGATTCCGTTGATCGTTGCCCGGAACCACCAGCCCGGCTCGCGGTGCCGATGCCAGTGCCGGACCATCCCCACCTGCGACAGGGTGAAACATACGAACACACCGACCGAGTAGAGCGGGATCAGGGCGTGGGTGTCGCCCCCGAACAGGACCAGGATCGCCGCCGCGACCGCGGCCAGGATGACGATCCCGTACGAGTAGGCGAGCCGGTCGCCGCGGATGGCGAACTGGCGCGGCAGATAGCCGTCGATGGCGAGCAGCGCTCCGAGCCGCGGGAACGCGTTGAACGAGGTGTTCGCGGCAAGGAACAGAATCAGCGCCGTGCACGCCTGGAACAGGTAATAGAGGGCCGATCCGTCGCCGAAGATCGTGCTCGAGACGAGGGCCACGACGGTCCGCCCGCCCTCCTCGGTCGGGAGGATCCCGTACGCATCGGAAATGAACGTGATCCCGACGAAGAGGATGGCCAGCAGGATTGCCATTGCCAGCATCGTGTTGCCGGCGTTCTTCGACTCCGGCGGTTTGAACGCGGGCACACCATTGGCGATAGCCTCGACGCCGGTCAGGGCCACCGAGCCGCCGGCAAAGGCCTTGAGCAGCAGGAAGATCCCGATGGCTTCCGAGCCAGTCTCCACCGCGTCGGCCTGCTGGATGTCGACGGCCTGACCGGTGACGACGTTGACGATCCCGAGCCCGATCATCGTCAGGGCGAGGCCCAGGAACAGGTACGTCGGGATCGCGAAGATGTTCCCGGACTCACGCAGGCCGCGCAGGTTCGCCGCGGTGATGAGGACGATCGCAACGACGGCGATCTCGATCCTCACGTCGTACAGGGCCGGAATGACCGAGTAGACCTGGGCGACTGCCGACGCGGTCGAAACGGCGACGGTCATCACGTAGTCGATCAGGAGGGCGGCGGCGGCGATCAGGCTGGCCAGCGCGCCGAGGTTCTCCTTGGAGACCGAGTACGCGCCGCCGCCCGACGGGTAGGCCCGGCAGACCTGGCGGTAGGACAGAGCCACGACCGCAAGCAGGATCGCGATCGCGATCGCGACCTCGAGCGAGAACGCCAGTGCCGCCCCGGCGCCGGCCAGGATCAGGACCCGCAGGATCTCCTCGGTGGCATAGGCCGACGAGCTGATCGCGTCCGAGCTGAAGATCGCGAGCGCCTTCTTCTTGGACAGGCGCTCGCCGGCCTCCTCCTCGGACGCCAGCGGCCGGCCGATCGTGACCTTGCGGATCCGCGCCCAGGTCCGGCCGAGGGCCGTCTTGGGTTGGTGGGCGGCGGCCTTCGCGACCATCTGGCCGGGCCCGGTGTAGCGGAAGTAGGGGGCATGCGGGCGCTCGACCCGAACGCGCTTGTCCGCGGGTTTCCGGCCCTGCAACGGCCGTCGGCCTCCAATCAACGCGACTCCGATCTGTGGCGGGCGGTCCGGTCAGTGGCCGCGGCGGTAAGGAACGTTGGCGATCACCGTGTGCTCGCGTCCCACGAGCGCCGACTTCAGCCGATTCGCCGACTGGTTATACAGCAGGCGGTCCCACCAGTGGCGGGCGACGTACTCGGGCAGCACGACGATCGTGATCGGGTCGGGCTTGTCGGGCGGCCAGGCGAGGTCGAGGACGTCGAGATAGGCGGTCAGCGGCCCGACCAGCGCCCGGTACGGCGACTCGACGATCACGAGCGGGACGCCCGGCACCTGGCGCTCCCACTTCAGCCGGATCGCATCGCCCTGCTCGGGATCCTCGGTGATGAACACCGCCCGAACATCGCTGGCCAGGGTCTGGCCGAAGATCACTGCCTGGACGACGGCTCGATTGATCCCGTTGACCGGGATCACCACGCGCTGCTCGCGATGGGTGACCGGGACGATGAACTCGTCGCGGACGGCGAGCTCCGCTTCCTGGGCGTCGTACTGGCGGCGGATGAACGACATCCCTCCGACGAGGAGCGGGATCAGGGCGAGGACAATGAACGACTGCGGCGCCTTGGCGACCGTCACGACGACGGCGACGATCGCGGTCAGCGTGGCGCCGAACGCATTGATCGCGAGCCGCCGCTGCCAGCCCGGCGGCCGCTCCCGGCGCCAGTGGCGGATCATCCCGGACTGGCTGATCGTGAAGTCGATGAACACGCCGACCGCGTAGAGCGGAATCAGGAGGTGGGTCTCGCCCTGGAACAGGACGATGAGCGCCGCGGCGACGGCGGCCAGGACGATGATCCCGTAGCTGTACGCGAGGCGATCGCCGCGGAACGAGAACTGGCGCGGCATGAAGCCGTCGAGCGAGAGGATCGCGAGCAGCCGCGGGAATGCGTTGAAGCTCGTGTTTGCGGCCAGGACGAGGAGGAGAGCCGTGAAGCCCTGGAACAGGAAGAACGGGAGCGATCCGGCCCCGTAGACCCGGCCCGCGATCTGGCTGATCACCGTCTGCTTGACCGGCTCCTCGACGTGGGTGATCCCGAAGTTCACCGCGAGGAACGTCAGGCCGATGAACAGCACGCCGAGCAGCGCGGCCATGACCGCGAGGGTCGTCGCCGCGTTCTTCGCTTCGGGCGGCTCGAACGCCGGGACGCCCGTTGCGATCGCCTCCGTGCCGGTCAACGCCACAGCTCCCGCCGCGAAGGCCCGCAGGAAGAGGATGATCGACAGGGTCTGGACGCTCTCGCCGGCCTGCTCGCCGAGCGACGCGGCGTACGTCTCGCCCTCCCCGAACACCACGATCCGGATCGTGCCGATGACGATCATCAGGAGCGCCGAGACGATGAACACGTAGGTCGGGATCGCGAACAGGTTGCCCGCCTCGCGCAGTCCGCGGAGGTTGCCGATCGTGATCAGGACGATCGCCGCGACGCCGAGGACGACCCGGATGTCGAACAGCTCCGGGACGGCCGAGGTGACCTGCTCGATCGACGAGGCGACGGAGACCGCGACGGTCAGGACGTAGTCGATCATCAGGGCCGAGGCCGCGATCAGCGACATCCGGCGGCCGAAGTTGACCTTCGAGACCGAGTAGCTGCCGCCGCCGGTCGGATAGGCGATGCAGATCTGGCGGTAGCTGATCGCGACCGCGATCAGGAGGACGGCGATCGCGACGCTGACCCACAGGCCCCACGCCAGGGCGGCGATCCCACCGAGGATCAGGACTCGGAGGATCTCCTCCGTCGCGTAGGCCGACGAGCTGATCGCGTCCGAACTGAAGATCGCGAGGGCCTTCTTCTTCGAGAGGCGCTCCCCGATCTCGGATTCGCTCGAGAGAGGGCGACCGAGCAGGAGTGCCTTCGCCCGGGCGAAGAGCCGGCCGGTCCGTGTCTTCGGGACCGAGGCCGCCTCCTTGGCCGTGAGCTGGCCCGGACCGGTCCAGCGGAACAGCGCCGAGTGGGGTCGCTCGACCCGGACCCGCCGGTCGCCGGGCTTGCGGCCCTGGAGCGGACGTCGTCCGCCGATCATGGCGTCACAGCCCGACGCGCAGCCGTTCGGCGAGCCGACCGGGCAGACCGGCCTCGAGCATCGCGGTCCGCACCGCTTCCACGTCGTAGGCAGCCCGTCGCCAGGTGGCGAGCCGCCCGTCGGTATCGACCTCCAGCCAGCTCGCACGCGGATCGCCGTCACGCGGTTGGCCGACGCTGCCCGGATTCAGGAGGACCGGTCGACCGTCGAGCTGGAACGCGGAGCCGGGACCGGGCGTGATCGCCTCGACTCGGCCGTCACGGTCCGCCCACGCCATCGGCAGGTGGGTGTGGCCGTGGAGCCCGATCGGGGTCTCGAGGGCGGCGAGGTTGGCACGGGCGACCGGCATCGACGTGATGTACTCCCAGATCGGATCGCGCGGGCTGCCGTGGACGAGGGTCATGTCACCGTCTCGATGGGTCTTCGGCAGGGCGCTCAGCCAGGCTCGGGTCGCGTCGGTGATCCGCCCACGTGTCCATTCCATCGCCGCTTTGGCGTCCGGATTGAACCAGTCGATCTCACGTCCGCCAAGGGCGGCGAGGTCGTGGTTGCCCGTAACTCCGATCGCCCCGATCCCGGCCAGCCGCCTCACGACCCCGTCGGGATCCGGTCCATAGCCCACGACGTCGCCGAGGTGCCAGACCGCGTCCACCGTGCCGACGGCGCCGAGGACG
>JBKJOK010000248.1:0-3358 GCA_046595595.1 Candidatus Limnocylindrales bacterium
CGGCCGCGGCCACGGGATCCCGAAGCACGGCCCGCAGATCATGCCCCTCCCCCGTGAACAGGCATGTGTAGAAGCGCCCCTCGGCAGACAGGCGAGCGCGCGTGCAGTCGCCGCAGAATGGCTTCGTCACCGACGCGATCAACCCGATCTCGCCCGCGCCGTCTGCGTACCGGTAGCGCGTCGCGACCTCCCCCCGGTAGCGCGGCGGCTCTCCGACCAGGGGCATCTCCGCGTCCACGAGCGCGACCAGCTCGTCGGCCGGAACCACGTCGTCCATCCGCCAGCCGTTCGTGTGGCCGACGTCCATGTACTCGATGAACCGGAGCGTCACTCCGGCCGACTGCGCCCAGCGGGCCATCGGCAGGACGCTCGCCTCGTTGATCCCGCGCCGGACGACCATGTTGATCTTGACCGGCCCGAGTCCGGCCTCCTGCGCCGCCGCCACCCCATCGAGGACCTTCGCGACCGGGAAGTCGACGCCGTTCATCGCGCTGAACACCGCGTCGTCGAGCGAGTCGAGCGACACGGTGACCCGGCCGAGCCCGGCCGCCGCCAGCGGACCGGCCAGCTTGCGGAGCGCCGAGCCGTTCGTCGTCAGGGTGAGATCGAGGGCGCCCCCGTCGGGTCGCCGGATCGCCGCCAGCTTCTCGACGAGGACCGCCAGGTCGCGCCGGACCAGGGGTTCGCCGCCGGTCAGCCGGAGCTTCTCCACGCCGAGCCCGACGAAGACCCGGGCGACCCGCTCGATCTCCTCGAACGACAGGACCTCGGAGCGCGGCAGGAACGCATAGTCCGCGCCGAAGATCTCCTTGGGCATGCAGTAGGTGCAGCGGAAGTTGCAGCGATCGGTGACCGAGATCCGGAGGTCGTGGAGCGGTCTCCCGAGACGATCGGCGAGGGCCGCGTCCGGGGCGTCAGTCGGGCTCGGCGGGCGGGCGGGCGGGTCAACGAGCGATTCCATCGGACTGATCGTACCGCGCGGGCTCGGACGGGCCGCCGGGCGGTGCGTCGCGGCATCGGATTGGCGATGCGACGACGCACCGATCCTCGGCCCGGGACAGGGTCCCGCCCCGCCGACCGTACCACCGGCTCGGTCCGCTGGTACCTCTAGCGGACTCCATCACACCCTCCCCTTGCAACCACAATGCGAGCACGCCCTGAATCCCTGCGGGGTGCACCTGGAGAGGCAGAACGACGCATGGCCACCACCGACGCCCGAGCCGGGTTCCGGCTTCCCTGGAGCTCCGACCGCCCATCTGGCGAGAGCTCCGAGAGCGAGTCTCCCGATCGGGCCGCCGTCGTCAGCGGCTGGCCGACCGAGGACGACGTATCGCTCGAAGCCGCGCCCGCCGCGCCCGAGGCCGCTGCCGCTCCCGCCGCTGCCGCCGCTCCCGAGGCCGCCGACCCGTTCATCGGTCGGGTCGCTCGTGACCCCGAGCCCGAGCCGGCCGCACCGAAGCCGCCGACGAACAAGAAGCCCAGCAAGTTCATGGCCGACCTGACGAAGGCGATGCAGGCCGCGGCCGAGGATGCCCGAAGCCGGGCGATCAGCCAGCTCCAGGCCGATGCCAAGACGCACGTCGAGACGATCCACGGCCGCTCCTCCACCGAGGCCGCCGAGCTGCGTCGGACCGCCGATGACGACGTTGCCGGGGTTCGCGAGTGGTCCAAAGCCGAGATCGCCCGGATCCGCGATGAGACCGAGACGAAGATCACCGATCGCAAGGCCCGACTCGAGACCCAGATCGAGCAGCATGCCGCCGTCATCGAGCGCGAGATCGACGCCGTCCAGAAGTCGGTCGCCGCGTTCGAGGAGGAGATGGCCGTCTTCTTCGGGCGCCTGCTCGGCGAAGAGGATCCGAGCCGGTTCGCGACCATGGCCGAGAACCTGCCCGAACCGCCGTCCTTCGACGGGCTCCTGGACGCACTCGCCACCGATGAAGCCGAGTCAATCGAGGCCGTCGTCGAGACCCAGAGCGCGTCGAACGAGGCCGGCCAGGCCGAGACGGCCGTCGCCGGCGCCTTCGAGGCGACCGACGTCGAGGCAGTGCTCGGCGCCACCGACGAGTCGGTCGCCGCGACCGACGAGATGGTCGGGTCGCTCGATGGAGCCCAGGAGTCCAACGGCGAGCTCGACCGCGAATCCGCCTTCGCCGCGATCCAGGCGGCCGCCGCCGCAGCCGCGAGCGCCGGGGTCGAGGTCGAGGCCATCGCTGACGACCAGGCGGATCCGCGCTTCGCCGCCCTCGGCCTGTCGCCCGACTACGACGCCGCCGAGGCCGAGGCGTTCACCGACGCGGGCGCCTCCGACGAGGACATCCCGGAGATCGGCGACGACGCCCTCGCCGCCCGGATCGCCGGCCTCGTGCCCGGCAGGGACAAGGCCGACGAAGCCCCCGCCGCGACCCAGGTCGTCGTCGTCGGACTCGTCAGCGTCGCGAGCATTGCCAGCTTCAAGCGCCATCTGGGTCGCCTCGCCGGCGTCCGATCGGTCGGAGTCTCATCCGGCCCCGACGGCGAATTCGTCTTCGCGGTCAAGCACGAGGACGATGCCAACCTCCGCGACGCGATCCCGTCGCTGCCGAGCTTCCAGGCTCGGGTGACCGGCTCGAGCGAGGGCATCGTCCACGTCAGCGCTCACGATCCCGAGTCCGACGCCTAGGCCGGCTCAGCCGACCTGACGTCCATCCCACCGCCAAGCACCCGGGAGAATTCACGTGGCTCGTCCTGCCATCGTCATCGCACTACCGCCCGAGGAACGGGGCGCCGTCGCCGACGAGCTCCGATCCGCCGGTTTCGAAGCGATCACGATCGGCACACCCGACGAGCTCGAGGCCCTCCTCGCGAGCCGCCGCGACATCGCCGTTGCGATCCTCGACGGCGAGCGCGACTTCGACACATCGCTCGAGTATTACGGCCTGCTCCACGAGGGCTCGCTCAGCATCCCCGCCCTGATGGTCATGTCGCCGCAGACCCTCGACCGGATGTTCAGCCCGTCGTCGGCCGACGAGTTCTTCAGCCGCCCCTACTCCGCCGACTCGATCCGCTGGCGGGTCGAGGCGATGTGCATCCGGTCGGTCACGGTCGACGACGGCTCCGGGCCCGTCATCCAGGGAGGATCGATGGAGATCGGCGACTGGTCGCGCCTCGCGACCGTCATCGCCGTGTTCAACCCGAAGGGCGGCGTCGGCAAGACGACCGTCGCGACGAACCTGGCCTCGGCCCTCCAGCTCCACCAGAACCAGAAGGTCCTCCTCGTCGACGCCGACACGGTGACCGGCCACGTCACGACCTCGCTCGGGCTCGAGCAGGTCCGGACCGTCGCCGACAGCTGGCGCGACCATGCCGAGGGCGGCGA
>JBKJOK010000353.1:0-2094 GCA_046595595.1 Candidatus Limnocylindrales bacterium
CCTGGCGCCGGGCGAGAACCTCGTCTTCTCGGCGACCGGCGTGACCGCCGGCGATCTGCTCGAGGGCGTTCGCTTCTTCGGCGGCGGGGCGCGAACCCATTCGCTCGTGATGGGCTATCAGACCAAGCAGGTCCGGTTCGTCGACACGGTCCACATGTTCGATCGGGATCGGCCGCCGTCGGTCCGCCTCTAACTGACATCGAGCGCCGGTCAGCCCTGCGCCGTCCCCATCGACGGGCCGAGCTCCTGCCAGTCCGATCGGTCCGCATCCCACGCGGCGATCGGACGCGCGGCATCGGCGCCTTCCTCGAGGCGTCGGCGGGCCGCTGCCGTCGCGATCGTCTCGGTCCAGCCCGGCGGAACGAGGCCGGCGGCCACGTCCGCCAGCGGGGCGAGGACGAACAGGCGACGGGCGGCCTCGGGATGCGGGACGACGAGGAGGCGATCGGCCTTGCCCGGATCGAGCGACATCCCCTCGGGCGGCCGATCCAGGACGAGCCGGGCGCGACCGAAGACGAGCAGGTCGAGGTCGAGCTCGCGCGGACCCCAGCGCTCGCGATCTCGGCGGCCGAACGCGCGCTCGAGCTGCTTGAGGGCGATCAACAGCGCCGTTGCCCCCGTGGCGGGATCTGGACTGGCGGGCACGTCGAGGGCGACGACGGCATTGCGGAAGGCCGGTTGGTCGATGACGCCGACGGGCTCGGTCGCGTACAACCGCGAGACCGCGTGGAGGCGAGCTCCTGGAAGCGTGGCGATGGCCCGGACCCCGCCGGCGAGCGTCGCGCCGGCGTCGCCGAGGTTCGCCCCGAGGCCGATGTACGCCCGGACTCGTCGCATCGGTGGATCGACCTCCGCTCGCTAGACTCGGCGCGTGACCCGCGTCGCCGTGCTTATTCTCCACGCCCCGGCCGGGTCCGATGCCGGGCCGCTCGTGAGGGCGTTCGCGGCGATCCGGCTGGGCAACGCCGAGCGCCAGGCGGCGGGGTTCCGCGCGGCCGGAGCCGATGACGTCCGGATCGACGATGCACCGCTCGGACCGGATGGCTTCGCCGGACGCCTGCGGACGGCGGCAGCGGAGCTCGGCGCGGCCGGTCTCGTCGTCCTCGGGTCGGGCAGCATCCCACTCGCGACCGCTGCCGATCGGCGCGCCTTCGTGGCGGTCGCCGGCGGCCCGGCCGGTCGAGCGCTCGTGAACAACCGCTACTCGGCGGATGTCGTCGCGGTCGCCGGCGCGGCGTCCGCCGTCGTGGGCGTTCCGGCTCTCGCGTCCGACAACGGGCTCCCGCGCTGGCTGGCCGAGTCGGCCGGGGTCGCGGTCGACGACCGGCACGCGATCTGGCGGCTCCAGGTCGACCTCGATTCGTCGCTCGACGCGCTCCTCGTCCGGCGGACCGACGACGGGACCGTCGGCGCGCCGACCAGCGTGGTCCGCTCGGCCCTGGCTCGGGTCGCGGCCGTTGCCGCCGATCCGCGCGCCGAGCTCGTCGTCGCCGGACGAGCGTCGGCGGCCGGAATCGCCTGGCTCGAGCGTGCGACGGCGTCGCGGACCCGGGCCCTCATCGAGGAGCGCGGGCTCCGGACGCGGGCGGCCGGCCAGCGCCCCATCGCCTCGACGCTCGGCATGCTGCTCGCGCGCGAGGGCCCGGCGGCGCTCGGTGGGGTCCTGGCTCGGCTCAGCGACGGCGCGCTCGTCGACAGCCGCGTCCTGCTCGCCCAGCAGTTCGGTCCGGACGAGGCGGGCTGGCCAACCGCCGAGGACCGCTTCGCGTCGGACCTCCTGCTCGCCGGCCGAATCGCCGACCCGTGGCTGCGGGCGCTGACGGAGGCAGCCCGCGACGCGCCGATCCCGATCGTGCTCGGCGGCCACAGCCTCGTCGGTCCCGGGCTGCGTCTCGTCTTCGGGAAGGGACGGACATGGACCTGAGGCGCGTCCCGACCCGCGATCAGGATGTCCCGTCGGACCCGCTGCTGGTCGCGGCGATCCGTGCCGAGATCGAGCGGGACGGGCCGATGACATTCGCCCGGTTCATGGAGATCGCCCTGTACGACCCGGCGCGCGGGTACTACCGGGGAGCCACCGCGCGACCTGGCCGC
>JBKJOK010000359.1:0-6804 GCA_046595595.1 Candidatus Limnocylindrales bacterium
TAGTCGCTCCCGCCCGACTCGTCGCGGTTCATCGGTTCAGCGTCCCTTCCATTCCGGCCGCCGTTTCTCGACGAAGGCCGACATTCCTTCTCCCTGGTCGTCGCTGGCGAAGAGGGCGAAGAACGCCCGACGCTCGTGGCGCAGTCCGGCGGACAGTGGCAGCTCCTCGGCGAGCCGAACGGCTTCCTTGGCGGCGAGCACGGCGACCGGCGCCTTGCTCGCGATGACCCCGCCGAGCTCGAGGGCCGCACCGAGCGTCTCCTCGGCCGGAACGACCCGGCTGACCAGGCCCATCGCGGCCGCGTCGGCCGCACCGATCGTCCGACCGGTCAGGACCAGGTCCATCGCCCGGGCCCGGCCGATCGCCCGGGTCAGGCGTTGCGTCCCGCCTGCGCCGGGCATCACCCCGAGATTGATCTCGGGCTGGCCGAACTGGGCATCGTCGCCGGCCACGATCAGGTCGCAACTCATTGCCAGCTCGCAGCCGCCGCCGAGGGCGAACCCGCGGACCGCGGCGATGACCGGCGTGCGGACGGCGGCGATCCGCTCCCAGACGGCGAAGCGGTCCTCGACGAGGAGGCTGACCGGCGACTGGCGAGCCAGCTCCTTGATGTCGGCGCCGGCCGCGAAGGCCCGCGTGCCCGAGCCGGTGATGACGATCGCCCGGCAGGCCGGCTCACGGTCCAGGCCCTCGAGCGCGTCCGCCAACTCGTCGAGGAGGTCGAAGCTCAGGGCGTTGAGGGCATCGGGCCGCTCGATCGTGACGAGGGCGACCGCATCGACCGGGCCGGTCGCGCCTGGCGCCGGGAACGCGGTCGCGATGAACCGGTGGGCGGCCGGCTGGTCGAGGTCGGTCGGCGCGATCTGGGTCACTCCATCCTCTGTCGCCGCTCACAGTAGCAGCGAGCGGCCCTCGGGCGAAGCCGGGGGCCCGGCCCGGAAGCCGGCGTGGCCCGCAACTTGGCCATACAACCACCGACAGACTGGTATGTCAGGTTCGAGGCCGAACCGACGACTGCTGTCCGCCTGAATTAGCCGTTCGCGACTAATTCCCGGGTCGCCGTCAGGTGTCGTGGGCCGGGATGCGCGCCCAACAGTCCGGGCATGACTGTCTGGCCACATCAGTCCTGGCCGGATCCGGCCTCGCTTCCGGGCGCGTCGTCCTCGAGCACGAGCAGCGTCGCGAGACCCGGCGCAATCTCCCGGAGGTTCCGGCCGGCCTGACGCATCGCGTCCGACGCAAGTCCGAGATCGAGCGCCGCCCGGTCGTCGAACTCCATCGCGGTGATCAGCACGAGGTCGGTCTCGCCGCCCAACGCCTGTCCGACGTGCTGGACCCGGGTCGCGCGCAGGCCGGGCGTCGCGGCGACGAGCGGCAGGTGCTCGTCGCGGTAGCGGCGCAGGAACGTGGCGAGGGCCTCGTCGCCGCCATCGGGTCGGCGGTAGAGGGCGAGCAGCGTGGTCATGTCGGACTCCTCGTGTTGGCCTGGGCTGGACCGGTCAGTGCTCGGGAGCGGCCAGCCAGTCGCTGTCGGTCCCGGGGTCGGACGGGGGCGGTTCGTCGAGGGGGTTCGCGGCAGCCCGTCGAGCCGCCTCGGCCGCGGTGGACCGGAAGAAGCCCGCCAATGCCTCGTTGAACAACCCCGGCTTGCGCGACATCACCTCATGGCCGCAGCCCGGGGCGACGAACAGGCGCGCGTCCGGGATCTGGCGGCTGATCCCCCAGGCATGGTCGACCGGCACGAACGGATCGCGGTCGCCGCACGCGATCATCGTCGGTGCCTCGATCTGGCGGAGGTCGCGCAGGGTCAGGAGCGGCTGGACGGCGACGTCCGCGGCGATCGCGGGCAGGAGCCGACGCCACGCGCCCGCGCCCTGGCCCGGGTCATGCCGCCGTCCGAGCTCGGCGACCCAGGCCGGCTCATCGCGATCCGCCCGCACGGGATCCATCAGCCGGCGGGCGACCGACGCCCGCGGTTCGCGCTGGGTCGTGATCCCGACCACTGTCAGCGTCCGCAACCGCGCGCTGTGCCGGACCGCGTAGTGGAGGGCGGTCATCGCGCCCATCGAGAAGCCGACGAGGTGGAACGTCTCGAGGCCCAGCGCGTCCACGAACGCGCCGAGGTCGGCGACGAGCCAGTCGTAGCGGAAGCCGTCGGACGCATCCCAGCGTGTCCGACCGTGGCCGCGCGCGTCCGGGACGTGGATCCGGAACGCCCGCCCGAACAGCGGGATCTGGGCGGCGAAGTCGCGCGAACCGAGCGACGTCGCGCCGTGGAGCAGGACGAGCGGCGGCCCGGCGCCATGGACGTCGTAGGCGATGTCGAGGCCGTTGGCCCGGATCGTCGGCATGCGGTCGCTCCTCTCCCCCGGCCGCGAAGTCTACGAGGGGCGAGCCGACGACGACGCCGGCCCGCCTACAATCGGGCGATGACGACCGGACCCGGCCCGGCGGCGGACGCCGCCACCCGCACGGAGCGCGACTCGATGGGCGAGATGGCGGTCCCGGCTGACGCCCTGTACGGCGCCTCGACCCAGCGAGCGGTCCTGAACTTCCCGATCTCGGGGCAGCGCTTCCCGCGTCCGTTCATCCGAGCCCTCGCCCTCGTCAAACAGGCGGCTGCCGAGACGAATGCCGAGCTCGGTCTGCTCGATCCGGAAGTCGCGTCAGCCATTGCCGCGGCGGCCGCCCAGGTGGCCGAGGGCGGCCACGACGCGCAGTTTCCGATCGACATCTACCAGACCGGCTCGGGCACGTCGACGAACACGAACATGAACGAGGTCGTGGCGACCCTCGCCACCAGGACGCTCACCGCGCTCCTCGGTGACGACCTCCGGGTCCACCCCAACGACCATGTGAACCGGTGCCAGTCCTCGAACGACGTGATCCCGACCGCCCTCCAGCTGTCGGCCGCGATCGAGATCGAGGAGCGCCTCGTGCCGGCCCTCGAGATGCTGCGGGTCGCCCTCGACGCCAAGGCCGACGAGTTCTGGCCCATCGTCAAGACCGGCCGGACCCATCTCCAGGACGCCACCCCGATCCGCCTCGGCCAGGAGTTCCGGGGCTACGCCGGACAGCTCGAGGAGTCGATCCGACGGGCGCGAGCCGCCCAGGAGGAGCTGCTCAGCGTGCCCCTCGGCGGGACCGCGGTCGGGACCGGGATCAACGCCCATCCCGACTACGCGGCCGGCGCCTGCCGCCGGCTCTCGGCGCTGACCGGCCTCGACGTCCGCGAGACGACAAACCACTTCCACGCCCAGGCCACGCTCGATGCCGCGATCGCCGCCCACGGCGCCATCCGGACGATCGCCCTGAGCCTGTGGAAGGTCGCCAGCGACATCCGCCTGATGGGCATGGGCCCTCGGGCTGGCCTGGCCGAGATCGCCCTGCCCGAGACCCAGCCGGGCTCGTCGATCATGCCCGGCAAGGTGAACCCGGTGATCGTCGAGAGCCTGACGATGGTCGTCGCCCGGGTTCTGGGCAACGACACGACGGTCGCCTTCGGCCAGACCGGCTCGTTGCTCGAGCTGAACGTGATGCTGCCGGTGACGGCGGCGGCGTCGCTCGAGTCGATCGCGCTCCTGGCCGCCGCAGCGCGCAACTTCGCCGAGCGGGCCGTGACCGGCCTGACCGCGACGGACCGCGGCCCGGCGCTCGTCGAGCAGGGGCTGATGCTGGCAACCGCGCTTGCCCCGGAGATCGGCTACGACGCGGCGGCCGCGCTCGCCAAGGAGGCATTCAAGACGGGCCGCACGATCCGCGAGCTCGCGGCCGAGCGCGGAATCGCGCCAGACCGCCTCGACGAGCTCCTCGACCCGGCAGCGATGACCGAGCCGGGTCTCGGCCGCGGCCCGGGCGGCGGCTGAGGGGGCATGGGCCGAATCGGCCCGATCTTCCGGCGCGACGGATTCATGGCCCGGCTCGTTCGATCACGGCGGCCGGCCCCAGGCGCCTTGCCGGGCGGAGGTCGGCCACCCCGACGAGGATCCAGGCGAGAGCCACCGGGATCGTCAACAGCGCTCGCTCGTCCTCGGTGTTGATGCCGATCATGAGCAGCGACGCGATCGCGACGAGGACGCCGACGGGCTGACGGTCGCCGATCGCGAGGATCAGGCCGAACGCGATGGCGGCGCCCATGAATGCGAACAGTCCGGCGAGCGGGAGCGGCCAGGGCAGCGCGATCCCCAGCGCCCCGACGAGCATGACGACGCTGGCCGCCGTGGCTGGACCGGATCCGCGCGCCATGCCGATCGAGCGAACGATCGCAGCGACCGCCACGAGGACCATCCCGAGGATCAGGACAAGGATCGGGACGTCCACCAGCTTGTAGTGAAGATCGGGATCGACCCGGGCGCTGTACATGCCGACTCCGGCGAGGATCAACAGGCCGCCACCGACGATGAGCGTCGCGGATCCGAAAGTGCGCCGGCCGCCCGGTCCGGCCTTCGCGGCATCGACGCGATGGCCGACGACCTGGGGATGGATCCACGCATCGATCGCTCCGCGGGCGATGTCAACCTGATCGCGCAGCGTCGCCGGGCGATCGGCCAGGAGGTCGTCGAACTCCGCGGCGTAGCGATCCCGCCACGCCCGGGGATAGAGGGCAACCAGGCGGCGCATCGGATCAGCCTCCGAGCCGGGCGAGCCCGGTTTTCACGAACCCCTCGAGGTTCACGAGCTGGGCCTGGACCGTCGTCGCCCCGAGCGCGGTCAGACGGTACGGCCGGCGGCGCTCCTCGGGCTCGAGGGCCTCGATCAGCCCGCGCTTCTCGAGCCGGGCCAAGGCGCCATACAGGGTCCCCGGCCCGAGCGGCGATCCCGACATCTCCTCGACGTCGGTCATGATCGCGTAGCCGTGCTTCGGGCCGTTGCCGAGCGAGACGAGGATGTAGAGCGACGGCTCGGCGAACCGACCGAGCTCGCCGAGCGACTGGGTCATGTGGGGATCTCCAGTTCGACGAGGTTGGCGGGGGTCGCGGGTGAGGGCTGGTCGACGAAGGTCTGCGAGCCGCGGACCGTCATCCGGAGCCCGACCAACAGCCAGGCCAGCCCGTACGGAAGTCCGAACAGCGCGGTCGTCGACGCGGCCATATCAACGAGCGCGACGCCCGTTGACTCGCGGACGAGGGTGACGCCGGCCACGAGGAGCAGCGGGAGGATCACCCCCGCCACGACGAGGATCCACCGTCCGCGCGCTGCGATTCCGGCCCGGAGCGCAGCCGTCGCGAGGATCCCACAGATGACGAGGAGGACGGCGAAGCTCCCGAACAGGGAGGACGAAACACCCCGGCCGAGGAGGTTCGCCGCCACGACGCAGGCGCCGAACACGCATCCCGCCACGACAAACCGCCGGCCCTGACTTGCCAGGTAGTCGCCTGCCAGGCTGACGAGCATCAGCATCACCCCGACACCCATCAAGCTCCCGGCGGCGCCCCAGTCCGGCCCTGCGCGGAACGAGATCCCGAGGACCGCGAGCGACAACGACAGCCCGGCGACCAGGGCGAAGAGGCCCGGGAGGCGGTGCGTCCAGAGGACAGGCGGACCGCTCTGCGGGTGGAGATGGGCGTCGACGGCGCCGCGAACGAGATCCACGGAATCGCGCACGGATCCGCCACGCAACGCCAGCAGCTCGACGATCTCCGCCTCGTAGCGGTCGCGCCATGCCCGCGGGTAGAGCCGGATCAGCATCGACATCAAGTTGCTCCTCCGGTCAGACGATACGCCCGTCGTCCATCGTCGCCCGTCGCAGGCTCGATCAGGCCGATCCCCTCGAGCCGGGCGATCGCCGCGTACAGCGTGCCCGGCCCGATCGGCCCGTCGAGCGAGCGGACGTCGTCGAACAGGCGGACGACGCCACGCGGACCGTCGCGGAGGACGGCGAGGACCAGCCTCGCCGGCTCCGCGAACCGTCCGAACCCCCGTCGGTCGAGCACCTCAGCCGGCCACGATCACGCCGCATGCCACTCGACCGCCGCTGCTGCCGGTGGGATCGGTGACCTGGTCATCGGGGGCTGCATGGATGACCAGCGAGCTGCCGACCTGACCCTCGGTCGTGTCAAACAGGGTGGTCGGACCGTCCGTGAGGGTGACCCGATCGGTGGTCGTGTTGAGATGGCCGACGCCGTCGTCGTTGACGGTCAGGTTCGGCAGGTCACCGGCGTGTGGGCCATTCAGGCTGTCGAGGCCGTGGAGCAGACGGCCCGGGTTGTAGTGCGACTGGGCGGCCGTGAATGGCGGCGTGCAGTCGGCGGCTCGGTGGATGTGGATCCCGTGGAGGCCGAGCGTCAGGCCCTTGACGTGGACGTTGACGTGAACGATCCCGGTGGCGTCTTCGACGAAGCGCGCCCAGCCGATCGGCGCGCCGCTCGTGTTGATGATCGTGGCGCTGGCCCTGGTCGCGCCGCCGGCGAACGTCGGGACGGCGAGGGCCCCGATCAGGGCGAGGGCCGCGCCCAGCGCTCCGATCGTCAGGGTCAGTCGGTGCAGGACCTTCACGGGGTTCCCTCCAGTTGGGTTGGACGCGATATACCGCAACTCGTTATATCGTCATACGATATATACGCCGACCATGAATGGATGTCAAGACCCCGGCTACAATCGCGGCGATGACCTCGACTCGCCTGTGGGATCGCGCCGCGGACCTGCCCATGCCGGTCGATCGCCGGCCGCGTCCCGAGCTCGCGACCCTGCCTGGCGCCGGCCTGCCGACCGTCGACGAGCTGTTCACGTTCATGCGTGACGCGGAGCTCCGCTTCGACACGCTCCGGATGCGGATCGAGGAGCGCTCGTTCACCGCCCGGGGC
>JBKJOK010000370.1:0-9239 GCA_046595595.1 Candidatus Limnocylindrales bacterium
CCGATCCCCGAACCCTGGAGGCAACGTGGCGACGACCGGTCTGTCGGCCGATCCCGAGGAGTACCGCAACCGGCTCACGGACCAGAGCGACGACCAGATCGACGCCTGGGCCGCCGAGATGATGCGGGACGTCGCGATCCGTCGGGGCGTGGCCAAGGTCGTGACCGACTTCCGTCAGGCCGCCGGGTTGGACGAGGCCAGTTTCGAACGGGTGTTCGCTTCTGGCGGCGGCCCGCCCGCGGTCGTGGGTCGCGATCGAGACGGACATCTGATGGTGCCCGCGATCACCCTGTTCGCCCTCGTTCCGGGGATCCGATCGCAGGTCGCCAATGGCCGGGACCGCCTGATCGACTACCTCGTCGCGAACTTCGGCGAGCTCGTCTACGTCTGATCAGGCCTCGATGGGGGAGCGCCTCGTCGGCTGGCTGCGGCTCACCCATCCGTTCCCGTCCATCCTCGACGGGCTGGTCAGCGGCTCGGTGGCTCTCGTCGCCGGCGCGCCGCCGGATCTGGCCCTCCGCCTCGGCCTGGCGATGACCTTGCTCCAGCTCGGCATCGGCACCGTCAACGACGTGGTTGACGCCCCGGCGGACGCGGGTCGGAAGGCGGGCAAGCCGATCCCGTCCGGTCTCGTCACCGGTCGACGGGCCGCGATCGCGGCGGGGATCCTGTTCGTCGGGGGCACGAGCCTCGCCCTGTCTGTGTCGCCGGCGATCGGGGGGCTGGCCGTCGTCGTCATCGCCATCGGCCTCGCCTACGACCTTCGCCTCAAGGGCACGGCGTGGTCGTGGCTGCCGTTCGCGGTCGGCATCCCGATCCTGCCCGTCTTCGGCTGGCTCGGCGCGACCGGCGGCCTGGCTCCGGCGTTCGCGGTGCTCCTTCCGGTGGCCGTCGCGGCGGGCGCGGCTCTGGCGATCGGCAACGCCCTCGTGGACGTCGAGCGGGATCAGTCCGCAGGCCTCTCGTCGATTGCGATCGCCCTCGGTCGGGAGCGCTCGGTCCGGCTGTCGGCGGTGTTGTTCGGAACCGTCGGGGTTGCATCGGTTGCTTCGGCCATCGCCGCCGACCGCTCGATCGCCGTCGCGTTCCTCCTGGCGGGCATCGCCTGTGCGCCGGTCGCGGCCAGCATGTCGGTGGCCGGGTCCTCGTCGAGCGCCCGACGGGAGCGGGCCTGGCGGGTCGAGACGATCGGATTGGCGACCCTGGGCACGATCTGGATCGGGCTGATGATCGGCGGCGGGCCGGTCGCGTGACCCGTCCGTCGATCGGTCGGCGCGCCGGCGGCATCCGGGCCGTGCGCCCCGGCACCGAATCGGGACGAACGTACCCCTAACCCATGCCGGGAACCCTCGTTACCCTGAGTGTCATCATCCCAAGCAGAGGTTCCCCATCACCGTGAGCCCCCTCAGCCGCCACCTCCGCAGCCTGCTGATCGCCCTGGCCGTGCTCGCCCTTTCGGCAACCGTTGCGTTCGCCGCCCGCCCCGACTCCGCCCCGCCGGCCCATGCCAACGCGCAGGGCCCAGCCGCGACCGAGACCACCGACGGCGACGAGAACGAAGCCCCGGACGCCGAGGAGACCGACGACCCGGACACCGACGTGGGTGAGGCCCCCGAGACCGATGCCCCCGAGACCGAGGCGCCCGAGACCGAGGTCCCCGAGACCGAGGTCCCCGAGACCGACGAGCAGACGGCCGACGCCGAAGCCGCCGTGCATCCGGACAACCACGGCAAGCTCGTCAGCGAGGCGGCCCAGACCGAGACGCCCGAGGGCTACGACAACCACGGCGCGTGGGTCCGAACGGTCGCCAAGGACAACCGCGGCCACTCCGCCGACAAGGCAGCCGCGAAGCAGGCCGGCAAGACGAAGCCCTGACGACCGGACCCGCACGGCGGGTCATCGACCGGACACGACAAAGCCGGCGCCACGTGGCGCCGGCTTCTCGATTCGCCGCCAGGCGCGCCGGGGTGTCAGCTCGAGTCGCCGCTCCGCACGAGGGCGATCGCGTTCTCGAGCTTGAGCTTGGCGATGGTCAGGTACTTGGCCAGGTTCGCCCGGTCGATCTCCGGGATCGCCCGCATCACGTCCGGAGCCTGGAGCACCAAGACGAGATCCTCGACGGCGTCCGACAGCTGGTGTCGGGCATTGACGAGAGAGTCGTCGCCGATGGTCACGCCGGGCCGGTTGCTCGACCAGCCCGCCGCCTGCTCTGCATCCTCGGGCGGTGGGGGACCAGCCTCGATGGTGTCGACGTCCGCGCCGTCGGGGACGACGCGAGGCCGGCGGCCCTCGATCTTCTCGCGCAGCTTCACGAGCGACAGCTCGCCGGACGCGACCTGGGCGGCGAGTCGCTTGCGCTTCTTGGGGTCCTCGACCTTGAGCAGCTCGTAGGCGTGCGAGACGGTGTCTTTGCGCAAGGACACCAGCTCGCGGATCTCCTCGGGGGCGTTGGCGAGCCGCAGCCGGTTCTCGAGGTAGCCCTTGTCCTTGCCGAGCTTCTCGGCGAGCTTCCGGATGCTGTAGCCGTGCTCGTGCACCATCCGGTCGAACATCGTCGCTTCCTCGAGCGGCGAGAGGTCCTCGCGCTGGAGGTTCTCGATGATCGAGATCTCAAGCGCCGTGTCGTCGTCGAGCTCCTCAACGAGGGCCGGGATCGACGTGAGGCCGGCCTCGCGTGATGCCCGCCAGCGACGTTCGCCGGCGACGAGCTGGTAGCGATTCTCGCCGAGCGGCCGGACGAGGATCGGCTGAAGCACCCCGTGCTCGCGGATGGATGCGGCGAGCTCGGCGAGCGCGTCGGCATCGAAGACCGTGCGCGGCTGGCGCGGGTTGGACTCGATCCGGTCGATCGCGAGCACCTTGATACCGGTGCTTCGGCCCGCGTTTTCCGACGACAGCAGGCTGATGATGGCCGGCGAAAGCTCGCGATCCTCGGACAGGCGCCGAGCGGCGGCTGCGCGGAAGTCAGGCCTGGCCAAGGTCGATCACCTCCCGAGCGAGCTCGCGGTAGGTCCGGGCGGCCTCGGACGCGCTGGCGTACGAGGTGATCGGCCGGCCGACGAGCGGTGCCTCACCGAGCTTCACCGTGTTGCGGATGATGCTGCTGAAGACGTGGTGATCGCCGACGACGCGGAGCTCGTCGAGCATGTCCCGGGCAAGATTGGTCCGGCCGTCGTAGAACGTCGGGAGAAGGCCCAGGATCTTGAGCTCTCGGTTGAGCTTCATCCGGATCATGTTGATGACCTTGACCAGATTGTTGAGGCCCTTCAACGCGTAGAACTGGGTCTGCACCGGGATGATCACGCTCGTCGCCGCGACGAGCCCGTTGACCGTCAACAGGCCCAGGTTGGGCGGACAGTCGATCAGGACGTAGTCGTAGATCTCGATCTGGCTCTCGAGCGCATCGCGGAGCACCTGCTCGCGACCAAGCGCAGTGAAGAGCTCGCCCTCGGTGCTCGCGAGATCGATGTTGGCCGGAGCGATGTCGATGCCGGCGCTGTCGGTTGGGCGAATGACGTCGGCGAGCGTTGCCCGGCCGTCGGCCAGGACGTCGGCCATCGATCGCTCGACGGTGTTGAGATTGATGCCGAGACCCGCCGTCAGGTTCGCCTGCGGGTCCATGTCGACACAGAGGACGCGGTAGCCCTCTTCGGCGAGCGCTCCGGCGAGATTGATCGCCGTGGTCGTCTTGCCGACCCCGCCCTTCTGGTTCGCGATCGCGATCACCTGCGTCACCGGGGCATCACCTCGAATCAATTCGGCGTCGCGACGGGTCGACGCGGGGCGGGGAAGGAGCCTCATGCTACCCCAGCGCGTCGGTGGGCGACCGTCGAGGTTATCCACACGTGAGCCGAGTTGTTCACCGTTTCTGTGGATAGTTTCGATCGCTGTCTCGGCGCCTCGGTGGCGGCGCCGATCCGGTTCATGGTCGGCCGAATGTCGATCGCGGACCACTATGATGACCGACGGCGACCCGATCGCCGGGCGCTGTCCTTGCGCAAAGACACACGGGAGTGGACGTGCCGACCAACGAAGAACGGACTGCCCGGCTCGATGACATGCGCGAGCGAGCGCTGCTCGGTGGCGGACAGACGCGGATCGATCAGCAGCACGCTCGCGGCAAGCTGACGGCGCGCGAGCGACTCGACCTGCTGCTTGACGCGGACTCGTTCGTGGAGCTCGACGCATTCGTCACAGCGCGCGGTGCCGACGGCGACGCGGATGCGATTCTCGGCGACGGGGTCGTGACCGGTCACGGGCTGATCGATGGTCGGCCAGTCTTCGTCTTCAGCCAGGACTTCACCGTGTTCGGCGGTTCGCTGTCGGAGGCCTACGCCGCGAAGATCTGCAAGATCATGGATCTGGCGATGAAGGTCGGGGCACCGATCATCGGCCTCAACGATTCGGGTGGGGCGCGCATCCAGGAAGGTGTCGTGTCGCTCGGTGGCTACGCGGACATCTTCCTGCGCAACACGATGGCATCGGGTGTCGTGCCGCAGCTGTCCGTCGTCCTCGGTCCGTGTGCCGGGGGAGCGGTGTACTCACCGGCGATCACCGACTTCACCGTGATGGTCGAAGGGACGAGCTACATGTTCGTCACGGGGCCGAACGTCGTGAAGGCCGTGACCCACGAGGATGTCGACGCCGAGCGACTCGGCGGCGCGACGACGCATACGTCGGTCAGCGGGGTCGCGCACATCGCCGCGCTGGACGAAGCCGAGGCACTCCGGACGACGCGCCGGATCCTGTCCTTCCTGCCCCAGAACAACATCGCCGACGCGCCGCGCGCCGCGACGGCCGATCCGAGCTCTCGGCGCGATGCGGAATTGGACGGCATCGTGCCCGACGACCCGGCCCAACCGTATGACATGCATGACGTGATCTCGCGGATCGTGGACGACCGCGACTTCCTGGAGATTCAGCCAGGTTGGGCGCAGAACATCATCGTCGGCTTTGCCCGACTCGACGGACGAAGCGTCGGGATCGTCGCCCAGCAGCCGGCGATCCTTGCCGGCGCGCTCGACATCAACGCGTCGACGAAAGCGGCGCGGTTTGTCCGGACCTGCGACTGTTTCAACATCCCGCTGATCACCCTGGTCGACGTCCCGGGGTTCCTGCCCGGAGTCGATCAGGAACACGGTGGGATCATCCGCCATGGCGCGAAGCTGCTCTTCGCGTATTGCGAGGCCACGGTCCCGAAGCTGACCGTCATCACCCGCAAGGCCTACGGCGGAGCGTACGACGTCATGAGCAGCAAGCACATCCGCGGCGACCTCAACCTCGCCTGGCCGACGGCCGAGATCGCGGTGATGGGTTCTGCCGGTGCCGTCAACATCGTCTACCGCGACGAGATCGACGCCGCGAGCGATCCGGATGCGGAACGCGCCCGCCTTGTCGCCGAGTACGAGCAGAAGTTCGCAAACCCCTACATCGCAGCGGCTCGGGGCTACGTCGACGACGTGATCCGTCCCTCCGACACGCGGCCCCGACTCATCGCCGCCCTCGAGCTGTTGGCCGACAAGCGCGACGTCAACCCGCCGAAGAAGCACGGGAACATTCCCCTGTGACGGTCGATGCGCCCCCGTCTTTGCGCAAAGACAGGCGTGGAGCTCGGCCGTTCCGGCGCATCCTGATCGCGAACCGCGGTGAGATCGCGGTGCGAATTATCCGTGCCTGTCAGGAGCTCGGAATCGAGACCGTGGCCGTCCACAGCCTGCCCGACGCCGAGGCGGTCCACGTCCGGCTTGCGGACCAATCCGTCCTCCTCGGCCCGGCACCGGCCGCGGAGTCCTACCTGCGCGGCGACGCGATCGTCGCGGCCGCCCTGGCGACCGGTGCCGAGGCCATTCACCCGGGGTACGGGTTCCTGGCGGAGCGCCCGTCGTTCGCCCGCGCCGTCGAGGACTCCGGCCTGGTGTTCGTCGGTCCCTCGAGCGCCACGATCGCAGCCCTCGGCGACAAGCTCGCGGCGCGCCGGGCGGCCCACGCAGCCGACGTCCCGGTCGTGCCCGGAACCTACGAGGCCGCCGAGATCGATCGCCCGGACGCGATCCCCGCGATCCTCGCCGACGCCGAACGGATCGGGTTCCCGCTCCTCGTCAAGGCGGCGGCCGGCGGGGGAGGACGGGGGATGCGCCGCGTCGAACGCCCCAACGATCTGCCTGCGGCTCTCGCCGCGGGCTCAGCCGAGGCGCGCTCCGCGTTTGGCGACGGGTCGGTCTACCTGGAGCGTGAGATCCATCCGGCCCGCCACATCGAGGTCCAGCTGCTCGGCGATCGGGCAGGCACGATCGTCGCCCTCGGCGAACGTGACTGTTCCCTCCAGCGCCGTCATCAGAAGCTGATCGAGGAGGCGCCGGCCCCGGGCCTGACGACCGACGAGCGGCGGGATCTGCACGCCGTGGCGGTCCGCGCGGCCCGAGCGTCCGGACTCGAGAACGCGGCAACGGCCGAGTTCCTGTTCGACCAGGACCGACGGTTCTGGTTCCTCGAGGTCAACACCCGACTCCAGGTGGAGCACGGCGTGACCGAGCTCGTCGCCGATGTGGACATCGTCCGCGAGCAGCTCTGGATCGCGGCCGGGTTCCCGCTATCCGACCGGATCCTGGCCGCCGCCGACCGGGCGGCAACGCCCGAACGCCACGCACTGGAGGTCCGCCTTTCGGCCGAGGACCCGGGACGCGACTTCGCCCCGGCGCCGGGCACGATCGGTCGCTGGGAGATGCCGTCCGGCCCGGGGACCCGGGTCGACACCGCCGCCGAGGCCGGCGGCCGCGTCCCGCCGGACTACGACCCGATGATCGCGAAGGTCCTCGTCGTCGACGAGTCGCGCGATGCTGCGCTCGACCGGCTGGCCCGGGCGCTCGACGAGATCCGGGTCGACGGCATCCAGACCACGCTCCCCTTCCACCGATTCATGGCCCACCACGACGGATTCCGGGCCGGAGCCCTGACGATTGGCTGGGTGGACGAGCACTGGTCGGCGGTCGCGACCGAGCAGCGATCGGCGGCCCTCGCAGTCGCTCGCCACGTGGCGGTCGCGGCGGTGACGGCCGGTGCCCCGGCCGGCGGCCCGCCGCCCCCCGGCGGCCCGCCGCCCCCCGGCGGCCCGCCGTTTCCCGGCTCGGCATGGCTCCGGTCCGGTCGGCTCCGGGCGATCGATCGGGCGCCGCGATGATCCGCGACCTCCGGGTCGGGCCGACGGCCGCGAGCCACCTGCCGGGCGACGAGCCGCGCGTGGTCACCGCCGCGGACGTCGCCGCGGTCCATGTCGAGCCGTACGGCCCCGGCCGATGGGTCGTCCATGCCGCCGACGGGACCGGCACCTGGGCAGCGACCCGGCTGCCTCCGAGCAACCGCGATGGCGTCGTCACGATCGAGGTCGTCGTCCACGGCTGGCGGTTCGAGCTCGAGGTGGAGGACGCCGCCCGGGCCGACCTCCGGCGGCGGGCGACCCGTGAGCCCGACACCGGGACGGCGAGCGGGCCGGTCGAGATCCGGGCGATCATTCCCGGACGGGTGGCCGCGGTCCGTGTCGTCGCCGGCGATGCCGTCGAGGCCGGACAGGGGCTCCTCGTCGTGGAGGCGATGAAGATGCAGAACGAGCTCCGAGCTCCGCGCGCCGGCGTCGTCGAGCGGGTCGCGGTCGCCGCCGGGCAGACGATCGACAACGGCGATGTGCTGGTCGTCCTGCGATGACGGGCGACCGGCCGGACGGCGACCGCCCGGAAGGCGCCAGCCTCGACGCGCCCCCGGAGGAGCGCTGGCGGGCGACGACACGGGCCCGGGCGCTGCGCTCCGCCCCCGAGCGGAGTGAGCGCTTCGCGACCAGCTCCGACCTCGAGATCGCCGACCTCTACAACGCAGCGACGCTGGCCGACACGGGGTTCGACGCTGAGCGCGACCTCGGCCTGCCTGGCGAGCCGCCCTACACCCGCGGCGTCCAGCCGACGATGTACCGAAGCCGCTTCTGGACGATGCGCCAGTACGCCGGCTTCGCGACCGCCGAGGAGACCAACCGGCGGTTCCGCTACCTCCTCGAGCAGGGCCAGACCGGGCTGTCGGTCGCCTTCGACCTGCCGACCCAGATGGGCTACGACTCGGATGCCCCGGAGGCGGAGGGCGAGGTCGGGCGGGTCGGCGTCCCGATCTCGAGCCTGGCCGATATGCGGATCCTCCTCGCCGGCCTGCCGCTTGGGGACGTCAGCACGTCGATGACGATCAACGCCACCGCACCGATCCTGCTGGCCCTGTACGTGGCCGCGGCCGAGGAGCAGGGGGTCGAGCGGAGCCGGATTGCGGGCACGACCCAGAACGACATCCTCAAGGAGTACATCGCCCGCGGGACCTGGATCTACCCGCCGGCCCGCTCGATGCGCCTCGTGACCGACATCTTCGACTTCTGCGCCCGCGACCTTCCGCGCTGGAACACGGTCTCGATCTCGGGCTATCACATGCGCGAGGCCGGCGCCACGGCGGCCCAGGAGCTCGCCTTCACCCTGGCCGACGCGATCGCCTACTGCGAGGCGGCCGTCAGCCGCGGACTCGCGATCGACGACTTCGCCCCCCGTCTGAGCTTCTTCTTCGCCGCCTGGTCGGAGCTCTTCGAGGAGGTCGCGAAGTTCCGGGCGGCGCGCCGGATGTGGGCCCGCATCGTGCGCGACCGGTTCGGCTCGACGAGCGAGCGCTCGATGGCCTGTCGCTTCCACGTCCAGACCGCGGGCTCGAGCCTGACCGCCCAGTCGATCGACAACAACGTGGTCCGGACGACCGTCCAGGCCCTGGCCGCGATCCTCGGCGGCGCCCAGAGCCTCCATACGAACGCCCGCGACGAGGCCCTCGCCCTGCCGACCGAGGCCTCGGCCCGGCTCGCCCTCCGGACCCAGCAGATCCTGGCCCACGAGAGCGGCGTGACCGAGACGCCCGATCCGTTGGCGGGCTCGTACTTCGTCGAGACCCTGACGACCGAGCTCGAGACGGCGGCCCAGGCCTACCTCGACGAGATCGACGCGATGGGCGGCACGCTGGCCGCCATCGAGGGCGGCTTCCAGCAGCGCCAGATCCAGGAGTCGGCCTACCGGGTCCAGCAGTCGATCGAACGCGGCGACCTCGTCGTCGTCGGCGTCAACAAGTTCCGCGACGATGGGGCGGGGGAGGCGAAGGCGCCCATCCAGACGATCGACCCGGACGGCGAGCGGCGCCAGATCGAGCGCGTTCGGCGAGTCCGCGCCGAGCGCGAC
>JBKJOK010000377.1:0-1035 GCA_046595595.1 Candidatus Limnocylindrales bacterium
GGGGGTCGTCCGCGACATCAACCTCGGTCTGCTCGAGGACGACCCGGCCAAGCCCGGCGACTGGATCCTGATCCACCTCGGGTTCGCGCTCCAGAAGATGACCGAGGCCGAGGTCGCCGACGCCCTCGACGTGCTGACCGTGCTCGGTCAGGGCGACGGCGGCGCCGATGATCCGTTCGCCGCGTTCCAGTACGACGGGACGGACGACGATCCGCTGGCTGGCCGATTCGAGAAGGCGGGCGTCCCGCAATGAACCCGCTGGCCGATCCGACGATGCTCGTCAGCCCGCCGGCCGCGCCGGCCCTGCCCGATCCGAGCCTGCCACCGGCCGACGAGGTCGAGATCCCGACGAACGGGGCGATCCTGTTCGCCCGCTATGCCTACCCGCCCAACGAGCTCGGCTACTGCGGCCCGCCCGATCACAAGGCACTCCTCGAATACGGCTCCGGGCAGACGTTCGACCAGGGACTGGTCGAGCTCGCCCGCGGCTTCGCCGGGGCGTGGCCGTACCTCGAGTTCATCGCCGGCGCAACGGGCATCCGGACGCCCCTCGACCGGCGGGTCGTCGAGGCCTACTGGCTCGGCGGCGACCTCCTCGACACGATCGACATGAAGCGCTTCGGCAACTCGCTCCTCGACCGGTTCCGGCGGAAGGCCGGCAAGGGCTGGGGCTATCTCGCCGAGGCGATCCCCGAGGGAGCGGTGCCGAACCACGCATTCCACGTGTTCGGGGTCTATCCGTGGGTCGGGCTGCTCCAGACGAAGCGGTTCGAGACCCCCCTCGAGCACCTCGACAAGTGCCGCGTCCGGTGGGGCCAGGTTGTCTCGACCGATGGCGACCAGGTGACCGTCCTGTCGCGGCCGCTGACTTACGACGGCCACGACATCGGCCTGGGCGAACGCCGCCTGGAGACCGCCCGACGGTCGGTCGACGGCGTCGGGTTTCTGGACCCGTTCCGGCCGGGCGACTGGGTCTCGCTCCACTGGGGCTGGGTGTGCGACCGCTTGAGCCGGCGCCAGCTCCATCTCCTCCGC
>JBKJOK010000108.1:0-3169 GCA_046595595.1 Candidatus Limnocylindrales bacterium
CGCTCTTGGAGGTTCTCGAGCCGTTGCCTCGTCAGCGGCGCCACGCGCGGATCGTTCGTGGATGGCCACCCGCGGACTTCCTCGGCGGCCGTGAGGAGGGATGCCTCGACCTCGACCAGGAGGGCGGTCGTCACGTCGAGCACGAGAGCGACGACATGGAGCCGGTCAGGGAACTGCGGGCGACCGTGGACCAAGTGGGCTTCGCGAGACCGTGGACCATCGCGTTCAGACTCCGCTTCCAGGATCGAGAGCGGGCCTCCGGCTTCCAGGTACTCATCGACGAATCCAAGCAGCGTGTCGAGCATCGAGCGCGCCATCCGGGCCGTCGCGTCCATCGAGCTGAGCATGTCGTCAACGCTGCCCTGATCGCCGTAGAACATCCGGACGAGACCCTCGATCTCGAACCGGGGTTCGCCTGGCTCGGTGCGCAGCCAATCGCGCAGCGCGCTCCGGCCCTCCGGCGTGATCGTGTACCGGTTCCTGTGACGCTTCCCGACCGGCTCCCGCGTGAGGCTCGCCCAGCCAAGGTCGATCAGACGCTTCTGCTCACGGTAGAGATGGCCTTCGGAAGACGGCCAGATGAACCGCAGGCTCCGACGCATCTGATTGGTCAGTTCGTATCCGGTCCACGACCTGACAGCCAGAAGGCCCAACAGGGCAAACGACGTGGGCGACAGCTGTTGCACGGATCGATCATACTCGCAATGCGAGTACGCGGGGGTCATCAGCCGCCAGATCCGTGACCCCGCCCGCCCGACACCGGACAGAGTTCGAGGCCGGCTCCCGAAGGAGCCGACCTCGATGCTGTCCCGGTGAAAGTCCGGCGAACCGGACACCCGCCACGCGCCAAGGGCATCTATCACGTCGGCTGTACCGACTACCCTGACCCTACCTACCCATGACCTTGATGCTGGGGCAGCTTGGCTGAATCAACAGCGCACGGCCATCGTACCCGTCGGCCCGGGCAAAGCCAAGAGTTTTGACGGCCGACGCGATGTAAATTCCTTAACGTTCATTGCGTCGACGCGACGGTCCGGGTCCGGAGCTGACCGGCGATCCCGTGAAAACGTGCCCGGTCAGTCCTCGTGGAGCGTGATGCCGGTGATGGCGACCGGATCGTCCGGCAGGTCCTTCGCGTTTCGAGGGGCGGACACGATCGCATCGACGACGTCCATGCCCTTGGTCACCTGGCCGAACAACGTGTAGTTCTTTGGCAGCTTGCCCGTCAGGTCCTGGTGACAGATGAAGAACTGGCTGCCGTTCGTGTTCGGGCCGGCGTTGGCCATGGCCAGCGAGCCGCGCAGGTAGTCGCCCTTGATGGGCTCATCCTCGAACGTGTAGCCGGGGCCACCGGTCCCGACCCGGCCGGCGTTCAATGACGCCTTCTTGCCGTGCTGGCCGTCGCCGACCTGGACGACGAAGCCCGGGATGACGCGATGGAAGACGACGTCGTCGTAGTAGCCCTTCTTCGCGAGCTCGACGAAGTTGTTGGTCGCCTTGGGGGCGTCGTTGGCGAACAGGTCGACGTCGATGTCGCCCTTCTCGGTGGAGATCGTGGCGCTGGTCATGGGTGGCCCTCCTGGCTGGGATCGCCGGGCTCTTCCCGGCGTCGTGACTGTGGTTACGGTGAGACGGTCAGCTTCATCATTGCGACGGGCTGGCTCGGGTTCTCGGCGTCGGCGGCGGTGGCGATCGCGTCCACGACCTCCATGCCCTTGGTCGCGCTGCCGATGATCTGGTAGGTGTTGGCGCTCGCGAGCGACGACTGGGCGCCGTCGTCGAGGACGATGAAGAACTGCGATCCGACGGAGTTGGGCTGGCTGGACCGGGCCATGGCCACCGTGCCCCGCTGGTACGGGGTTGTGACCTTCTCGTCCTGGATCTCGTAGCCCGGCCCACCGGTCCCCGCCCGGCCCGATCCGTAGGTCGCGGTCCGCCCGTGCTGGCCGTCGCCACCCTGGATCACGAAGCCCGGCACGATCCGGTGGAAGACGACACCGTCGTAGTAGCCGCACTTCGCGAGGGCGAGGAAGTTTCCGACCGCGATCGGCGACAGGTCGGCCTTCAGGGTCAGCTCGATCGCCCCCAGGGACGTATTGACCGTGACGACCGACGTCGAGCCGGCCGCGGCGGCCGGGGGCTGGGCCGTCGGACAGCCGGCGATGCCGCCCGCGGGACCTCCGGAGGCTCCCGCAGCGGACGGGGCGCCTGCGCTGGTGCTCACGCCGGTCCCCCCGCCGAGCTTGATCGCGCCCGAGGCGAACCCGATCCCGACGGCCACGACCACGATCGCGATTCCGGCCAGCCACGCCGTCGGGATGCCGCCGGACCCGCCCGAGCCTCGGGTCGACGAGCCGGCCCCGGCTCGGCCGGCCGAAACGCGCTGGGTCGGCGTTCGTCCAGCGTTCGGGTTCGCCGGCGACGAGGAGGCCTGGATCGCCCTCTGCTTCTTGGACGAGCGCGGGCGTTGACGATTCCGATCGGTGCTCAAGCGGCGGCCTCCAGGGCGGCGGTGAAGTCGATCGCCCCGGACAGGAGCGCTTCGCCGAGGATGATGCCCGCGATTCCCGCGTCGCGCAGCCGGCGGATGCCGTCGAGGCCGGTGACGCCGCCGGCGACGAGGACGTCGATGTCGGGTCGCGCCGCCAGTGGCCCGAGGATGGCGAGGTCCGGCTCGTGGCCGCCGTGGGCCAGGACGAATCGGCTGACGCCGCGATCGGCCAGCTCGGCGACGACCCCGGCAAGGGTGGGTGAACCGGCCCGCTGCCAGGGGTAGGCCGTCAGTCGTTCCGGCCGCGGATCGAGCCCGACAGCCAGCCAGGCGCCGGCAACCTCGAGGCCCTCGGCGAGCGCGGCGGGATCGTCCGCGATCGCCATCGAGGTCACGACCCTCGTCGCCCCGGCCGCGAACGCCAGTCGGATGCCGTCGGCGGTGTCGACCCCGCCGGCGACCTGGATCGGGATCGCGATTCGCGATGCGATCGACCCGACGGCCTCGAGATTGCCCGGCCGGCCGGTCCGGGCGCCCTCGAAGTCGACCAGGTGGATCAGCCGGGCGCCGCGCTCGACGAAGTTCTCGGCGATCCGGTCGGGCCGGTCCGTCGGCGCGCCGACGCCGGTCGAGGCGCCCGGCCAGAACACGACCCGGGAGCGGCCACGATCGAGATCG
>JBKJOK010000333.1:0-1278 GCA_046595595.1 Candidatus Limnocylindrales bacterium
CCCCAGCTGGCCGCCAGCTCCCCGACCTCCTCGTCGACGATGTCCCGAGGCACGAACGGCTCGTCCATCTTGATCCACGTCACGTAGCCCAGCAGCCCGCCGGGCCGCAAGACCCGAAATGTCTCGCGGAGGGCCGCGAGCCGCTTGGGCACGAGCTGGAAGACGAACGAAGAGACGGCGAGATCGACTACCTGATCGGGGATGGGGAGACGGTCGGCCGGCGCCTCGTGCCACTCGAGTTGGCCATTGGCAGCCGCCAGCCCGGCGGCCCGCCGGCGGGCCACCGCCACCATCGCGGCCGAGGGGTCGACGCCGATGATCCGCGCGCCGACCCAGCGCTGGGCGGCGTCGATGGCGAGCAGGCCCGTACCGGTCCCAACATCGAGGAGGGTCAGGGCCCCGGAGGGTGGCGCCGACGCCGCGTCGGAAAGCAGACGGTCCTGGGCGAGTGCATCGAGCAGCCGTCGCCCGGCCGGTGCCAGGACGGGTTCCCAGTAGCGGGCATACCGCTCAGCCCACGACGGGTCGTCATACTTCTTGCCGGTGAGCGCCGGTTCCGGGCGTTCCTCGATCGCTGTCGTGATGCTTGCCTCCATCGGCCGTCCTCAGCCCCGGGAGCGACCGGGCAGTGACTCGTCCGGGGCGGGCTTCCGGCCGCGAACGAAGACGCTCCTCGCGATCCGCCCATGGCGCTCGGCTGGGACGAGACGCCGAAGCAATCCGAGGAGCTCGTCGTTGAAGAGCGGGTAGAGGGCGCACTCGGCGATCCCGAAGTCGTCGAGCGGCTGGATGGCGACGTCCCGGAAGCCCGCCCGCCGAAGGCCCTTGTACAGGGCGATCTCGGACAGCGCGCCCGACAGGCAGCCGGCCCACGCCGCGGGGTGAGTCTGGATCTCGGGCGGCAGATCATGATCGAGGACGAGGTCGACGATCGCCAGGCGGCCACCGGGTCGCAGGACGCGGAACGCCTCGGCGAGGACGCGCACCTTGCGCGGCGACAGATTGATCACGCCATTGCTGATCACGACATCGACCGAGGCGTCGGGCAGCGGGAGAGCCTCGATCTCGCTCTCGACGAAGCGGACATTGAGGAGTCCCGCTTCGGCCGCTGCGTGGGTCGCCTGATCGATCTTCTCGGCCAGGAAGTCGATGCCGACGACCGTGCCCCCGGGCGCGACGCAGCGCGCCGCGATCAGGCAGTCGATCCCACCGCCCGAGCCGAGATCGAGGACGTCGTCCCCGGCGCTCAGCCCGGCATGACGCACCGGATTGCCGACG
>JBKJOK010000194.1:0-45403 GCA_046595595.1 Candidatus Limnocylindrales bacterium
CCCGCCGGCCTCGGGGGCGGTGACGAGCTCGACCCGGTCGCCCGACAGGACGAGACGCACGCCGCGACCTGCGAGCGCGACCTCGAGATCGCCGAGCCGGTCGTCGACGGTCGCCCGGTCGACACCGGCGACGGTCGCGATCTCGCGCCGGGTCAGCGGCCGCTCGGCGACGAACAGGAGGGCCTCGAGCTGAGCCTCGGACAGCTGTTCCCCGGGCGGCGGCGTGTCGACATCACGCTCGATGTCGGCGGCGGCGTTGGCCGGCGCCTCCGCGGGCTGGGCGGAGCGTTCATCGATCACGCGAACGACTCCAGACTCTCGTCGAGCGGCTCGTCGAGCGGCTTGTCGGCCGGCACCGCAGTCGTCGGGCCGCTGACAGCGCGCTCATCGGCCGTCGTCGCCCGGGCGACGATCGGCCCCCACGGCTCGGCCTGGCTGACGACGATCTCGCGCCGCTTCATCAGCTCGAGCAGCGCGAGGAACGTGATCGCGACGACGACCCGGTCGCGCACGCCCTCGAGCAGCTCCTGGAGGACGAACGTCCCGTGGCCGCGGATCGCGGCCCGAATGATCGCCGCTCGTTCGGTCAGGGTGATCGTCCGGGCGACCGTCTCCGGCGGCAGGACCGGCGGCGGGGCGATCCGGGCCAGGCGATCGAGCGCCCGGATCAGGATCGCCGGATCGAGCGGTGGCCCATCGTCGGGCCGAGCCCCGGCCGTGCCTGCGGCCGCCGCGGCGGTCGGCTCGCGCCGGAACAGCCCGACCCGGACGAGCGCGGTGTCGTACAACCGCCGGCCGGCGTCGCGGTGGGCGCGGTACAGGAGCAGGCGGGCGCGCAGCTCGGCCTCGGGATCCGTGCCCTCGTCCGGCAGCTCGCCCGGCGCCTCGACGACCCGCCGCGGCAGGATCGCCCGGCTCTTGATCAGGATCAGCTGGCTGGCGACCGCCACGAAGGCGCTGATGTTGCCGAGCCGGTCGTCCTCGAGGCCTGCGAGCGCGTCGAGGTAGGCGTCGGCGAGGGCGCCGAGCGGGACGCTGACGACGTCGAGCTGGCGGGCCTCGATCAGGGTCAGGAGAAGGGCCAGCGGGCCGTCGAAGGACTCGATCCGGACGTTGGTCGCGGATTCGGGCCGGCGACCGGCACCGAACACCACTGCGGGCGCGGCCGAGCGGAGATCGACCGCGCCGAGGTCGCCGGGGCTCGCCAGCGCCGTCAGGCCGTCCATCAGCTCGCCTCGTCGGCGAGCCGGAGCTGCTCGCCGGCCACCGGGTCGATCGGGTCGTCCTGGTGACGGATCAGCGCGACCGTCCGAGCGCTGCAGCCCGCGACCGCCGCGCGATCCGCCGACGCGTCGGCGTGGATCCGCAACCGCTCGAGCGCCGCCCGCCAGCCAGGCACGACCCCGGCCACCCGCCAGATCCGCGTCGCGTAGCGCTGGCCCAGCGAATACGCGATCCGGGGCAGCACGCCCGTGTCGCCCTTCGCGCAATCGTGAAGCAGCCCCGCCATGAGGACCTCTCCATCGGTCACGCCTCCCGCCCGAAGGTGACCCACGACATCGAGCCCGTGCCGCCGGTCGGCGACGTGCATCGCGTCGAACAGGCCGACCTGCGCCGGCGTCAGCCAGCCCGCCAGGTCACGGCGCTCGGACTCCGCGACGCGCGCTCGCAGGTGGCCGACGACCTGGCGGGACTTGTCAGCCCACCAGGACGCCATAGATCACGTCTGCGATCGGGAGCAGGACACGGCCGATGATCGACTGGCCGCCGAGCGGCAGGATCAGCAGGATGATCAGGAAGAACCCGTACTGCGCGAGAAACGGTCGGATCGACCAGGCAGTCCGCGGCGACAGGAGGGTGAGCATGATCGTGCCGCCGTCGAGGGGCGGGATCGGGATCAGGTTGAAGAGACCGAGCACGACGCTGTAGAGGACGATGAAGTGGAGGATGTTCGCGAGCTCCCGGTTGGCGAAGAACAGGTCCGGGCTCGACAGGAGCAGGCGAAGCGGGATCGCGAACAGCGCCGCGAGGAGCAGATTCGAGAGGGGTCCGGCCGCGGCCACGATCGCCTCGCCGTAGCGGCCGCGCAGGTTGCGCGGGTTGATCGGCGTCTGGGCGAACCCGAACGGGAACCCGGTCAGCAGGATCGAGATCACGAGCATCGAGCCGCCGAACTGGTCGAAGTGGGCGATCGGGTTGAGCGTCAGCCGGCCGAACAGCTTGGCGGTCGAGTCACCGAGGCGATACGCGGCCAGGGCGTGGGCGAACTCGTGGACCGGAAAGGACAGCAGGAGGAAGAACGCGATCATGGCGATCGCGGCGACGGGGTTTTCCTGGACGAACACGCGCAATCCTTCGAAGTTGGGGACGGGTCGGGCGGGCTCGGCGAGCCTGGCGCCCTGGCCGAATGCTACAGGCGCCGGAGCAGGTCGGACTTCTTGGCCTCGTAGTCCTCGGCGCTGATCGCGCCGCGGTCGCGCAGGTCGGCGAGGTTGGCGAGGGTCCGGGTCACGTCGTCGGCCGACATCGAGGCCGGGGTCGGCGCGGGCGGTGTCGCCGCCGGCGCGGGCGCGGGGGTCGGGATCGGGGTCATCGCCGGTGCTCCGGTCCGGATCGCCGGGCCGGGCATCGGGCGGGCGCCCGACAGCTCCAGCTCGAGCTCGTGCTTGGCCTCGAGCATCGCCCGCTTGAAGTCGTCCGCCTGGCGGAGCATCCGGAGGCGCGAGATCCCGCTCTCGGACGCGGTCAGGATGTCGAGGTCGCCGAACCCGAACATCCGCCCGAACAGCGACTGGCTCAGGACCGCGTCGTTGATCTTCTCGAGCGAGCTGTCGACGACCCGCTTGTTGACCACGCCCTCCATCTGGAGGACCCGTCGGGTCGTGACCACGAACTCCTCGTTCTGCCAGCGCAGGACCTGCCAGCCGAAGTAGAGCAGGCCACCGATGACGAGGGCGAGGACCGCGTAGCCGATGACCTGGCGCAGCCCCTGGCCGCCCGCGTCGTTGGGAACGGCACCCGCCAGGATCAGCAGGGCCAGCGCAGCGAGCCAGGCGAAGATCGCGTAGCGGGCGTCGGCAACGACGACGAACCAGTGCTGGTGCTCGCGGCGGATCGGCTGCTCGCCGGACGCAAGCAGGTTGTCGAGATAGGCCATCGGCTGATCGTTCTCCCTCTCAGGCCCGCGGGTGGGCGCGTGCGTAGACCTCGCGAACCCGCTCCCCGGTGACGTGGGTGTACAGCTGGGTCGTGGAGATACTCGCATGACCGAGCAACTCCTGGACGATCCGCAGGTCGGCCCCGCCCTCGAGCAGGTGAGTCGCGAACGAGTGGCGGAGCGTGTGCGGGCTGACCGCTTCGGGCAGGGCGGCGGCGCGGGCGGCGGTCTTCACGATCGCGAACGCCTGCTGGCGCGCCAGGCGGCCGCCGCGGTCGCCCAGGAACAGCGGTCCGCCGCGCACCGGCTCGACGTGCTGAAGGGCGAGCACTGCCGGCCGGCCCTCCGCGATCCAGCGGGCGAGCCAGTCGAGGGCGATGTCGCCGACGGGCACGAGCCGCTCCTTGTCGCCCTTGCCGATCACCCGCACGAAGCCGCCGTCGCTCGAGAAGTCCTCGCGATCAAGGCCGAGCGCCTCGCTGACTCGGAGCCCGGCCGCGTAGAGCAGCTCGAGCAGGGCACGGGCGCGCAGGTCCGGAGCGGCCTCGAGCAGCGCCTCGACCTCGGCGACGGTCAGGGTCTCGGGCAGAAGTCGGGGCTGGCGGGGCAGGTCGAGGTGGGCGGCGACGTCGCGCCCGATCAGGCCGTCGCCGAAGGCGAAGCGGTAGAAGCCCCGGATACTGGCCGCCCGGCGGCGGAGCGAGGTCGGGGCAAGGCCGGGCTCGTGGGGTCGGCCGCGCCTGGCTCGGGCCGCGAGATGGGCCCGGGCGGGCTCCGGACCGTCGGCCCAGCCCGTCGAGGCGCCGGGACCCGCGGCAAAGTCGGCGAGGTCGCCGCGATACGCCCGGATCGTGGCCGGAGCGAGCCCACGCTCGACCCGGAGATAGGTCAGGTAATCCTCGATCACCCGCTCGAGCGGGGGCGCGCCGCTCATCGGCGGGCTGGCCCGGCGCTCAGGTCCGGGTCCCCGCCGTCGACCGCCAGGCGGTCGCCCGGTCCAGCAGCTCGCGGGCGGATGCGATCGCCGCCCCGCTGCCCTCCCCAACCGCGTCGGCGCCGGCCAGCATCTGCCCGAGCTCGGCGATCCGGCCCTCCCGGTCCAGGCGGGTGACCTCGGTCACGGTTCGACCGCCGCGTTCGCGCTTCGTGATCTGGAAGTGCGCGTCGGCGTGGGCGGCGATCTGGGGCAGGTGGGTCACGCACAGGACCTGGTGGCCGCGGGCAAGGGTCCACAGGCTGCGCCCGACCGGATCTGCGCTCCGACCGCCAATCCCGGTGTCGATCTCGTCGAACACGAGGGTCGGCGTGTCGTCGACCTCGGCGAGGACCTCCTTGATCGCCAGGGCGATCCGGCTCAGCTCCCCGCCCGACGCGATCTTCGCCAGGGATCGCGCCGGCTCGCCGGCGTTCGGGGCGATCCGGAACACGACCTGGTCCAGCCCGGTCGTGTCGAACGCGACCGCGTCGCCGTCGATCTCGACCGCGGGCTCGTCGCGTCCGGCCGGTCGCCGCCCGAGCGCGACCTCGAAGACACCCGCCGGGAACCCGAGCTGCTCGAGCACGAGCCCGACCGCGGCAGCCAGAGCCCGGGCAGCGATCGACCGCGCCGCCGACAGGTCCGAGCCGGCGACGGCCACCCGCTCCAGCAGACGGGCATCGTCGGCCTGGCGAGCCGCCCGCTCGTCGTCCACGCCTCGCAGCCGCTCCGCCTCGGCGGCCGCCTGTTCGCCGTGGGCGAGGACGGCGGCCTCATCGTCGCCGTAGCGCCGCTCGAGGCTGAAGATCGTCGACAGGCGCTCCTCGAGGCGGGCGAGCTCGGCCGGATCGTGGTCGATCGTCTCGGCCAGGTCGCGGACCGTGCTCGCGAGGTCGTCCAGCTCTGCCTCCAGGCCGGCGAGGCGCTCGGCGACATCCTCGAACCGTGCGTCAAGGCGGGCAAGGCCGCGCGCCTCGCGGACGGCGATCGCGGCGATCTCCCGGGCGCCGGTCTCGTCGCCGACGAGCGCCTCGGCCAGGGTCGCCCCGCCGCGGGCGATCGCCTCGCCGTGCTGAGCGGCCGCGAGCCGGGCCCGGATCTCCGCTGCCTCGCCGGGCTGGAGATTTGCTGCGGCGATCTCGTTTGTCTCGTGCTCGGCGAGCTCGAGCCGGCGGGTGAGCTCACGTGGATCCAGCTCGAGGGCCGCCAGCAGAGCCCGGTTGTCGCGCCAGCGTTCCACGGCAGCCGCGATCGTGGTCCGGAGCGCCGCGTGGCCGCCGAATGCGTCGAGCAGGTCGCGCTGCCAGCGCTCGTCGAGGAGCCGCTGCTGGTCGTGCTGGCCGTGGATCTCGACGAGGCCGCCGACCATCTCGGCAAGGCGGGCGGCAGTCACGGCCTCGTCGTCGAGGCGGGCGGTCGAACGGCCGGTCGCCGACACCTCGCGGGCCGCGATCAGGGGCTCAGGCAGGCGGTCGAACAGGGCGGTGACCCGTGCCGTCTCCGCTCCGTGCCGGACGAGGGTCGTGTCTGCCCGGGCGCCGACAGCCAGGCCGAGAGCGTCGATCAGGAGGCTCTTGCCTGCCCCGGTCTCGCCGCTGAAGACGTTCAGGCCGGGCTCGAGCTCGAGCCGGAGACGCTCGATCAGGGCCAGGTCGGTGACGGTCAGCTCGAGCAGGCGGCCCGGCAGGCCGCTCGCCGCCAGGTCCAGCCCGTCCGCGGCGCCCGCAGCGCCCGTGGCGCTTGCCGGCTCGCGCTCCTCGGTCATCGCCATCGGGCCGCTCCGCTCACGACGGCAGGAGCTCGACCTTGCGCCGGAACAGGTCCCAGAACGGCTGGCTGCCGGCCGGCTCGACGAGCTGGATCGGCCGGGCGAGGGCCCGGACCTCGACCACATCGCCGACCGCGATCGGAACGTCCTCGCGGCCGTCGATCGACACGATCGCTTCCGTCGCGTCCACGACCCGGGCGCGGATCACCTGCTCGGGCCCGACCACCACGGATCGCAGGGTCGAGAGGTAGGCCGCGATCGGGGTGACGATCAGGTTCCGGCTGTCGGGCGCGACGATCGGGCCGCCGGCGCTGAACGAGTAGCCGGTGGAGCCGGTCGGACTCGAGACGACCAGGCCGTCGGCGATGAACGTCGCGAGGTGGGTCGGCCCGATCGCGACGTCGAGCCGGACGACTCGAGCGAGCGCCCCGCGGGCGACGACGATGTCGTTGAGGGCATGATGAACGGTGGCCTCGGCGTCGCGACCGCCGGGCAGGAGGCGGGCCTCGAGGGCCATCCGGGCGTCGATCGTGAAGTCCCCGGCCTTCAGCTTCGCGAGCACGGCCTCGAGCTCGCCGGCCTCGACCTTCGAGAGGAACCCGATCTTGCCGAGGTTGACGCCGAGCAGCGGGACATCCACCTGGATCACGGCCCGGGCCGCCCGGAGCAGGGTCCCGTCGCCGCCGAGCACGACCAGGATGTCGGTGCTGGGCAGCTCGCGGCAGAGCCCGTCGAAGTCCTGGGCCTGGGCCGCCCAGTGCTCGATCCCGTGCATCCGGCACCAGCCGGCGGCCCGCTCGCGGAGCTCGACCGCGGCATCGTTGGTCGGGTTGTAGGCGAAGCCGATCCGCTGGACCGTCACTCGGCACTCCCCCGCCCCAGCGCGACCGGCACGGCGGCGGCGTCGGGCGCGGCGGGCGACGGCATCGCGCTCGCCTCGCCGATCCGATCGCCGAGCTCCGCGCAGCTCGGGCCGGCCTGGAGATGGACGAAGAACTCGCGATTGCCCTCGGGTCCCAGAATCGGCGAGGCGATCACCGCCCGCGTCCCGAGTCCGAGCCCGGCCGCCGTGGCAGCGATCCGCTCGAGGACCGCCCGATGGGCCGCGGGGTCGCGCACGACGCCGTGATCGGTCGCGCCCTTGCCGACCTCGAACTGGGGCTTGACGAGGGCGACGATCGGGGCACTGGGCCGGATCCGGAGCGTGGACGCAATCGGTCCCAGGACCAGGCCGAGCGAGATGAACGAGACATCGATGACCGCCAGCTCGATCGAGTCGTCGAGGGAGCCTGGAGTCAGCGACCGCACGTTGGTCCGATCGTGAACGACGACGCGGGGATCGCGGGCGACTCGGTCAGCGAGCTGGCCCCGACCGACGTCCACCGCGTGGACGCGCACCGCGCCACGCTGGAGGAGGACATCGCTGAAGCCGCCGGTCGACGCGCCGGCATCGAGGCAGACGAGTCCGGTCGGGTCGATCCCGAACGCGTCGAGGGCCGCGGCGAGCTTGTGTCCGCCGCGACTGACGTACGGATCGGACGCCACGAGGGCGATCACCAGATCGGGAGCGACGAGGTCGCCTGCTTTCCGGTCGAGCCTGGCGGCATCGCCGACCCCCGTCCGGACCTTGCCGGCGAGGATCAGGGCCTGGGCTCGGGCGCGGCTGTCGACGAGGCCGCGCTCGACGACGAGCTGGTCGAGGCGCTGGCGAAGCTGGCGGGCGGTGGCATGACTCACCGGGCTATCGTGGCACAGCCGCCTTCGCGGCGACTCATCCGCCCGCCGACGGAGTGCCCGGACCCATGAACCACGACTCCTTCGCAGCCGTTCAACGATGAGCCCCCGACCGATCAGCCTGATCCTCGCGGCCGGGCTGATGATCCTGATCGGCGTGTCCGGAATGGCCGCCGGCGGAGGATTGCTCGGCGTCGCGCTCAATGGCGGCTCCCCAGCGGACATCCGCCAGGTCGGGCTGGCCATGGGCTCGGTGATTGCCGGCTACGGCTTCATCGTTGTCCTGGCCGGCGTCGGACTCATCCTGTTCCGGCGCTGGGCGTGGCGGATCGGCCTGTTGACGATGCTGGTCGGGCTGGTGGCCCTGGCGGGCGCGATGGCCGGCGTGGGATCGCTCGACCCGATGCTGCTGCTCGGCGTCGTGTTGTGGGGCCTTGCGCTCGTCTGCCTGCTCGTGCCGTCGACCCGGACCGCGCTGAACGGCTGATCCCTGCCGAGCGGCCCTCAGATTGCGGCGGCGACCACCGGCTCGGCGGCCACCTCGACCGGGGCTGAGCTCGGCGTCGCACCGATGGCCGTCAGCGTCTCGCGCACCTGATCCGCCAGGCCGGCTGGATCGAGCCGCAGCAGGTGGCGCAGGTCCGCCACGGACCCGTGGTCCACGAACGCGTCGCCGGGAATGCCCAGGATCCGGACCGGCACGTCGCGCAGGGCCGGCTCGGTGATGCGCGCCTCTTCGAGCGCCTCGAGGACGCCGGACCCGAACCCGCCGATGACCACGCTCTCCTCGAACGTCACGACAAGGCGCTTGCCCCGTGCCTGGCCAACGATCAGGTCGCGATCCAGCGGCTTGGCGAATCGGGCGTTGACGACCCCGACCGACCAGCCGTCGACGGCGAGGAGGTCGGCCGCCTCGACGGCCCGGGCGACGATCGGCCCGAAGCCGACGAAGAGCAGATCCGCGCCCTCGCGCAGGACCTCGCCGCGTCCGACCGGGATCAGTGCCGGCTCGACGGCCGGGAGCCCGAAGCCCGGGTCACGCGGGTAGTGGAGGGCGAATGGGCGATCCTGGCCCAGGGCGGTCACGAGCAGCGATCGGAGCTCCTGCTCGTCCTTGGGGCTGGCGATCACGAGGTTCGGGATCTGGCGCTGGGCCGACAACGTGAACATCCCCTGGTGGCTCGTCCCGTCCTCACCGACGAGCCCCGCCCGGTCGACCGCGATCAGGACCGGCTGGTCGTTCTGGCAGACGTCGTGGACCGTCTGGTCGAAGGCGCGCTGGAGGAACGTCGAGTAGAGCGCGACGACCGGCCGCATGCCGCCCATCGCGAGACCGGTCGCCAGGGCGACGGAATGCTGCTCGGCGATCCCGACGTCGATGAACCGGTCGGGGAACTCCGCCTGGAATGTCGAGAGGCCGGTCCCCGTCGGCATCCCGGCCGTGATCGCGACGATCCGCGGGTCGGTCCGGGCCTGCTCGATCAGCTGCTTGGCGAACACCGCCGTGTAGTTCGGGTTCTTGGCCGGTTTCGCGACGGCCGACGCCGGGGCGGCATCGTCGGCCATGGACTCGGTCGGCATCGCCCGGGGCGGCTTCAGGGCCGGACCTGCGGTCGACGACTCGACCGGCGGCGGCGCGGACGGCAGGGCGATCGGCGGCAGAGCAGCCCCGTGGAAGCCGATCTGGTCGGCCTCGGCGGGCCGGAAGCCGCGGCCCTTCTGGGTCCGGACATGGACGAGGACCGGGCCCTTGAGCTCGAGCGCCTGCTGGAACGTCGACAGGAGCGCCTTCAGGTCGTGACCCGGGACCAGCCCGATGTACATGATCCCGAGGTCCTCGAACAGCCGGCCGTCCTGGGCGAAATTCACGACCGACGCGCGCAGGCGCTGGCTGAGCTCCTTGACCGTGGGGCCGACCGCCGGGATCCGCCCGACGAATTCGTCGTACGCGTTCTTGCTCGACTGCCAGGTCCCCGACAGCTTGATCTGGCTCAGGTACTTCGACAGTCCGCCGACCGTCGGGCTGATCGACATCTCGTTGTCGTTGAGCACGATCAGGAGCTGCGTCCTGCGCTGGCCGATGTCGTTGAGGGCCTCCAGGCTCAGGCCGCTCGTGATCGCCGCGTCCCCGACGACGACCGCGATCCGCTCGCTGCTCTTGCGCAGGTCGCGGGCGGTGGCGAGGCCCTGCCCGATCGAGAGACCGGTGCCGGCGTGGCCGCCATCGAACACGTCGTGCTCGGACTCGCTTCGACGCGGGAAGCCGCCGACGCCACCGAGCGAGCGGAGCGTGTCGAACCGCGCGAACCGGCCGGTCAGGAGCTTGTGCGGATAGGCCTGGTGACCGGTGTCCCAGACGATCCGGTCGCGCGGCGACTCGAGGAGCCGATGCAGCGCGATCGTCAGCTCGACGACGCCGAGGCTGCTGCCGAGATGGCCGCCCGTCGTGGACACGGTCGCGATGATCGTCTCGCGGATCTCGGCGGCGAGCTGCTCGAGCTGGGCCTCGGTGAGGCCGCGCAGGTCGGCTGGCCCGGTCAGGGTCGGGAGGATCGATGGGTTCGGCACGCGGTGTTCGGAGCTCCCTTGCGGTGAGTTGCGGTCGTGCGCGGATGGTCGCGCCTTCCGGGGATTCGTGCTGGGCGCCGCGCCGGATCGTTTCGAATCCAGAACGTGTTCGCCAAAAGTAGCACGTTTATCGGCGTCCGGGAACAGCGTAGGATGTCGGCCCAGGTCGTGCGAGGAGCCCAGTTGATGACGAACGATGCCGCCGTCGTGTCACGCGCAACGCTGCCGAGCGGCGCTCTGCTGCCCGGCGACCCGGGATACGACGAAGCCCGGATCTCGTTCAACGGGATGATCGACCGGCGGCCGGCTGCAATCGTGCCGTGCGCCTCGACGGCCGATGTCGTGGTCGCCGTCCGGGCTGCCCGGGCCGCCGGCCTGCCGATCGCGATCCGCGGAGGCGGGCACAGCGTCGCCGGCCACGGCCTGGCCGACGGCGCCATCGTCGTCGATCTGCGCGCGATGCGAGCGGTGACCGTCGATCCGGAGCGGAGACTCGCGCGCGCTCAAGGCGGCGCCCTGTGGGAGGACGTCGATCCGGCCACGACGGCCCACGGCATGGCCACGACGGGCGGCACGTTCGGCGACACCGGCATCGGCGGGCTGACGCTGACCGGCGGGATCGGCTACCTGATGGGCACCCACGGCTTCACCTGCGACAACCTGGTCGCGGCGGAGGTTGTGACCGCGGACGGCGACGTCGTGACTGCAGGCCCGGATGGCGATCCGGAGCTGCTCTGGGCGCTCCGCGGGGGCGGCGGCAACTTCGGCGTCGTCACCGAGTTCGTCTACGCGATTCATCCCCTGGGTCCCCTCCAGATGGGCGGAATTTCGGTCCCCCTCCGCCATGCCCGAGAGGCGCTGGCCGCTGCCGGCGCGCTCGCCCGATCCGCTCCACCCGAGGCGAACGTGTTCATCGTCGGGCCGACGGTCGACCTCGTCGACGGTGTCGCTCCCGATCCCGCGAGCGCGCCGCCGGTCGTCCGGATCGCGCTGGCGTTCCAGGGCTCGACAGAGGATGCCGAGGACTTCGTGCGACCGCTGCGCGCCCTGCCCGGGGCAGCGGGCAACATCGTGCCGGCCACCTACCAGGATCTCCAGGCGCGGACAGGGAAGCTTCCGTTCGGGCTCCGCCACTACTGGAAGGGACACTTCGTCCGGGAGCTCGATCCGCCCGCGATCGAGGCCGCGGTGACCGCGATGGAGACCGCGCCGGCCGGCCATTCGTTCATGCTCCTCGAGGCGATCACGGGCCGGGCACGAAGCGAGTCCGCGGGGGGCTCGTCTTTCGGCCAGCGGGAGGCGCGCTGGAACGTGTCGGCCCTCGCGATCTGGGAGGACCCGGCCGACGACGACGCACATCGCGACTGGGCTCGTCGAATGGCGGACGGTCTGACCGGCTCCTCGTTGACCGGCGCCGGCTACATCAACTACTCGACCGAGGAGACACCCGATCGGGTCCGGGCGGCCTTCGGCGCCGAGCGCTGGGACCGGCTCGTGGCAGTGAAGCGGCACTACGACCCGGACAACGTCTTCCGCTTCAACCACAACATCGTCGGGACGACAGCCTCGCGGGGTTCGGCCTCGGACGTCCGAGAGTCCCACGCCTAGGCGTCGGCGGCCTCGTCGGGTGTGAAGTCGCGGGCCTCGAGCCCGCCACCCGGCCGGCTGATCAGCTGGCGGACGCGGAGCTCGGCCGCGCCGAGGAGCTTCTCGCAGTGACGCTGGAGTGCGACGGCGCGCTCGGTCCGGGCGATCGTCTCCTCGAGCGCGAGGCCGCCGGCCTCGAGCTCCGCGACGACGGCCCGCAGCTCGGCGAAGGCGTCGTCGAACGAGAGGCTGGCGATCGACGGGTCGACCGGAGGCGTGGTCGTCGGGTCAGCGGTCGTCGGGTCAGCGGTCATCCGGGTCCTCGTCGGCGCGGTCCAGCCAGCGGGTGATCCGGCCGGCAACGAGCATACCAATGCCCAGCCCGACGGCCAGGATCGCGATCGCGATGCCGACGTAGAGCGCGAGTCCGATCATCGCTCGGCGGCCGTCGCGGGCAGGTCGCCGCCGGCGAGGCGGATCGCGAGCGGCATCCCGGCCGGTGCCTCGGACGGGTCGCGCAGGATCCGCTCGTCGGTTACCCGGCGGACGATCGCGTAGCCTCGCTCGAGGGTTGCCTGGGGATCCAGCACCGCCAGCGCCGATGCAGTCCCGTCGAGGGTGTGGCGGGCCGCCAGGAGGCGGGCGAGGACCGGGCGCGGGGCGGCGGCGGCGATTGCCTCGAGTGACGACCGGCGCCGAACAATCGCCCCGTCGGCGACCCGAACCGCCCGGTCGAGGAGGAGCCCGACGCGCTCCCGATCGGCAGCCAGCTGGGCCCGCGGATCGAGCCGGTCGAGGGCACGCCGTTCCGCTGCCAGCTCGCGACCGGCCGCGTCCAGGGTCCGGCCGACCGCTGCCGCGGTCCGCTCCCCTGCTCTGCGGAAGGCGGCCATCCAGTCGGACCGATCGGGGACGACAAGCTCGGCCGCCGCCGATGGGGTGGCAGCCCGGACGTCGGCAGCGAAGTCGGCGAGGGTCACGTCGACCTCGTGGCCGACCCCGCAGACGACGGGCAGGGTGTGGGCCACAACCGCCCGGACGACGCGCTCATCGTTGAACGACCAGAGGTCCTCGAGCGATCCGCCGCCGCGGGCGAGGATCGTGACCTGCGGCAGGTCGGCGGCGCGGTCCTCGCGCGTCGCAGCGGCGATCCAGCGCTCGAGCCGGCCGAACGCCCGGACGATGCTCTCGGGCGCGTCGTCGCCCTGGACCTTGCAGGCAACGAGAAGGACGCTCGTCATCGGCCAGCGCCGGGCCAGGACGGTGGCGATGTCGCGCCAGACGACGCCCGTCGGGCTGGTGATGACCGCAATCGTCGTCGGGCGCTGCGGGAGTGGGCGCTTGCGGGCCACCTCGAACAGGCCTTCGGCGGCGAGGCGCGCCTTGAGCGCCTCGAACCGGATCGCGAGGTCGCCGAAGCCCGCCGGCTGGATCGACTCGACGTAAAGCTGGACCGCGCCCTGCTGCTCGAACAGGTCGACCCGGCCGTGGACGACGATCCGCAGCCCGGCCTGGGGCTGGAATGCGGACCGGGCTCGCTCGTCACTGAACCAGACGCAGTTGAGGGTGCTGCGCGCGTCCTTGAGCGTGAAGTAGGCGTGGCCGGCGCTGCTCACCGTCACTCGACCGACCTCGCCCTCGACCCACACATCGGTCAGCCGAGGGTCAGATCGGACGGCTTCCCGGATCGCCCGGGTGACCTCGCTGACCGCCAGGATCCGGAGCCCGAACGTGCCGGGCGCGCCAGGATCCGCGAGCCCCTCCCGGGGCACGGACGGCGCCGCGACCGTGGGCGCGGCGGCCGGCGGTACCGCGTCCCAGCCCGGAAGCAGGCCTCGATCGTCCATGCCGGTCATGGTAGCGGCGCGGCCAACGGAGATTGGGTGCCGGACACATTGGCCCGGCCAGGGGCCGGTCGACGACTGTCAGACCCGGGTCTGGTACTCCCCGGTCCGGGTGTCGACCCGGATCGTGTCGCCCTCCTCGATGAAGATCGGGACCGTGACCACGAGGCCGGTCTCGGTCGTGGCCGGCTTGCGGGCGCCGGTCTGCGTGTCGCCGGCGAAACCGGGCTCGGTCTCGCGCACCACGAGGTCGACGGTCACCGGCAGCTCCACACCGATCGTCTCGCCCTGGTAGCTCGTCCGGTCGAGCGTCATCCCGTCCTTCATGTAGTGGGCCGTCTCGCCGAGCATCTCGGTCGTGAGGATGAACTGGTCGTAGGTGTCGTTGTCCATGAAGTGGTGGTCGTCGCCGTCCTTGTAGAGGAACTGGACGGGCCGTTTCTCCATCGACGCGCGCGGCCACTTCGTCCCGGCCTGGAAGCTGCGCTCCACGGTCTGGCCGCGCTTGATGTTGCGGAGAGTGATCCGGACCTGGGCCGAGCCGCGGCCCATCTTGATGTGGTGGTAGTCGAGAATCTGCCAGAGTTCGCCGTCGAGCTCGATGGCGACGCCCTTCTTCAGTTCGCCGGTGCTGATCATGTCGAGATGGGCTCCTGGGGAGGCCGGCCGGCGCCGAACGATGGCGGCGCAGCAGGACCGGCGGATGGGCTCGGTTCGGGCCGCGATTGTAGCGGACGGTCCGGCCGGCCCGACTCAGCGACCTCGAGCCAAGCGGACCGCGCGACGAGACCGGCCGGGCGCGTTTGGTGCACCGACTGCATGAACGGACGTCCGGACGTCCGGCGTCGGCCCACGACGGACGTGACCGCGCCTCCAGCCGTCATTCCGTGCACCCAACGCATCAGACGTCGTCCGAGCGCTGGCCCAGCCGTCGGTTGACCCACTCGGTGCATGATCCGCCGGCGGCGCGGGCTCAGCGGCCCGGGTCAATCGCCCGGCGATCCCGCACGCACGCGTCAGCGCTCCTGGGTCAACGACCGCAGGCGGACCTCGAATTCGGACGGCGAGATCTCGCCGCGGGAGTAGCGCCGCTTCAGCTCCGCGACGGCCGGGTCTTCACGGGCCGGCAGACGATAGCGCGCGGCGACCTACTTTGCGATCTCCCAGACGTGACCGGCCGGATCGCGGAACGTGGCCGTCCGGACGCCCCACGGCCGGTCGATCGGGCCGTTGAGGAGCTCGACTCCGCGTGTCCTCAGCTCCGCGCACATCGCGTCCACGTCGTCGACCTCGAGCGTCAGCTGGAAGCGGACGCCCGCCTCCGGGCGGGCGACGACGTCGGGCTCGACCAGCTCGGCCGCAGCGCTCGCGCTGAGCAGGTTGAGGAGCGTGTCGCCGAGCCTGAACACGACCGATTCGGGGTCCTCGAAGTGGACCGGCAAGTGGAAGACATCGAGGTAGAACTGGCGGGTCGCGGGCAGGTCCTCGACGAACAGGGTGAGAGCGGAGATCGGCCCGGGCCAGGAGGCCATGTCTGCACCTTGCTACGGGTCTGGACTGAGGTCACCGATCAGACGACGGTCGGGCACGGAAGTCATCGGAGCGCCCACGCCGCCGGGACGCCGCGATCAGCCCGCGAGGACGATCGGATCGCGCGGGAAGAGCGTCAGGCGCTCGACCCGGCCGGCATCGGCATCGAGCAGGACGAGATCCTCGATCCGGACCCCGGTCTCGCCTTCGAGATAGATCCCGGGCTCGACCGAGAACACCGTCGGCGTCGGCAGGGACACATCGAGCGCCGCGGACGAGAGGGACGGCAGCTCGTGCGTCGCGAGGCCGATCCCGTGGCCGAGGCCATGCCCATACGCCGGCCACCGCCCATCGTCGCTGATCAGACGCCTGGCAACCCCGTCCAGGTGCCGGCCGGACGGCAGGGCCAGCTCACCCTCGACCCTCGCCTCGATCTCGGCGATCACGGCCGCCTGGGCCCGAGCGACCGTCTCGTACACGCCGAGGTCCCGCTCACTCGGCCGGCCCACGAACAGGGTCCGGGTCATGTCGCTCCGGTAGCCACCGACCTGGGCGCCGAAGTCGAACAGAACCACTTCGCCAGCGCGAACTGCAGCCGACGACGGCGCGCCATGCGGCAATGCGGCATTCGGGCCGACGAGGCACGTCGCCTCGAAGGCGACCGCCTCGGCTCCGCCGGTCCGCATCAGCCACTCGAGCCGGAGGGCCAGATCGTGCTCGGTCGCGCCCGGGACGATCTCCGGCAGGAGGGCCGCCAGCGCGCGGTCGGCGACCGCGCAGGCCGCCGCGACCCGCTCCAACTCGGCCGGGTCCTTCGTGGCCCGGTCCGCCTCGAGCCAGCCCTCGATCGGGACCAGCTCGACGTCCGGCGCCGCCGCCTCGAGCCGGCGCCAGACGGCGTACGGCAGGAGCGCCGCCTCGATCCCGACCCGGCGCGCGCCGACCGACGCGACCAGCGCCGCCCAGTCCTTGGCCAGGTCCCGTGGCCCGTCCACGATCCGAACGTCCGGCGCCTCGCGCTTCGCCTGGATCACGTACCGCGAGTCCGCGAGGAGGACCACCTCCGAGGCGGAGACGAGGAAGTGGCCGGACGTGCCGGCGACCTTCTCCTCGCCCTCGCCGAGGGTGAACCCGGTCAGGTAGCGCATGTGCTCGCGGCGGAGCCCGACGTACGCGTCGATCCCGGCCGACGCGAACCGTGCCCGGAGGCGGGCGAGCCGGGCGGACCGGGCCGCGGCATCGGCGTCGAGCCAGCGAGAGTGGTCCGCCGCGGTCGGCGGTCCGGCGAAGTCCGCCGGGTGGGGCAGGCCGGCGCGCGAGCCCGGCGCTGCGGTCACGGCTTGCCGTACTTCGCGATGTTCGCCTGGTGCTCCTTGGCGGTCTTCGCGTAGACCGTCTCGCCGGAGCCGTCCGCCTTGGCCAGGAAGTAGAGGTACTTGTCGGTGATGTCGGGGTTCAACGCAGCATCGATCGACTTGAGCGTCGGCGTGCAGATCGGGCCCGGGGTCAGGCCCTGGCTGAGATACGTGTTGTAGCCCGCAAGCTCGGCCGGAAGCTCGGCGGGAAGCTGCTCCTTGAGCGTGGTCCAGAATGTGTAGCCGACCCACTCGGCGACGTCGATCTTCGCGAGCTGGAGCGTGTCGTTGATCCAGAAGATCGTCGGGTCCGAGCCGAGGTGGAGGTTCCCGAACAGCTTTGGGTTCAGCCGATTCTGGAAGACGCCGGCGATCAGCGGCCGGTCCACGTCGAGGACCGCCTCGCGCTCGACGAGCGAGGCCAGGGTCAGAACCTCGTAGAAGTCCAGCCCGCGCTCGGCCGGAACGTCGAGTCGCTCGCCGATCGCGGCCTTGAACCCGTCGAGCATGTCGCGGACGAGCTCCTCGGCGGTCGTGTCGGGCAGGACGCGGTATGTCGCCGGCCACAGGAACCCTTCCAGTGAGGCGCCCTCGGGCAGGACGTCGCGGATCGTCGGGTAGTCGGCAAGCAGCGCCGCGGTCGGGTGCCGGGCCAGCTCGTAGAAGTCCGCGGCGTCCAAGGCGAGCTCGCTGATGGTTTCGAGCTTGGCCGTGATCTGTTCGAGGCGCAGTCCGGTCCGCAGGGCAATCTCGACGAATTGGATCTGCTCCGGGTTGAGCAGCGCCTCGACGATCTGGTCGGGCGTCATCGACTTGCGCAGGATGAAGGAGCCCGAGGCGAGCTGCTTGGTCAGGTCCTTCTCGGTGGCGATGAACACGAACGCCCGGCCGTCGAGCAGGAAGCCCTTCTCCTCGAGCCGGGTCGCGATCGTCCGGGCACTCTCGCCGTCGTTGACGACGAATCCGACCTGAGTCGCATCGTCCGACGCCGGCTTGGTCAAGCGTTCGCCGATGTCCTCCTTGACGAGGTCGGCCACGAACGGCATGTCGAGGGCCGCCGGGTTGTCCGAGGCCCAGCCGACGATGGCGTCGCGGACCAGCGGCCGGAGGGCCGTGACGAGCACGGTCACGACGATCCCGCCAAGCACGAGGGCGAACAGGAGGAACTTGATGAACCCGGGGATCCCCCGGCGACGGTCGTTGTTCCAGCCGTTGCCCCCGCCGTTGTAGCCCCCTCCGTTGGAGCCTCCGCCGCTGCCTCCACGGCCGCGCCCCGACGACTCGACCGCGTATTCCGGCTGCCAGGCGTCATCGTAGGTGCCGGGTTCCGCCGGCCGCGCCTGGTTGCGGTCGCGGGCGCGGCCGCCGGAGCGGATCGTCATCGAGAGGCCTCCGTGTCTGGAGTCGGGGCGGCTGCCCGGGCGTCGAGCTCGTCCTGGAGGATGATGGCCGCCGCCTCACGATCGACGCGGGCGCGGTACGCATCGCGCTGGGTCCGGCTCGGCGGTCCCCCCGAGCGTCCGCGCTTCATCGGACCGAGGCGCTGCTCGGCGAGATGGCTGCTGAGTCGCTCGTCACGATAGCCGAGGGCGGCCGACAGGTGCGGCCGGACGGCGTCGACCCAGGCGCGGGTGATCGCCGCCTGGCCGCCCTCGCCGCCCGACACGTCGAGCGGCAGCCCGATGACGATCTCGGTCGCTCCCTGCTCGATGGCCAGGCGCTCGACGGCCACGGCGTCGGCCTCGATCGTGGCGGCGCGGCGGAGCGTCGTCAGGGGCATCGCGATCCCGGCGCTGTCGGCGACGGCCACGCCGATCCGGCGCTCCCCAAGGTCCAGACCGAGGATCCGGGTCACGGGGCGGCGGAGGCGGGGCGCGGCGAGGGGGCGGCGCTGGACCCGGACGGGCCACGCGTAGCGGACGGGCGAGCGGCGCCGCCGGACGAGGACGGCGACGCGGCGCCTGCGGCCGGGCCGTCCACGATCGTGATCTCGAGGCGCGAATCCATCGTGGGGACGGTCGTGACCCAGTCGGGCCAGAGGGTGACGACCGCCTCGCCGTACAGGGCGAGGGCCGCCCGGGCGTCGGCGGCGGTCCGGCCCTTGATGAGGTCGCGGAGCGGCGCCGGGTCCACGATCGCGACCCCGATCGCGCGGGCCGTCGCCTCGAACGTCACCTGGCCGTCCTCGCCGACGCTTCCCGCGCCCACGACGATGTCCATCGATCCATCGACGAGCCGCTGGTCGGCGGCGACCGCCTCGCCGAGCCGCGCCTCCGCGATCGACTGGACGGGGCTCGGATCCACCGCGATGACGGTCCCGGTCGCGGTCACCCGGACGTCGAATGTCTCGATCGCCTGCCCGACGAGCGACTGCGGATTGCCATCGACCACGATCTCCCCGAGCTCCCTGGTCTGCGGGAAGAGGGTCGTGTCCTCGGGAGCGCCGGCCCCGGCCGCGATCGCGGCGTCGAAGGCGCTTTCGACATCGGCCCGGACGGCGGCGACGGCCTGGTCGACCTCGGCCTTGGTCACCTCCGGCGTCACCGTCCGCGAGCCGCCGGCGGTCGGGTCCGGGTTGTTGACCTTCAGGAACTCCGGGTTCTCGCCCTGCGGGACCGACCGGATCGAGTTGGCGGGGACGTTGCCCGCCGTCCCGGCCTTGACGGCCTGGATCTCGACCGATCGCGACGACGGCTCGATCCGACCGGGCGGGAAGATGAGCGTGGCCCGGGGCAGGATGACCGTGGCGACCGTCCGGAACCGGACCCCTCCCTCGGTCGACACCTCGCTGCCCGAAACGACCGTGTTCTGGGCCGTCGGGTCGTAGTTCTGGAACGTCACCGAACCTTTCGCCGGCGACAGTTCGACGTTCGTTCCGGTCGTGTCGAATGTCTGGGCCGCCTCGACCGGGACCTCGAGGCGGATCGCCGGCACCACGCCGTTCGCGACGTCGACCGTCGTCGCTTCGGGGTCTGCGGCCACGGAGATCGGGATCGGGCCGATCGGCTCCCGCCGCGGGGTGAGACGGATCGAGGCCGACGGCAGGAAGAGGTAGGCGCCGACCGCGACCACGATCGCGGCCAGGCCGAACAGGCCGATCGCGGCCAGGATCGGCGCCCGGGCGCGACCGCCGAGGAGCGGCGTCAACCCGGCCGCGCCGGCAGCCTCGCGATCGCCTTCGTCGTCGTCGATCTGGAGATCGTCGCCGCTCGAGCGCCCCGCGACCGGCCGGGTCGACGACGCGGTCGGGGCCGGCTGCCACGCTGCCCCGGGGGCCGGCGAAGTTGCGCCCACGCTCGCGGCCGCCGTCCCGGTCGCGATCGCGGTCGCCTCATCGGGATCGGGCGGCGGGCGCTTCGGACGCTGGGACTTACGCGGAGACGCGGGCGTCAGAACAGGCTCGACCGTCCGGTCCGGGGGCGCGACAACCGTCTCGCTGGCCGCGAGCGTACTCGCAGCGAGCGCCGCCGTCGCCGCTGCCCGGGCCGCGGCGTCGCCCGGGGCCGCCGAGCCGGTCTCGCCCGCATCGCCGGTGCGCGTGCCCGTCCCGGACGCTGGCTTGCTGAGCGACGACTCGTACTCCCCCACCGAGCCGAAGACGGGCAGTCCCGCCGACGCCGCCAACGACCGCGAGCCGGCGTCGCCGGACACGATCGAGAGGCGCTTGTTGCTGACGAGGGCCTCGCGTGAGAGGAGCCGGAAGTTCATCCGCGAGGTGGCGATCCGCGAGCCGTACGGCACGACCACGGCGACCTTCGTGCCCGCGGCCGACCGGATGCGCGACGCCGCCGAGGTGATCTCGTCGTCGACGTCGAGATAGACGATGCCTTCAGCCATGCCCACGAAGCCTAGCGCGCAAGGGCTAGACCTTCATCGCGCGGAGGACCCGGCGCAGCGCGGCGTCGAGGGGATCCTCGGTCGTCTGGAGCTCGATCGCCTGGTAGGCCAGGCCGAGCGGGGTCACGTCCTGCTGGTCGACGAGGAGATCGGTGGCGTCGGTGATCGTCTCCACGATGGACGGGCCCATGACGACGACCTCGGGCGGCCGGGCGAACGAGAGCTTGCTCCAGAACCGCTCGGAGCGGAGCGCCGCCTCGATCTCGGGCAGGCGCGAGCCGCCGCCGCACAGGTAGATCCGGCCGGGCAGCAGGTCGCCGCCGCCGAGCTCCTCCATCACGAGCTCGACCCCGGCCGCCCAGACCTCGACGTCCTCGCCGACGATCGTTGCGATCTCGGCGCTCCGGTCCACCGCCAGGCCGCGGGCGTAATCGACCTTGGCCGCCTCGGCCCGTGGGAACGGCAGGTCGAGCCGATCGGCGATGCTCTTCGTGAACGCCCGGCCGCCGAGGGCGAACATCCGGGTGCCCTCGATCCCGCCCTGCCGGACGAGGGCGATGTCGGTCGTGCCGCCGCCGACGTCGACGAACAGGGCACCGGACTGGCGGATCTGTTCGGAACCGAGAACGCGGGCCACGGCATACGGCTCGGCGACGATCTCGAGGAGCTCGAGGTCAAGCTGCGAGGCCACCGTCTGGAGCGCCCCGAGGTGGACGAGCGGGGCGAACGCGTTGAAGATCCCGATCTTCACGTGGCGACCCTGGAACCCGACCGGGTTCGTGAGCGCATAGCCGTCGATCGACGCGCCGACGATCGCGGCGTGGACGAGCCGGACGTCGACGTTCGGCAGGCCGGTCTCCCAGGTGATCGAGCGCTCCGCCTCGCGAAGGGCCTCGCGCTGGACGCTGTCGATCAGCTTCTGGAGCTCGGCCTCGGTGATCGGGACGTCGGGCTTCTTGCGCTCCTGGCTGCTGTGGGTCGTGAAGCCCTTGACGAGCTCGCCGGCGATCCCGATCACGACCTGGCTCGGCCGGAAGCCAGCCATCTCCTCGGCCTCCTGGAGGGCGACCGAGCAGTTGTCGACGACGGCTGCGATGTCGGCGACCGTGCCCGACGACATGTGGCTCAGACCCTGCCGCTTGCGGCCGACCCCGCGGACCGTGCCGTGCCCGTCGTCGCCGATCTCGAAGACGAGGGCCTTCGCGAATTCGGTCCCGATGTCGAGGGCGGTGCAGGCGGCCAGCGACTCGCCGTCGTCGCGCTGCCAGAGCCGGCGCAGGAAGGCCACGCTCAGCTCGCCCCGGCCAGGACGATCGTGGCGAGACGTGCCGGCCCGGCCCTGGTCGGGAGCCGACGGTCGACGGTCACGCGGGCTTCGCGGCGTCGAGCCGGGAGCGGATCGCGTCGGCGACGGCCGTCAGCGCCGCTGGCAGCCCGTCGCGCTTCGTGCCCTTGCCCTGGGCCATCTCGGGCCGGCCTCCGCCACGACCTTCGATCGCGGGCGCGGCCTGGCGCACGAGGTCGCCGGCTGCGATCCCGAGGGCGACGAGATCGTCGCTGACGGTGACGAACAGCTGGGGCTCGTCGGCGTCGAGGGCGAGGGCGATCACGCCAGAGCCGAAGATCCCGCGGAGGTCCTTCGAGGCGCCCTTCAGCGTGTCGATCGACTCGTAGGGCCCGGCGAACGCGACGAGCTTCACGCCCGGCGCGATCTCCTCCGCCCGGGCCGCGAGATCGGCCGACGTCGGCAGCCCGCCGCCGGTCCCGGCTGCGGCCGCGGCCTTGAGCCGCCGCTTCGTCTCGCGCAGCTCGTCCTGGAGAGCCGCGATCCGATCGGCCACGACCTCGACGGTCTGTGCGCCGGCGGCTGCGGCCGCGGCCGCGAGCGCGTCCGTGCGCGTCCGGAGGTGCGCATCCGCGCCCGCGCCGGTGAGGGCCTCGATCCGGCGCATGCCGGATCCGATCGACCGCTCGGCGGTGATCACGAAGCTGCCGATCTGGCCCGACGCCCGGCAGTGCGTCCCGCCGCACAGCTCGTGGCTGAAGCCCTCGACCCGGACCGTCCTGACCGTCTCGCCGTACTTCTCGTCGAAGAACGCGTCGGCGCCGGCGGCGATCGCCTCCGGCATCGTCATGAACGCCGGTATGACAGTTCGATCGTCACGGATCACGGCCCGGACCTGGTCCTCGATCGCCCGGGTCTCCTCGGGCGTGAGCGGCCGGTCGAACGGGAAGTCGAAGCGGAGGTAGTCGGGTGTCACGAGGGAGCCTGCCTGGCGAGCGGCCTCGCCGACGACGTTGCGCAGGGCACGGTGGAGGAGGTGGGTCCCGGTGTGGTTGCGCATCGTATGGGCACGCCGCTCGGGATCGACGACCGCGTCCACGGTCTCACCGACCCGGAGCCGGCCGTGGAGCGTGCCGCGCTGGACGATCAGCCCGCCGACCGGGCGCTGGGTGTCCTCGACGCTGAAGAGGGACGAGCCGCCGCCGGCCTCGCGCAGCTCGCCGCGGTCGCCGACCTGTCCGCCGCCCTCGGCGTAGAACGGGCTGGCGTCGAGGACGATCTCGGCGGCGCCCTGACCGGTCAGCTCGTCGAACTCCATCCCGTCCCGGACGATCGCGACGATCGACGCCGGGGCCGAGGTCGTGTCGTAGCCCAGGAAGCGGGTATCGCCGCGGCGGGCCTGGATCGCCTGGTACAGAGTGGTGAACTCGGCGTGCTTCGCGAGCTCGGCCTTCTTGCCCGAGCGACTCCGCTCGCGCTGCTCGGCGAGGGCGGCGTCGAATCCTGCCCGGTCCACCCCGACGCCGGACTCGGCCGCCAGCTCGATCGTCAGGTCGATCGGGAAGCCGAACGTGTCGTGGAGCCGGAACGCGAGATCGCCCGGAACCTCGGCTGCACCGGCCGGGAGATCCTCCGGCCGTCGCCCGACGACGCGCTCGACGCCCGGGGCAAGGCCGGTCAGGGCCGCCTCGAGCTGGGACGTGCCGGCATCGAGCGTTCGGGCGAACTGGGCCTCCTCGCGCTCGATCGCGGCGAGGATCGCCTCCGTCCGGTCGATCAGGTACGGGTAGGCCTCGCTCATGATCTCGATCACCACGGTCCCGAGCTCGCCCATGAACGGCTCGCGCCGGCCGACGAGCCGGCCGTGGCGAACGGCCCGGCGCATGATCCGGCGGAGGACGTAGCCGCGGCCCTCATTGCCCGGCAGGACGCCGTCGGCGATCAGGAACACGACGGCCCGGGCGTGATCGGCGATGACCTGGTAGCTGAACCGCTCGGCCTCGAAGGCGGCCGGATCGTGGCCCATCAGCGCCCGCATCCGGTCGTGGATCGGGACGAACAGGTCGGTGTCGAAGTTGCTCGGGACCTGCTGGAGCACGCTCGCCAGCCGCTCCAGGCCCAGACCGGTGTCGACGCTCGTGAACGGCAGCGGGACCCGGCCCGACGGGCGCTGGTCGAACTCCATGAAGACGAGGTTCCAGAGCTCGAGCCAGCGCGGGCAGCTCTCCGAGTGGTCGGGGATGCATTCCGGGCCCTCGGACAGATGAGCGCCGCGATCGAAGTGGATCTCGCTGCACGGGCCGCACGGTCCGCTGTCGGCCATCCGCCAGAAGTTGCTGTCATCACCACTGTCGACGTCACCCCAGACGGCCATCCGCTCGGGTGGCAGGCCGATCTCGTCGCGCCACACCTGGCGGGCGACCTCGTCGTCCTTGTACGTCGTCGCCGCCAAACGCTCGGGCGGGATGCCCATGTCCTTTGTCAGGAAGTCCCAGGCGTAGTGGATCGCGTCGCGCTTGAAGTAGTCGCCAAAGCTCCAGTTGCCGAGCATCTCGAAGAAGGTGTGGTGGCGGGTCGTCCGGCCGACCTCCTCGAAGTCGTTGTGCTTGCCGGCGACCCGCAGGACGCGCTGGTAGTCGACCGCTCGGTTGTAGCTCCGGGTCTCCGAGCCGGTCAGGACCTCCTTGAACTGGACCATGCCCGAGTTCGTGAACAGGAGGGTCGCGTCGCCGGCCGGGACGAGGCTGGCGCTGGGCACGGCGGTGTGGCCGCGCTCCGCGAAGAACTCGACGAAGCGGCGGCGGATCTCGGCGGCGGGCAGGGACTTGATCCGCGGATCGTGCTCGGTGACGGGGGGCGACACGGCGGCAATGGTACCGAACGAGCGGCGTGATCGAACCGTGCTCCGAGTCCGGTCCGGCCAACCCGGCGCTGATCAGCCTCGCTGATCCAATCCGGGCCGATCGAGCGCGACCACGGTCCATTCCGAGCGAATCATGTCGCGCCGGGGACGCCGCCACGCACACTGATTGCCAATTCGATCAATGACATCGATCAGCGGCGGCCGCTGATCGCCGTCGCGATCAATTCCGAACGTGCGAGCGTGGGCCCAGGCACAGATCCAACGACTCGTGTCGTGATTCGACTCGTGCGACGCTCGTTCATGCTCAATCTGATCGTCCGGGGAATCACGGCCCCACGTGGTGCTCCGGGCCCGGGCGCGCGCCACGGCCTGATCAGGCTCGCTGATCAAATCCGGGCCGATCGAGCGCCGCCACCACTCATTCCGACCAATTTCCGGCACAGCGGGGGTGTGGCCACGCACGCTGACCGCCCAGATGATCAGTGGCGTTGATCAACGGCCGGCAAACCTGACCAGTGCAACCGCAGACAACACGCCAACCAGGACGGCGCCGATCAGGAAAAGCCGGGAGCGCTCGACGTGCGGATCGGAATCGCGATGCATCACGGCGTTCCACATGAGGCGCCGCTCGTCGGGGTTCGCCCAGAGGAGGCGCTCGCGTGTCGATCTCCATAGGCCATACCGCCGCCGATGGGTCTCGTAGAAGAACTCCTGCGCGGCGGTCAGCAGCACGAGCACTGCGATGAGCCCAATCCACTCCATGATCGGGAGTATGCGACCCTCGACCGGGATCTCGATCAGCGGCACGGCCGGTGGCGCCGGCTTCGCCGTCTGACCGGGCGCGCCAGCGAGCTCTGATCCAGTCGACGATCAATCCCGAACGAGCGTGCTCGACGGCTCGATTCGGCCCGACGGCGTCGGAACCCGCCGATGGCTCGCGCTCATTTGTCGGCGATTGATCCTGGACAGGATCAGCGGCCGCGGGGTCAGACGGCGGACGCACCCGGCAGGAGCTCGATCAGCGAGATCGACGGCATCGACAGGCTGAACTCGAGCCGGGCGGACCGAACCGCGACCGGATCAGATGAAGATCTCGACGACGTTCGTTTGCCTGTCGAGGGCCGCCTCGAACGCCCCGCGCGCGACGAGGAACCCTCCGCGTCGATACGGATTGTCGGTGGTCCGCCCGTCGACCAGCGGGCGGCCGTTGACGCGGACCTCGTGCGGGCCGTACCCGTCGCCGGCCACGTGGTAGAGGTAGCGGACTGCCCGGCCGTCGCGCGTGATGTCGAAGGTGAGGCCGTCGGCGTCGCGCGGAAGGACAGGGTCGATCACGACGTCGTCGAACCACGTCCGCAGACCGAGCACGTTCGAGATGAGCTGGTTGACATAGATGCCCGGCCCGCTCGAGTAGACCCGCCAGCCGCCCTTGGCCCCGACGCGACCCGACCGCAACCGGCCGAACCGGCGGCGTGCTTCGTAGCGGTCGCGGAACGCGGCGTCGGAGCTGCTGAAGAACGCATTGCTCTGGCGCGGGAGGGCCGATGGCACGTCCCGTTCGAGCCCGATCGGGCAGATCGCCAGCAGCCCTCGAAATGCGTCCGCGGGCCGTCCCATCCGGGCCATCGCCTCGATGTAGCGGATATGGGCGTGGACATACTGGAGCCCGACCTCGCGGCCGAAGTTCGCCGCCGACTCCGCCCGCTTGAAGATCCGCGACGGGCCTCCTCGATACTCCATTGGCCTGTCCATCAACCGCACGCCATCGGGGAACCGGAGGTGGCGCTCGATCAGGGCGGCATGGCGCCGCGCCTGCTCGACGGTGAACATCCCGCTGATCATGCCGCGCGTCATGGGCAGCAGCCGGTAATCGACGCCTGTCTGGCGATCGCGCGGGTGGAGGTAGTAGGCGACGCCGTCGGAGTTGAATTCGGCCAGTCCTGCAACCACCCCATCCGGAACGAGGTGACGTTGGAAGTCGGCGCGCATCCGATCGCACAGGTCCGTCAGGCGGGCCGCCAGTGCCGTCCGCCCGGCCCGCTCGCACACCGTCGCGTAGCGGCCGAGCGTCTGGTAGGCGAGCTCGACGGTCCACGAGCTCACCAGACGGCGGGCCATCGACGGGTCGACCGGCTGGAGGGTGTCCTCCCAGTCACCGCCGCCGAAGACGACGAGCGCCGTGCCCGGAATGCAGTCCCGTTCGATCGTGGCGATCTGGCGCTCGGTGTGGGCGAGGATCGTGTCCGTGCCGGCGCTCACGGCGCCGGTCCGGCTGTCGGTCCAGGCGACTTCCTCGTCGAGGACGGAGAGATCGTTCGTCGCCTCGATGTAGTCGCACAGCGCCTTGATCGGCCAGTGGATGATGTCGCCGTGGCTGTCGGGCGCCCGGATCTCGCGATGGCGATCGACCATGAACCATTGCGGCCAGTCGCCAGAGTCCCGGTCCTGGTTGGCGTAGACGATCCGGAGGACCTCGCGCAGGGCTCCCGTCTGGCCCGTGGCGACGAACAGCTCCGTCGGGCCCTGGCACACGTCGCGGAGCCCCCACGCCGCACCACCGGACTGCTCCAGACCGTGCGGCGTCGTCGCGTGGATCAGCGCGTCGTGGAGATACCAGCGCAGGACGTCATCGAGGCGGGTCAGGTCGTCGACCACCCGGCCCGTGCCGCCACCGAGCCGTGCGTGACGCCCGAGTCCGGACCAGAACGCGCTCGACCCACTCCCCTCGCCCTCTCGGTCGTCGGGTTTGTCGCCGGCGCCCGCGTGCCGAGCCGCCCGGCTCGCCGCCGCGCCGGCGTCCAGCAGGTCGCCGCTGTACGTGACGGCGAAGTGCTCGAGCGGCTTCGTCCGGATCACGACATACGGCCCGCCGCGCTCGACGCCGTCGGCATGGAGCAGGCCGTCGCCACCGATCGCGGCGATCCGACTCGGATCGGACGTGATGGCGAAACTCGCCTCCGGGTAGCGCCGGCCCAGGAGGCTCGTCCCGTCCGGGCGAAGCTCGATCCTGCCGTCCGCCTCGTGGATCACGATCGGACCGACCGGGTCGAACTCATGCTCGCCGAGCACGATGCTGTGGCAGACGACCAGCTCGATCGGCCCTCCCTTCTCGACATCGATGGTCAGCCGGCAGACGGGCTCCTCGATCGACACAGCCAGCCGGATCGTCAATGCGCAGTCGGCGGTCCCGATACAGCCAGGCCGCACCACTCGGACCCATCTCGAACGCCGACGGCACGCCGAGCAGCTCGTCGCCGCGATCGGTCCTGATGAAGATCCGGAGGCCGCTCGACTTGAGCACGTTGAGCGGGCTGCGACACACGCTGAGGAGCTTGTGGAACGACGTGTTGCCGATCGTCAGCTGCGACGCGAAGACGCCGAACATCCAGGCCGTGACCGACAGCGTGGCGTCGCTCGGGAGCAGCTCGCGGCCTGAGCGCAGGAGGTGACCCGTCGGGCGCTCCTGGACGAGCTCCTTGGCCTTGAGCACGACGTGTTGCTGGTCGCCGTGGATGAAGGAATAGAGGGTCCCGTTGCCACGCTCGACGTGGCGCCAGTCGGAGCCGAACGCCGTTTCGAGCTCGGCGGTCGCGAGGTCCTCGCTCTGGAACAGGGCCGGTCGGTCGAACAGGCTGCTCGAGCGCGGCTCCGGCGGCGGCTCGATCGCCCATCTCGACAGGCCACGGAACGCGCTGCCGGCGGCACGCGCATGACCCAGATCCGGGCCGCCCGAGGCGGCCGGATGATCGGCCTCGAAGGCTCCGAAGAACGTGATCTCTGCCGACGCCCCGGCTGCCATGGAGACGGCCCTGGACTGGAGAGTCGGCAGGGCCAGCTCGTACTGGTAGGTCCGGTTCGGCAGCGTCCGGCGGGTGAGCGCCGACGGCGTGCCGGACGCCTTGGACGCCAGGCCGTGGAACTGGAACCCGTCGGTCAGGTAGCCGACGGAGCCCGCGAGGCAGCCGTGCATGACCCACGGAAACGCGCCGCCCTGTGGCAGACCCTGCCGGGAGCACAGCAGCAGGCCGAGCGCGGCGCCATCGACGACCGTGTGATCGATGTACTGGCTCGTGTACAGCTCGCTCGTGCGGACGGCCGCCTCCTGGGCGATCCCGAGGTCCTGGGCGAGCACCACGTCGATGCTCACCCGACGGGCAGTTGTGTTGGCCACCGCCACGGTCCAGAACCAGGTCGCGTCCGTCTCGGCCAGGCGCAGCGTGCAGACATAGTCGAGTCCGTCGAAGGACCCCTCCCAGGTCGCTCCCTCGGCGGAGGCCCGGAACCGACCGGCGGCGGCCGGCCCGAGCAACGGCAGGCTCTCGATGCCGGCTCGCCTGCGACGTCGGAGGAACAGGTTGCCCAGGCCGCCTTCCAACGGGCTGCCGAGGACCTGGTTCACGAGGATGTCGACGTGGCGGATCGCGAAGATCGAGCCATTCTCCAGCACGTCGATCGCGAGGCCGCTCGCGTTGCGGAGCTGGGCCACGATCGGTGGCGGCGCCTGGACGAGCGTCGAGCTCGCGCGGGTCGAGCTCAATCGGGCACGAGCTCGATGAGCGACAGTGCCGGCATCGGCAGCTGGAACGCGAGATCGATCCGGCCCCCTTCGGCCCGCACCGGCCGAACTGGTTCGAGCAGCTCGAGGCGATCGGCTGCCCGAAGCGTGTCCCAGCCCGCGGCGTCGGGCCAATCGGGTTGCCCGAGTTCCTGCCAGGTCCGGACGATGTTGGAATGGCTGGCGTCGACTCGCTGGTGGCGGAGCTGGTAGGTGCCTGCCGGCAGGCCGTCGATCGCGAGGCTGACCGCGCGATCGAGCGCCCGGTCGCCATCCGCCTTGGACTGGTCGAGCGTGCCGCTCCACACCGCGATCGCGATCCGGCCATCGGTGCCGCGGGATGCCCACGCCTCGACCAGCGATCCGCCGCCATCGCCCTCGACGGAGCACTCCAGCTCGTCCTCGGCGAGGCGATCCAGGATCGCCAGCGCCCAGAAGCGGGGCTTCCGGAGGTTGCCGATCGTCAGGAGTCCGAAGCCGCCGTGGAACAGGGTTGGCGCCGCGCCCAGCTCGATGAAGTGATCCGACGCGACCCAGTATGCGAGCGCGCCGATCCGCCCGGCCGCCGAGCGCATCCCGCGTGCGACCAGTGGAGCCGCCCACGCGCTGTCGTTGATCGGCGCGCCGTGGTGCGAGCTGACGCCCCACTCGGTCCACCACAGCGGCAGGTCCGCCCGGCCGAATCGGTCGAGGAGGGGTCGCAGGTCAAGCGGGGCCATGCCGTACGTGTGCGTCGTCACGAAGTCGATCGGGACATCGCGGTCGGCGCAGAATGCGAGGAGGTCGTCGATCCAACCGGCGGCGGCCGTCGCCGGGCCGCCCACCAGGAGTGTCGGGTCGACCGCCTTCACCGCCCGGGCGGTCACCTCGTACAGGCGCAGGTAATCCGACTCGGCCCCCGACCAGAACAGGCTCAGGTTCGGCTCGTTCCAGACCTCGAACGGCCAGCGCCGGACCTCATCGCGGCCGAACCGCTCGAGGAGATGGCCGACGAGGTCGCGGACCAGGGCCGCCCAGGCCTCGTCGTCGCGCGGCGGCGAGATGATGGCGCGGTAGTCGAACACCGTCGCGTCGGGCTCCGCCGCGAGGGCCCATGGCATGAACGAGAGTTCGACGACCGGCCGGAGCCCGGTCGCCAGCAGCCGCTCGAGGACGTCGTCGACGCCGGCGAAGTCGTGGATCGGGCCGGCGCCGGCGTCCGACACGACGCCGAGCGAGTCGTCGAGGATCGCATGGGCCCGGACCGACTCGACGCCGAGCTCACGATGGGTGATCCGGAGCGCCTCCGCCAGCTCCGCGCCCACGTCGCTCCCGCCGGGACCCATGTCTCGGCCGAGGAGCGCCAGGTGCTCGGAGCCGATGATCGGGCGCCACGGCCGGGCGACCGGGCCCACGACCCGGTCGGCGGCGGCGGTGATCGAGACGGCCCCGTCCTGCTGGCCTGGCGTGCTGCGGACCGGTCGCGACAGCACGCCCTGCGCCTCGATCGTGGCCACACTCGAGACGGCATACCACGCGTCCTCGCCGCTCGGACCGGTCGTGTCCAGGTACGGCCCATGCGGGACCGCGAGCACGTCGCCGGTGTGCTGGTCGATCGGGGCGAACGGGCCCGTCTCGGCCGGCGCCCGGTGGACGAGGTAGCCGATGGCGCCATCGACCGGCGACCAGTCCACCGTGACCTGGCCACGGCCGCGGACGGCCTCGACCCGCGTCGGCGGCCGAAGCGCGATCGCCGGCGCGGGTCGGTCGCGCGGAGTCTGGGCGCCGCCAGTGGCGAACCAGGCGATGCGGGCAGATGAGCCCGAGGTCAAGGCCGGAGGTACGCGTTTGCGGCGCTGCGCGGTCCGGCTCCGAACGTCTCCATGGCGATGATCGGCTGCAGGACCTCCCGGACGGCCTTGGTCGCGAACGCGTCGCGGAGCATGTCGTCCGCCACGGCGTTGCCGATCGCGGCCATCACGATCCCCTGGTCGAGCGACAGGTAGAAGTTCGAGACCACGCCGCTGTCGACGTTGATCGAGTCGCGGAAGCCCCAGCGGTCGTAGCTGGCGAAGTCGGACTTGATCGCCGCGAGGTTGGCAAGGGCCGGTCCCGGCGCCCACGGGAGCGCGAGGAAGGCGGCGTGCGGCGTGACGACGCCGTTGGTGTAGGCCGACGGAGCCGGGTCAGGAACGGCCGGGCGACAGCCCTCGAAGCCGCGGTTGACGTACGTTCGGTCCGCGTTGGACGAGTAGCCCTCGGGGTTCATCCCGATCGCATCGACCCCGTACTCGCGATAGCCGCCTTCCGGGATGTTGGCCGGCGAAAAGCCCCAGTAGCCGTACTCGGCCTCGACCATCCCGTGATGGATCTGAGCAGCCACCGTCAGCGGATGGTTGACCTTCCAGCTCTCCGGGCCCCACTTCTCCTCGGGCACGAACAGCGACGGCATCAGGGCCTCGAACATGCTCCCGCCCCAGCCCGGCACGACCCGGAAGTTCTCGTACTCATACGCGCCCTCGAAGACGTTGACCCCGAGGTAGGTCCGGTTGACGCCGATCGGGCGCGTCTCCTGCCAGTCCCAGTCACAGCTGTCCGCGAAAGCCGGGAACGTCCGCCACGCGCCGAAGTACTCCTTGGCAGGGAGCTCGCCCTTGGCGATCCCGATGTAGCTCGCGATCCGGCTCTCGCTCACGATCGTGTCGTAGCAGCACGGCGAGTCACCGGTGGCGGGGGCGACGTGAAAGGCGATCCGGTTGACCGCGGGCCGGTAGTAGAAGCCGAAGTCCATGCTCTGGTAGATCGCCCGGGCCCGGCTCGAGACCTCGGGAACGGTGTTGGACACGACCTGGAGCGCCGCCGCGAGCCAGCCGTTGTCGACCGACGACAGGATCGGCGTCATCGCCGCGCCGCTCTCCGGCCAGACGGTCAGCTTCGCGCCGGTCGTGTGGTCGTACCAGTTGTAGTACTGGCCGCTCGCCTCGTGGACCTCCATGGCCTCGAGGGTCGCGATCGTCTGATCGACGCGCGCGGCCGCCTCGGCGTGACCGATGATCCCGAGCCGCTCGGCGACGACGGTGCTCCAGAGATAGGCGCCGATGTTCGTCGTCGAGGTCTGGACACTGCGCGTCCCGTCCGAACGGAGGCTGTCGGCGGGCAGGCCCGTGTCCTCGTCGGTCATCGCCACGAAGCCGGCCCACGTGTCGCGGGCGTAGCCGAGGAGCGTCCCGCGCTGAGCCGTCGTCAGGTTGCCGTTGCCGGCGGCCGAAACTGCGGGGACGACGGTCGTCGCGACCGCCAGGAGGCTGGCGATTGCGATCAGGCTGAGCAGGCGGCGAACGGGGCGGTGGTGCATGGCGTTGACCTCCGGTTTGTTCAGCGGACGTGCTGGCCGCCGTGTTCGGCTGGATCGATGTCGGGCGCGCGAGGAGCGGGCGGGAGCGAAGACAGCGGGCGCGAGCGAAGACAGCGGGGCGCAAGCGGGTTTGACCGTGGTCGGGTGGCGTCAGCCCTTCAGGCCGGTCGTGGCGATCCCCTCCGTGATCCAGCGCTGGAAGAGGATGAAGATGATCAGGACGGGCAGGACGAGAACGACCGACCCGGCCATCAGCATTCCGTGATCGGCCTGGTACTGGCCGGTCGCGAAGGTGGCGAGGGCCACGGGCAGCGTGTACATCTCGGGCTCCTGGGCCATGACCAGCGGGTACAGGAAGCTGTTCCAGCTGCCGAGGAACGTCAGGATCCCGAGGGTCGCGAGGACCGGGGCGGTGATCGGCAGAACGATCCCCCAGAAGATTCGCCACTCGTTTGCGCCGTCGATCCGGGCGGCCTCGAGAAGCTCGTCGGGGATGCCGTACATGAACTGGCGGGTGAGGAAGACCCCGAACGGACCCACGAGGAACGGCAGGATCAGGCCCGGGTACGTGTTGACGAGCCCGAGGTTCGCCATCAGGACGAAGTTCGGGATCAGGGTGATCCCGGCCGGGACCATCAGGGTCGCGAGGACGAGACCCATGACCAGCCCCTTGCCGCGCCACTTGAGCTTGGCCAGAGCGTAGCCCAGCATCGGGCAGAACAGGACGTTGCCGAGCGTGACGGCGACCGCCACGAGCGACGAGTTGAAGAAGAACCGCGGGAAGTCGAGCTGGTCGAACAGGCGCGTGAAGTTGTCGGTGGTCGGGTTCTTCGGGAGGAACGTCGGTGGGCTGACGAGGAACTCGGCCTGGGGCTTGAACGCACCGAGAAGCATCCACAGGAACGGACCGACCATCAGCAGGATGCCGAAGGTCAGCCCTGCGTAGATCCAGATGCGGCTCGAGCCGCCCTTGGCGGGGACGTCATCGAGCGCTGGGCGCCCGGCGGACGGAGCCTGGATGGCGGTCATCGGCGGGCCTCCATCACGCGTCTTCCCGGAGGAACCGGAACTGGAGGAAGGCGATCACCGCGACGATCACGAACAGGACGTAGGCGATCGCGGACGCGTAGCCCTGCTTGAAGAACTCGAAGCCCTGCTGGTACATGTACATCGTGACCGACAGGGTCGCGTCGAGCGGACCGCCGTCCGTCATCACGAACGGCTCCTCGAACAGCTGGAGGTAGCCGATGGTCGTGATCACGAGCATGAACAGGATCGTCGGCCGGAGCATTGGCAGGGTCACGTAGCGGAAGGACTGCCAGCGTCCGGCCCCATCGATCGAGGCCGCTTCGTACAGGACCGCCGGGATCGCCTGGAGCCCGGCGATGAACACGACCATCGCGAATCCGAGGTTGCGCCAGACGGCCATCGCGATGATCGAGGGCATCGCCAGGGCCGGATTGGCGAGCCAGTTGGGTCCGGAGATGCCAATAGCGCCAAGGATGGAATTGATCAAACCCACGTCGGGGTTCAGGAGGAACCGCCAGACGACGGCGATCGCCACGATGCTCGTGATGACCGGCAAGTAGTACCCGACCCGGAACACGGTCCGGAAGCGGGTGATGCCGCGACTCAGGGCGCTCGCGATCAGGAGCCCGATTCCGAGCGTGAGCGGCACGCCGATCGCGACGAAGTAGAACGTGTTGCCGAGGGCTTTCCAGAACTTGTTGTCCGACAGGAGCGCGCCGTAGTTGTCGGCGCCGACGAACGTTGCCCCGATCGGGTTCTGGAGGTCACGCAGTCCGAAGCTGGTGAAGCTCAGGACGAACGAGATCAGGATCGGGAGCGCCATGAAGACGCCGAACAGGATCACGAACGGGGCGGCGAACGCCCACCCCGTCAGATCCTGTTGCCAGCCCCGGCGGGTCGAGACCGGGCGCGTCGCCTGGTCCGCGACATTCCGCCGGGAGAGTGCTGGTGCAGTCACGTCAGCTGGTTCCGAGGGTCCCGGCGGCCTGCTGCATCTGGTCGGCGGCGGCCTGCGGATCGAGGCCGCCGGTCGTCATCTTCTCGAGGGTGTCGTTGATCGCCGACGAGACCTCGCTCCATGACGCGCTGGCCGGCTGGGCCTTCGTGTCCTTGAGCTGCTCACCGAACATCTTCACGTTCGGGTCGGCGGCGACGGCCGGATCGTCCCACGCGGCCTTGACGGCCGGCAGGTCGGTCACGGTCGCGTACCAGAGCGCCTGGGTCTTCGGATCCGACAGGAACTTCACGAACGCCCATGCGGCGTCCTTGTTCTTCGAGGCCTTGTAGACGACGACGTTGCTGCCGCCGACGAACGAGGTCGCGGACGCCTTCTTCGGCATCTGGGCGATCGCCCACTTGTCGGTGAAGTCGGCGCCGCCGGCCTCCTTGATCAGGCTGAGATGCCAGGGGCCGGAGAAGAACATCGGGTAGTCGCCCGTGACGAAGGCCGGCGTGATGTCGAAACCCTCGGGGACGGACTTGGGCGTCAGGCCCTCGGTGAAGAACGAGTTGTAGAAGGTCAGGGCCTCGACGGCTTGCGGGCTGTTGAGGACCGGCTTGCCGGCATCGTCTACGACGTTGCCGCCGTTCGACCACAGGAACGGGAAGTACTCCTGCCAGTTCTTCGTGCCGAGCGAGATGCCGTACTTGGCGCCGCCCTTGTCCTGCATCGCCTTGGCCATCGTCTTCAGGTCGTCCCACGTCGCGGGCGGCGCGGTGATCCCGGCCTTCGCCGCGATGTCCTTGCGGTAATAGAGGAGCCGGGTCTCGACATACCACGGCACGCCGACGACGGCGCCGTCGACGATGTTCGTGTTCCAGGCGCTCTCGAAGTAGGCGCTCTTGTCGATGTCGGCCGGGACCGTCTCGAAGGCGCCCGTGGCGCCGAACTGGCCCATCATGTCGGTGCCCATCTGGCTCACGTCAGGAGTCGTTCCGCCCGCGATCGCGGTCTGGAGCTTGGCCACGGCCTGGCCCCAGTCGACCGGGGTGACGCTGACCTTGACGTCCGGGTTGTCCTTCATGAACGCGTCGGCAAGGGTCTTGAGCTTGGTGCCCTCGTTGCCCATCGCCCAGACCGTCAGATCGCCAGTGACCGGGCCGCTGCTCGCGGCGGTGCCGCCACTTGCGCCGGCGGCTTGCGAGCCGGCGGCCTGGGAGCCCGGCGCGCTGGTGCCGTTGTTCGTGCCACAGGCCGCGAGGCCGATGGTCAAGACGAGTGCGGCGCATAGCTTCGCCGCGTTGGATGCGTGTCGCATCGGATTCCTCCACCGGCAGGAGGCCGCGAAACCGCAGCCTCGCCGATCGCCAGCGTCCGCGCCGGTGCGGGCCGGGCGTTCGGGCGATCGGAGCCGAACGGTTGCAGTCCTGTGTCAGACCGGTGGCGTTCCGGTATCGCCACCCGGCTCCGGCGTCCCTGCCAGCCGGGACCGGCGCGCCAGGTGGCGCTGCCAGATCGTCGAGCCGGCGATCGCGGCCCCGACGAGGGCGCCGAGGGCCAGGCCGCGGGCGAAGGTCATCGCCCGCTCATCGCCGTCCGGGCCGGATCCACCGGCGACCGCCCGGATCAGGGCCTCGACGGGGGCAGGAACGCGTGCATCGTCACTCATCGGCCGGTCATCCCGCTCACGAGCCGGCCTTCGCCCGGCGCGTCGGGCCGAGGATCGCGACGAGCGCGACCAGGCCGATCCCGACCCAGGCGAGGAGCGAGGCCGTCACCAGCCGGAAGTCGCCGATCCGGACCAGGTCAAGCCCGAGCCGACCGCCGAGCTCGTCGCCGGCCCACGCCCCGAGCGCGGCGGCCCCGACGAGGAGCGGCAGCTGACCGCCGGCCGAGCCGCGGATCAGCACGAAGAGGGCGGTGTGGAAGACGCCGACGAGGATCGCGAGGACGATGGCCGGCCCGATCATCCGACGCTGACGCGCTCACGGGCCGAGGACGAGGACTCGGCCGGCGCGACGCCGACCCGCCCGGTCGGTGCAACGGCCGGCTCGATCCGCCCGCCGCCGAGGACCACCCCGTCGGCGTACAGCACGGCCGCCTGACCGGGAGCCGCGGCCCAGACCGGCTCGTCCGTCTCGACGATCCAGTTCCCGCCCCGGGCCGGTTCGCTCGGCGTGGCCGGACGAACGGTGGCCTCGATCGGCCTCGCGCGATGGCGGATCCGGACCGCAGCCCGGAACGACCCATCCGGGCCGGCGGGTGGCGCGCCGGCCACGAACGACACGCCGCTCAGCGCCACGATTTGCGTCTCGAGGTCCTCGCGCCGACCGAGCTGGATGGTGTTCGAGCGTGGATCGATCCGGCTGACATAACGCGGTGCGTCGGCGGCGATCCCGATCCCCCGCCGCTGGCCGACCGTGAACCCGGCCGATCCGCCGTGCTCCCCGATCGTGGCACCGTCGGCATCGAGGATCGCGCCCGGCTGCGGGTCCCAGCCCGCCCGCTCGCGGAGGGCGTCGCGATAGTCGCCGCCGGGTACGAAGCAGATCTCCTGGCTCTCGGGCTTGTCGGCGGTCGCGAGGCCGAGCTCGCGGGCGACCGCACGGACCTCGGGCTTGGTCAGGTCCCCGAGCGGGAAGCGGGCGTGCTCGAGCTGGTCCTGGCGCAGGCCGTACAGGAAGTAGGTCTGGTCCTTATCCTCGTCGCGGGCCCGAAGCAGGCGCGCCCGTCCGTCGGGGCCGATGTCGCGCCGAGCGTAGTGGCCGGTGGCGACCGCCTCGCAGTCGTACAGGTGGCGGGCCCGGCCGAGGAGCGCCCCGAACTTCACGTACGTGTTGCAGTCGACGCATGGGCTCGGCGTCCGGCCGTCGAGGTAGGCGTCGAGGAACGGCCGGAGGACGCCGGCATCGAACTCGCGCTCCAGGTTCATCACGTAGAACGGGATCCCGAGCTGGCCCGCGACCCGTCGGGCGTCGTCGGCCGCGTCGAGCGAGCAGCAGCTCTTCTTGAACTCGGAATAGCTGTCGGCGACGTCGTGGAGGCGCATCCAGACCCCGACCACGTCGTGGCCCTGGCCGTGGAGGAGCGCCGCGGCGACCGATGAATCCACCCCGCCGGACATCGCGACGAGGATCCGGCTCATGCGCTGATCCCCTGCCCCAGCGGATCGGCCGCGACCGCGACCTGGCCCGTCCGCAGGGCGGCGACCACCCGCGGCACGATCGCGACCGCTTCGTCGATCTCCGCATCGGTCGTCGAGCGGCCGAGGGACAGGCGGAGCGCGCCGCGGGCCTCCTCGTCGGGATAGCCCATCGCGGTCAGGACGTGGGAGACCTCGGTCGAGCCGGTCGTGCACGCCGAGCCGACCGACGCGGCAATCCCCTCGAGGTCGAGCCCGACGGTGATCGAGGCGCCGTCGGCATCGCGGACGATCAGCGACAGGTGGCCAGGCAGGCGCTCCTTCGGGTGACCGGTCAGCTCCGTGCCGTCGACCGCGAGGACGGCCTTCTGGAGGCGCTCGCGCAGGCGCCGCAGGCGGCGAGCGGTCTCGGGTCGCTCGGCACGCGCCAGCTCGAACGCAGTGGCCATGCCGACCACGCCGGCCACGTTCTCGGTCCCGCCCCGCCGGTGACGCTCTTGCGAGCCGCCCTGCTGCTGGACGACGATGTGGGTGCCGTGCCGGAGGTAGAGGGCGCCGACGCCCTTGGGGCCCTCGAACTTGTGGGCACTCACCGCCAGCATGTCGATTCCGAGCGCCTCGACGTCGAGGTCAAGGTGGGGCGCGGCCTGGACGGCATCGACCGCGAACAGGATGCCGCGCCGCGCCCGGACCCGGCGGGCGATCTCGGCGATCGGCTGGATCGTGCCGACCTCGTTGTTGGCGAGCATGATCGCGACGAGGATCGTCCGGTCGGTCAGGGCGGCCTCGACATGGTCGGGATCCACCCGGCCGTAGCGATCGACGGGCAGCTCGACCACTTCGAAGCCGAACTTCTCGAGGTAGCGCAGGGTGTGGCCGACGGCGTGGTGCTCGACGGCCGAGGTCACGATCCGGTGGCCGCGCGCCTTGCCGGCCCAGGCCGCGCCCTTCAGGCCCAGGTTCAGCGCCTCGGTGCCGCCCGACGTGAACACGATCTCGCGGGCCTCGGCGCCGATCTGCTTGGCGACGCGCTCGTGGGCATCATCGAGGGCCGCCCGGGCGCGCCGGCCAAAGCCGTGGCTCGAGCTCGGGTTGCCGAAGTCCTCGGTCAGGAACGGGAGCATCGCGTCGAGGACCTCGCGCCGGAGGGGCGTGGTCGCCGCGTGATCGAGGTAGATCGCCATCGGTCGGGATTGTACGCCGCGGGCCTCGCCCGGCCTCTACCCGGCCACCACCCGCCAGGCCGACTGACACCCGCCCGCAAGCCTGCGCGGTCGGCCACCCGGGTCGCGGCAACGCGCCGCCGGGCAGGCTGGGACTCCACACGATGGAGGAGTTCCCATGCAGACCCCCGAGATCGTCCCGAACCCGGAGACGATGTCCCAGCCGATGGACACCAGCACCGATGAGCTCGACGGCCACGACGGCCACGACGGCGATTGGATCGATTCGCCGGTGGACGACCTGACCTACGACCTGCTGATGGCCCTGGCCTCGAAGCTCGAGGCGATCGACACGTACCAGGTCTATGCCGAGGACGGCGAACGCGAGCTCTGGCGCGAGCTGGCGACCGACGAGCGGCGCCATGCCGAGCGCCTGTTCAACGAGCTGAAGCAGCGCTTCGCGGCTTCCTGACCACCGCTCGGGCGGCCTGCGTGGCGCTGTGATCCGTCCCGAGGATCAGATTCGCACGAGCGAGCGTGGCCGAAGTTCCCAGACGGCGCCGGGGGGTCAACACGGGAGATTTGGCCACGCTCGTTCGGCTCGGATTGATGCCGAGACGACATCAGCGGGACGCGCGGATCAGCTGGCTGAGGCCTCGCGCTCGACCGAGCGCCGGAGGTCCTCGGCCTTGCCCTTCTCGCGTCGTCGGTCGTGCTCCGACAGCGCCCGCTTGCGGAGTCGGATCGAGAGCGGCGTGATCTCGACGAGCTCGTCATTGGCGATGAACTCGATCGCCGACTCGAGGGTGAGCGGGCGGGCCGGTGTCAGGCGGAGCGACTCGTCATGGGAGTGGGTCCGGATGTTGTTGAGCTGCTTGGTCTTGGTCGCGTTCACGTTCATGTCGCCGGAGCGGGCGCACTCGCCGATGACCATGCCCTCGTAGACCTCGACCCCGGCGCCGATGAACAGCTCCCCTCGGTCCTCGAGGTTGAACAGGCCGTACGCATTTGAGGTGCCGCTCCGGTCGGCGATCAGGACGCCGTTGGTGCGGTGGGTGACCTCGCCGGCCCACGGCCCGTAGCCCTCGCCGATCTGGTGAAGCAGCGCCGTGCCGCGGGTGTCGGTCAGGAGCTGGCCGCGATAGCCGATCAGGCCCCGGACCGGCAGGACGAACTCCATCCGGACGCGGCCGTCAGCGTCGGTCGTCATCTGCTCGAGGCGGCCCTTGCGGGCGGCGAGCGCCTCCTGGACCGGGCCGATGTAGTCGGGCGGGATGTCGATCGTGACCCGCTCGTACGGCTCCTGGACCTCGCCGCCGACGGTCCGGAGGAGGACCTCGGGGCGGGATGCGGTGATCTCGAAGCCCTCGCGCCGCATCTGCTCGAGCAGGACGGCCAGCTGGAGCTCGCCCCGGCCGCGGACCTCGTATGTGTCGCCGCTGTCGGTCGGCAGGACCTCGATCGAGACGTTGCCGAGGGTCTCCTTGTCGAGCCTGGCCTTGATCTGGCGCGACGTGACGTACTTGCCCTCGCGGCCGGACAGCGGCGAGGTGTTCACCCCGAACGTCATCGACAGGGTCGGCGCGTCAACGTCGAGCCGGGGCAGCGGCCGTGGGTCGCCCGGGTCGGTGATCGTGTCGCCGATCGTGACCTCGGGCAGGCCGGCGACCGACACGATGTCGCCCGGGCCTGCTTCGGTGATATCGACCCGGTCGATGCCCTTGGCGGTCTGGAGCGAGGTCACCGTGCCCGAGATCGTCACGATCCGGCCGGGCTCGACGGTGCCGGCGGTGTCGTCCGCCTCTTCGCGCAGGACGGTGATCCGTTGGCCGGTCCGGATCCGGCCGTTCCAGATCCGCCCGACCGCCATCCGCCCGACGTAGTCGTTGGCCGACAGGTTCGTGACGAGGAGCTGGAGCGGGTGGCCTTCGTCGTAGGTCGGGGGCGGGGTGACCGCGACGAGGACATCGAGGAGCGGCCGGAGGTCCGTGCCCGGCTCGTCGAGGTTGCGGGTCGCCGTCCCGAGCTTGGCGTTCGTGTAGATGACCGGGAACTCGATCTGGTGGGCGTCGGCCCCGAGGTCGATGAACAGCTCGTAGATCTCGTCGAGGACCTCGGCCGGACGGGCGTCGGAGCGATCGATCTTGTTGACCGCAACGACGACGGGTAGGTGGCGGGCCATCGCCTTCTGGAGTACGTAGCGGGTCTGGGGCAGCGGACCCTCGGCGGCGTCGACGAGGAGCAGCACCGAATCGACCATCAGGAGCGAGCGCTCGACCTCGCCGCCGAAGTCGGCGTGACCGGGCGTGTCGACGATGTTCAAGCGCGTTCCGTCGTGGTCGACCGTCGTCTGCTTGGCGAGGATCGTGATCCCCTTCTCGCGCTCGAGGTCGCCGGAGTCCATGACCCGATCGACGACCGCTTCGTTCGAGCGGAACGTGCCGGTCTGGCGGAGCATCGCGTCGACGAGGGTCGTCTTGCCGTGGTCGACATGGGCGACGATCGCGACGTTGCGCAGGTCGGCTCGGGTCGATCGAACGGCGGCGGGAGCGGGGGCGGCGGTGGTGGCGTCGAGGGGCACGGTCGGGTGAAGCTCCTGAGGATGGGGCCGCCCATTCTCGCACGAATGACGCGCTAGACTCGCCGACGTGACTGTCGCCGCCGTGATTCTTGCCGCATCGCCCGAGTCCGCCCTAGCCGACGCGGACGGATCGCCGGGCGTCCGGCGGATCGCCGACGCCGCCTGGGCGGGTGGTGCGACGCCGATCGTCGTCGTCTCATTCGATCCCGACGGAGCAGTCGCGACGGCCCTCGCCGGCGCCCCGGTGACGCTTGCCGAGCCGGCCCCGCCCGAGCATGGGCCTCGCGGCCAGATGGCTCGCGGCGCCGATGTCGCGCGAGACGAGATCGACGACACCGACGCGGTCCTGCTCTGGCCCGCCCGGATGGCCTGGGTCGGGCCCGAGACGGTCACCTCGCTGATCGAACTCCACGGCGTCGCCCCGGACGCGCTTCTCCGACCCACCTGGGACGGCGAGCCCGGCTGGCCGGTCCTCCTGCCCGTCAGCGCGCTCGAGGCCCTCCGCGCCGTGGCCGCCGACCGGATGCCGCCCGACGTCCTCCTCGACCTGATCGCCGCCGGTGTCCCGGATCGCCTCGTGGCCCTGGGCGATCCGGGCGTTACGTTCGACGTCGGGACCGCGCGAGCCGACCTGCCTCCGTATATCGGACCGGAGGAGCCGGCTGCCGGCCACGTCCACGAGTGGGGCGCTGCCCAGGCCGATGCCAGCGACGACGGCCCGCTCGAGGGCCCGGCCCTCGCCCCGTACGGCCAGGCCGCGGGCGAAGGCTCCTCCGACGACTGATCGCGACTCCGCCGGCGGAACGGACGCCCCCGACGCGACCGGGGAGACCGCCGTCCGACGCCCGCGGCGCGCGACCCGGCTACTCCGGTTCGTCGGCCTGGGCGTCGTCGTGCTCATCGTCGTCGGTCTCGCTGGCTTCCTCGTCTATGCCCAGCCCCAGCCGACCCTGCCGGAGGCGTCGGCCGCCCTCGTCTCCGACGCGGAGGTCGCCGCCTCGACGGTCGGTCGCGACCTGGTCTTCCGTCCCGTGCAGGCCACGCCGGCCGTCGGGCTGATCCTGTACCCCGGCGGCAAGGTCCCGCCTGCGGCCTACGCTCCGGCCGCCCGTCGGGTCGCGGCGCTCAGCGGCGCCCTCGTCGTGGTCGTGGACGTCCCGTTCCATCTCGCGGTCTTCGACATCGACGCTCCGAACCGGGTCATCGCCCGGGAGCCGTCGATCACGACGTGGGCGGTCGGCGGGCACTCGCTGGGCGGGGCGATGGCCGCCCAGTTCGTTTCGTCCCACCCCGGCGCGGTGAACGGCCTCGTCCTGTGGGCGAGCTACTCCGCGGCGGACCTCGCCAACACCGAAATCGAGGTCCTGTCGATCTACGGCTCGCTCGACGCCGGGCTGCCCACGATCCGCAGCGACGCGAACCTCGCTAAGCTCCCGGCCACCACGACGTACGTCGAGATCAGCGGCGGCAACCACGAGCAGATGGGCTGGTACACGGGCCAGCCGAACGACCCGCCCGCGACGATCTCCCGGGTCGAGCAGCAGAACCAGCTCGCGATCGCGACGGCCAGCTTCCTCGCCGCGCTCGGCGTCACGCCCGGGAGCTGACGGGTCCCGAGAGCGGAACCGGTCCGGCGAGGGCGCTCCACAGCGACGCCCGGACCCGCTCGAACGGGATCGTCGCGACCGCGATCCCGCCGATCACGAACGACGATCCCGAGCCCGACCGTCATCATCGGCTGTGCGAGCAGGATCGAGGTCAGGACCGCCGGCAGACGCGACAGGGACAGCCTCGGGCTCGCGTGCGTCTTCGCGCGGCAGATGAGTTCGGCGCGCTAACGAACGCAATGCCGGGCCGCCCGTTGGGAGCCAGCGGTACGTCTATGGCACCAAGGCCGGAAGCTGTCGATCCGGAGCGACGGCCGGTTCCTCGGGTTGCGTCGTCTTGCCGGTCGCGGGATTGGTGATCGGCCCGGTGCCCATGTAGCCGAAATCAGAGTTCGTCACAAAGCAGATCGGATTCGTCCAGATTTCGCCATATCGTTGTGGCACGTCGCCGTTGATCTGGATCACCCAAATGGGCCCAGACTCCTTCAGTAGCGGCTCGCGTCCGGTCAACGCAACATAGTGCGTCAAGTCGCTGGCCGCCGGCAGCTTGGCCATGCCTGCGACCTCGTTGATCGGAATGAAGTCGCCGATGCGGCAAATCGCGAACACGTCAGCGGCCTCAGCGCTGGGATGTGACGCGGATACAGCGACAAGGGTGGGCGCGCCGCTGGCGGGCGTTGCGACCGGCGCCAGCGACGCAACGGGCGGATTCGTCGGCGACGTCGTCGAGTTCGGTGGCTCGGTGACAACCGCGCCGGCGGATACGCATCCAACAAGAGCCACGGTAAGGACAGTGAGCGCGATCAGCTTCTTCATGGGACTCGATCGTCGTATGCACCGAAGTAATTGACCGACGTGCTCGACGTCAGCAGAACCACCGCGGCGAGGACGGTGATCGTCCTTCCTCAAGTTCCGACTCCTCCGGTAGTCGCGCTTGGTCATTCTGCACCGGATGTCGACGGCTACTTCAGGCAGGGCGCGAAAGGTCCATTCCGACGAGGTCCCGGTCCGGACGATCAGGCCGGGGCTCACCTCGGAGCGACGTCCGGTGCGCGCCAAGCGCGCGTTACGACGGCCGGAGGGCCGGATCGCAGGCTGATCGAGCCCTTCGATTGTCACCCTGGGCGCCTGGCGCGCAGGCCGGCGGCTGAGCGGCGCTCCGTTCGTCACAAGGCGCGCTCAGCGCGCACCGGGCCGAGGAACGGCGAACCTGGCACCTCAGGCGGTGGCGGCGCCGAGCGCGGATCGGACCCGATCGAACGGGATCGTCGCGACCGCGATCCCGCCGATCACGAACACGACCCCGAGGAGCTGTGTCAGCGACGGCGCCTCGGCCAGCAGGACGATCCCGAGACCGACGGTCATCACCGGCTGGGCGAGCAGGATCATCGAGGTCAGGACCGCCGGCAAGCGCGACAGCGACAGCGAGATCAACAGGTAGCCGAGGGACTGCGAGGTCAGGCCAAGAACCGCGAGCCAGGCGAGGCTCTCCGGAGCCGGCAGCGGGTCGAGGTCGCCGCCGACGACACCGGCCAGCGCCGCGACCGCGGCGGTCGAGATCGTCGCGATCGCGACCGGACCGGCCGGCCGACGCAGGTCGCCGCTGCCTCGCCGGATGATCAGCAGGTAGCCGGCGTAGCACAGGGCCGTCGCGAGGCCGAGCACCACGCCCAGCCCCGGGTTCGCCCCGAACGCCCGTCCCCCGATCGCGCCGGAAATCAGGGCGACCCCGACGAGGACGACAGGCAGCGCGAGGAACGTGTTCCGGCTCGGGCGCTCGCCGAACGCGATCCACGCCACGACCCCGACAATGATCACCTGGAGGTTGCCGAGGACCGTCGCGAGGCCCGCTCCGACCGCCTCGATCGCGTGGTGCCAGAACAGCAGGTCGCCGGCGAAGAACACGCCCGCGAACAGCGCGAGCCCGACCGTTCGGGCTGGCAGGGCCCCATAGCGACGGTGCTCGAGATACGCCACCAGACCGAGCAGCGGGAGCCCGAACAGCGCCCGGTACACGGTCCCGGTCGACGGTGAGACCTCGGCCCAGCGGTAGAAGATGGCGCTGAACGCGATACACATCGCGCCGAGCAGGGCGGCCAGTCGCGGGCGGGCCGCGATCGCGGCCAGCGGTCCCGGGAGTCCCCGATCGGCGTCGACGCGATCTGCGGCTTGCCCCGGACGGGCGGCGGCCTCGTCCACCGACACCTACTCGGCGGGCGGCGCGGCCCGGCCCGGCAGCCCGACGAAGCGCAACCCGAGCTCGGCGTACTGCGCCTCCTCGGGCGGCGACGGCGCGTCGAGCATCAGGTCGCCGCCGGACTGGGTCTTGGGGAAGGCCATGACCTCGCGGATGTTCGTCTGGTGGGCGAGCAGGGCGGCCCAGCGGTCGATCCCGAGGGCGATCCCGCCGTGCGGCGGCGGCCCGTACTCAAACGCCTCGAGGACCGCTCCGAACTTCTCCTTCATTCCGGCGTCGGTCTGGCCCTGGAGGGCGAAGCTCCGGGCGAGGAGCTCGCGCCGGTGGATCCGGATCGAGCCGCCACCGAGC
>JBKJOK010000157.1:0-2711 GCA_046595595.1 Candidatus Limnocylindrales bacterium
GGCAATGAAGCCGCCGCCCGGATCGCCTACGCCCTGTCCGAGGTGATCTCGATCTACCCGATCACCCCGGCCTCGCCGATGGCCGAGCATTGCGACGACTGGTCGGCCGCGAACCGCCCCAACCTCTGGGGCCAGGTCCCCGATGTCGTCGAGATGCAGTCCGAAGCGGGTGCCGCCGGGGCCCTCCACGGCGCGCTCCAGAAGGGCGCCCTGGCGACGACGTTCACCGCCTCGCAGGGCCTCCTGCTGATGATCCCGAACATGTTCAAGATCGCCGGCGAGCTGACTCCGGCGGTCATCCACGTCGCGGCCCGGGCGATCGCGACCCACGCTCTCTCGATCTTCGGCGACCACAGCGACGTGATGCACGCCCGCTCGACCGGCTGGGCCATGCTGGCGGCGGGATCCGTCCAGGAGGCCCATGACTTCGCCCTCGTCGCCCACGCGGCGACCCTCCGGGCGCGAATTCCGTTCCTGCACTTCTTCGACGGCTTCCGGACCAGCCACGAGATCAACAAGATCGCCGTGCTCGAGACCGAGGACGTCCGGGCCCTCGTCCGCGACGACGACGTCCTGGCGTTCCGCGGCCGCGGCCTGACCCCGGATGCGCCGGTGGTGCGCGGGACGGCCCAGAACCCCGACGTCTTCTTCCAGTCGCGCGAGGCGTGCAACCCGTACCACCTCGCGGTGCCGGGCATCGTCGAGGACGTGTTCGACGAGCTGGCCGAGCGCACCGGACGGCACTACGGACTGGCCGACTACCACGGTGCGCCGGACGCGGATCGGGTCGTCATCGTCATGGGCTCCGCCGCCGGCGCGATCGAGGAAGCCGTCGACACGATGGTCGCGGCCGGCGAGAAGGTCGGGATGCTCCGGATCCGCCTGTTCAACCCGTTTCCGGCGGACCGGATCCTGGCCGCCCTGCCGGCGACCGTCAGGGCGATCGCCGTCCTCGATCGGACCAAGGAGCCAGGCGCGGTCGGCGAGCCGATGTACCTCGAGGTCGTCGCCGCCCTGGCCGAGGCGATGGACGGCGACACGCCGCCGTTCGAAACGGCGCCGCGGGTCATCGGCGGCCGCTACGGGCTGTCGTCCAAGGAGCTGACGCCGGCGATGGTCGGACCGATCTTCGCGGAGCTCGCCGCCAAGCGCCCGAAGCGCCACTTCACCGTCGGGATCTACGACGACGTCACCCACCTCAGCCTCCCGATCGACCACGGGCTCCGCCTCGAGCGGCCGGCCGGCGAGGTCCAGGCCGTGTTCTTCGGACTCGGATCCGACGGGACGGTCGGGGCGAACAAAGCGTCGGTCAAGATCATCGGCGAGGGCACCGACCTGTTCACCCAGGGCTACTTCGTCTACGACTCGAAGAAGTCCGGCTCGGTGACCGTGTCGCATCTGCGCTTCGGCCCGGCCCCGATCCGCTCGACCTATCTCGTGGACGAGGCCGACTTCGTGGCGTGTCACCAGTTCGGCCTGCTTGGCCCGACCAAGGTCCTCGAGAGCGCCCGCCATGGGGCGACGTTCCTGCTCAACGCGCCGTACGGACCCGACGAGGTCTGGGATCACCTGCCGGCCGCCGTCCAACGCCAGCTGGTCGACAAGGCGATCGACTTCTGGGTGATCGATGCGCTGGCGGTCGCGGCCGAGGCCGGCATGGGCAGCCGGATCAACACCGTCATGCAGCCGTGCTTCTTCCAGCTCGCCGGAATCCTGCCGCCCGACGAGGCGATCAGCCGGATCAAGGCCTTCGTCGAGGAGACGTACGCCAGGCGCGGCCCGGCCGTCGTCGAGCGCAACTTCGCCGCGATCGACCGGTCGCTCGCGGCGCTCCGCCACGTGACGCTCGGCGTCGCGGCAGAGGACGGACCGCTGGTCGCCCGCCTCGCGGCCGACGTGCCCGACTTCGTGGCCCGGTTCACGGCCCGGCTGATGGCCGGCGAGGGCGACCAGCTGCCGGTCAGCGCCATGCCGGCGGACGGCACGTTCCCGGCCGGGACGACGAAGTACGAGAAGCGGGCGATCGCCCAGATGATCCCGATCTGGGACGCGTCCATCTGCATCGACTGCGGCAAGTGCGCGATGGTCTGTCCGCACGCCACGATCCGGATGAAGGTCTTCCCGGCCGCGGCCGTGGCCGTCGCCCCCGCCACGTTCCTCTCCAAGGAGTTCAAGTCGCGCGACCTGGCCGATCATCGGCTGACGATCCAGGTCGCGCCGGACGACTGCACCGGCTGCGGCGTGTGCGTCGACGTGTGCCCGGCGAAGAGCAAGACCGACAGCAGCCACAAGGCGCTCAACATGGAGCCCGTCGCCGATCATCGCGATGCCGAGCGTGAGCGCTGGGACATCTTCCAGGCGATCGCGCCGCTCGACCGCTCGCTGATCGCGCACGACACCGTCAAGGGCAGTCAGGTGCTTGAGCCGCTGTTCGAGTTCTCCGGCGCATGCGGCGGGTGCGGCGAGACGCCGTATCTGCGCCTCGTCAGCCAGCTCTTCGGCGACCGGATGATCGTCGCCAACGCGACCGGCTGCTCCTCGATCTACGGGGCCAACCTGCCGACAACGCCGTGGACGACGAACGCGGCGGGACGCGGTCCGGCGTGGGCCAACTCCCTGTTCGAGGACAACGCCGAGTTCGGGCTCGGGATGCGCCTCGCCCTCGACTCGCAGACCGACCAGGCCCGGCGCCTGCTCGGGCAGCTGTCCAA
>JBKJOK010000226.1:0-8027 GCA_046595595.1 Candidatus Limnocylindrales bacterium
TCGAGCACCACTTCCAGGACAAGCCGACCCAGGCCGGCGACGCGCCACTCCGCCTGCTCCGGGTGGTTGAGCTGGCGGGTGCCTTCGAGTACGACGCGCTCTCGCCCGACGGCCGGATCCTGTACGTGGTCGAGCACCTCGACGCCGCGGCCGGTGGCGCCTACCAGGTCCGGGCAGTCGACGTGGCGACCGGGCTGATGCGCGATGCGGTGATCGTCGACAAGGCCAACCCCGACGAGCGGATGGCCGGGTCCGCAATCGCCCAGGTCCGCCGGGCCGATGGCCTCGTCCTGACCCTGTACGACGGCCCGGAGCACCCGTTCGTCCATGCCCTGAACTCGATCGACGCGTGGGCGATCTGCATCGACCTGCCGGCCGGATCCGGCTCGGCGGGGTCGGCCGGCTCGGCCGGCGCCAACCCAGGCGCCTGGGATCTCGCCGCGAGCGCCGATGGGTCGGCCGTTTACGCGGCGAGTGCCGGCGCCGGGATCGTCGTCGAGATCAACCCGCGGGAGCTGTCGGTCCGGCGCAGCGCGACCCTCCCGACGACCGCCTCGGCACCCAGCATCGTCCTCGCCAAGTTCGGGCACGGCGAGGTCGGCCCGATCGGCCGCCAACTTGTCCTGTCGCCGGACGGCACCCTCCTCTTCGCTGCGAGTCGCGACGGTCTGCTCACGATCCTGACCCTTGATCTGTCGGTCGTGCGTCGAGACCTGGCCGGGACGCGGATCGACGCGCTCGGCCTGACCCCGGACGGCACGACCCTGTTCGCACTGGTCCGCGACGGCGGCCGGATCGTGGCCGTCGAAGCAGCCACCGGCCGGTCCCTCGGGACGGTGCCGGGCGGCGGCTACGACCGGTTGCTCGCGGTCGCGCCGTGGTGAGGACGGCCCGGTCGGCCCGGTCGGATTGGTCCGTCCGGCACCGTCACGGGACGGCAATCCAGGGCGATGATCGGGGCCGATGGGTGTCGGACCGGGATGCCCGGCACCCATCTCACCCTTCCAACGACCGGGGCCCGCGCCCGACCGCGACCCGGGTCAGGCTCGGGTCTCGTTCAAGCCGCGACGATCGCGTCGCCGTCCGGAGCGTCCAGGGAGTCGTGCGTGGCGGTCGCCGCCGAGTCACCCACGATCGTTTCGAGGGCAGTCACAACCTCCAGGGCAAGGTGGTCACCGGTTTCGGCCCGGATGATCGCGAGGGCGGACTCGGGATCCATGGCCGCGCGGTACGGCCGGTTCGCCGTCAGCGCCTCCCAGACGTCGGCGACCGTCACGATCCGCGCCCCGGCCGCGAGGGTGGGTGCCGACAGGCCGCGGAAGTAGCCCCGGCCGTCCAGCCGCTCGTGGTGGCAGGCCGCGAGCTCGGCGACGGTGGCGAAGCTCGGGATCGGAGCAAGGATCCGGAGGGTGAGCTCCGGGTGGCGCTGGATGACCGCGAACTCCTCCGGTTCGAGCCGTGACGGCTTGTCGAGGATTGCGTTCGGGACGCCGAGCTTGCCGAGATCGTGGAGGAGGCCCGCCCGGCGAACGTCGACGATCTCGGACGGCGCCAGGCCCATCGACACGGCCAGGCGCTCGGCCACGTCGGCGACCAACCGCGAGTGGGCGGCGGTGAACGGGCTCTTCGCGTCCACGACGTCTGCGAACGCTTCGGCGATCCGATCGATCGCTGCGCCATCGGCGATCTCGACGATGCCATCCGGCTCGAGATCCATCGTCCGGCCGACGAGATCGGGCGCCGCAAGGTCGTCGAGCAGTCCACGGCTCGTCAGGTCAAGCAGGGTCGCGCTGACGTCCGGGTCGTACCAGCTGCCGCTCCGTGCCGCGACGACCCGGAGCGCCTCCGATCGGCCACGGGTCGAGAGGAAGACGTCGAGGCCCTGGCAGGCGGCGATGATCCGGGCGAGGGGCTCGATGGCGTCGCCGCGCAGGCCCCGTGGCTGGCCTCCGCCGTCCCAATGCTCGTGCACGTCGTGGACCGCCCGGCCGGCGCGATCGCTGAACCCGGCCTTGCGCGCGATCGAGGCACCACGCTCGCAGCGGATCTGCTCCACGTACCGCTGTTCCCGTTTGCCGGCCAGCCCGATGCGGATCAGGCGTCGCAGCCGAAGAGGCAGCGGCTCGCTGTCCGGCAGGTTCCGGATCGCGAAGTTGGCCTGGGCGAGGAGCGACCGACCGATCGTGGCCTGGCGCCCCTTGAGGACCTGATCGTCGCCGCCGAAGATCCTCGTCACGGCCGCCGCGTTCGACGAGCAGCCAGCATCCTTCAGGAACGCGGCGTGGAAAAGATCCCGGATATCGACCGCCGCCAGGCCCAGGGCATCGCCGACCCGCAGGGCGAGGAAGCAGGTCCGCAGCGAGTGGCCGGGCAGCTGCCCTTCGGTCAGGTCGAGCGCCGTCGAGAGTGCGGCGAGGAGATGGCCGGTCGGGATCCCGACCGAGTCGTCGGAGACGCGCACCACGGACCGCGCCGAGGCTGACCGAACCGGGCTGGCGGTCGTCGTCCCGTCGAGGTACCGGATGGACATGCGATCGAGGTCGGGCGTCATCGACGTATCGTGGCGTGCGTCGCCGGTCGCAGAGATGGTCCAATGGTCCGCTTGGGTCGGTCCTCTCGTTCGCCCGCCGGGCGCGCTGGCCATTCGTCCCTCGGTGCCCGCCTCTGGACGCTACTTCGTGTAGGCGCCGCCCGGATCGAGCTCCTCGCGGATCAGGCGAAGCTCAGCGGCGCTCGGCGGCGCGGTCGCCTTGAGGGGGTCGTCCACCTTGACCTGCCAGCCGATCGTCCCCCGGACCTGCTCGAGCGTGGCGCCTGGGTGGAGCGACGCGAGGCGCATCTCGCCGGTCTCGTCGAAGCGGTAGATGCCGAGGTCGGTGACGACGACGCTCGGCCCGCGGCCCAGCCAGCCCTGCTCGCGCCGGATCCGCTCGCTCTGCTCGGCGCCGCCGAGGTTGCCCGGGCTCGTCCGGAAGTCGATCTCCTCCACGAAGCTGCGCGCGCTCTGGCGCATTATCACGAACACCTGGCGGGCGTTGATCGCGATCTCGCACGCCCCGCCGCTGCCCGGCAGGCGCGTCGTCGGGTGCTCGTAATCGCCGATGACGGTCGTGTTGATGTTCCCGAACTTGTCGATCTGGGCGGCGCCCAGGAACCCGACATCGATCAGGCCGCCCTGGAGGTAGAACGCGAAGAGCTCGAACATGCTCGTGGCGGCGGTCGCGCCGGTGACGATCGTGGGGTCGCCGATGCTCAGCGGCAGGCGGGCCGGCCGGGCGCCGAAGACGCCGGCCTCGTAGACGAGCTCGAGATCCGGGGCGACCGTCCGCTGGGCGAGGTTCACCGCGATGTTCGGCAGCCCGACCCCGACGAAGCAGACGTGCTGCCCCGCCAGCTCGCGCGCGGCCGCGACGATCATCATCTCGGACTTGCTGAAGTTGGCGAGCTCGGTCACGGCACGGGAACCTCGTCGCGGCAGACGCGGTCCGCGTGGCGGACCAACGAGCGAACGGCTCCGGCAATTCCCCGCCGCCATGCCATCTCCGCCGCCGGCTGGTCCGGCGGGCGGACCATTCGGCGAAGGAAGCGGACGACCTGTGACCGGGGAGCGAGCTCATTTGTTCCTTGGTCCGGCAGGCGGACCAGGACCCGGTCGGGCGCAGACGCGAGCGTCATCGGCGGGCCTCGAACAGCTCGATCGGGTTGCCGTCGGGGTCCTCGATCAGGATCTGCCTGCCGCCCGGGCCCTTGACGACATCGTTGCGGAACACCGCGCCGGCCGCCCCGAGGCTCGCGACCACCGAGCCGAGATCATCGACCTCGATCACGAACCGGTTCCAGCCGCCTGGCTCGGGCTGGGCGCCATCGGGCATCGGGCGGGCGGCCGAAGAGGCGGGACCCGCCAGCCACAGCGTCAAGTCGTCGCGCCGGATCCGGGCGAACGCCGGCAGCATCTCCTGCTCGACGGTGAACCCGAGCAGTTCCACGTAGAACGCCTCGGCGCGCTCGACGTCGCGGACGAGGTAACGAACCGTGGCCATCAGCGGTCGTCCCCGGCGTGGCTCGTCACCGGTAGTCACCGTACTCGACGGAGCCCGACGGGGCCGAGCCCGGCTTCAACGACGCCACTCGCTCCTCGCCCAGCTTCGCGACGTACTCCCCTCGCCCGCTCACCCCATGGACCCAGTCCTTGAGCCAGGCCTGGGTCGCGTCCTCGTCGCGGGAGATCGGATCCCAGTCGAGGTAGAACCGATTGTCCCGGTCGTACGCGCCCTGGGCATAGGACGGATGCGCGCCCATCGGCTCGTGGACCACCGCGTCCACGATCAGCCCGGGGATGATCGTCCGGTTCGGATCGGCCCGGATGACCGCCTCGTCCACGACCTCCTCGACCACGACGATCACCCGCTCGGCCGCGAACGCCGCCTCCTTCTGGCAGCCGAGCAGGCCCCAGACCTGGGTGTCGCCCGCCGCCGAGGCGCGCTGGGCGTGGATGATCGTCACGTCCGGGCGGAGCGGCGGGACCGCGTAGACCATGCCGTCGCCGTAAGGCGACTCGATCGGGCGGATCAGCGGATTCGCCTTGGGCAGGTCAGTCTCGAAGTACGAGCGGAGCGGGAAGAACGGCAGGCGTGCCGCCCCGGCCGTGTACCGGGCGACCATCCCGAAATGGCTGTACTCCTCGATCTCGAGCTCCGGCGGGTTCGCCTCGATGCGGCGCCGGATCGCATTGAGCCCGCCCACTCCCGGGTTGCCGAGCCACGAAAAAACGAGCTTGCGGGCGACGCCGGCCGCGATCATCTGGTCGTAGATCAGGTCCGGGGTCATCCGGGCGAGGGTCAGGTCGCGTTTGCCCTGGCGGATGATCTCGTGACCCGCGGCGAACGAGATGAGGTGGGTGAAGCCCTCGATCGCGACGGTGTCGCCGTCACGGACGACGTCGCGGATCGCATCGGCCATCGAGGCCAGCTTCGAGGTGGGCACGGGGCAAGGATCGCAGGTGACGGCGACGGACGGACGCCGACCTAGCCGGCCGCCTCCGGGCCTGCCATCGCATGGGCGGCCTCGGCGGCGTGGAGGATCGGCTGGTCCGCCCCCTCGCCTGCGATCGCGGCCACCGATTCGGCGAAGATCCGGAGCGCGGTCGCCATCTCCGCCTCGTTGACCGTCAGCGCCGGCGACATCCGGACCGACGACTTGCCGCACTCGAGGACGAGCAGGCCGCGCTGAAAGGCGGACCACTGGACCTCCTCGGCGTGCTCGGCCGTGTCGAACTCGACGCCGAGCATCAGGCCCCGGCCGCGGACGTCGCGGACGAGAGCCGGGAAGCGCGCGATGAGCGGCCGGAGCCCGGCCACGGCCTGCTCGCCGCGCGCCCGGGCGTTGTCCACCAGGCCGCCCTCGAGCAGCTCGATCGTGGCCAGGGCCGCAGCGCAGGCGACCGGGTTGCCGCCGTAGGTCGAGCCGTGGGCGCCGGGGCCCCAGGCCTCCAGCAGGTCCGCCCGGGCGACCATGGCGCCGAGCGGCATCCCGCTGGCGATCCCCTTCGCCGTCAACAGGATGTCGGGCTTGACGCCCCACTGCTCGATCGCCCACATCGTCCCGGTCCGGCCGGCGCCCGACTGGATCTCGTCGGCGATGAGCAGGATTCCGTGCTTGTCGCAGATCGCCCGGAGGCCCTCGAGGAAGCCGTCCTCGGGAACGATGTAGCCGCCTTCGCCCTGGATCGGCTCGACGATGATCGCCGCGACCTCGTTGGCCGGGGCCAGCTTGTCGAACAGGACCTCGTCGAACCAGGCGAGGTCCGCGACCTTGCCGAACGGCGCGTGGAACACGCCCGGCAGGAGCGGCCCGAAGCCGGCGTGGTATTTCGCCTTCGAGGCGGTCAGCGAGACCGCGCCGTACGTCCGGCCGTGGAACGCGCCCAGGAAGGCGACGACATACGGCCGATGCGTGGCGTAGCGGGCGAGCTTGATCGAGGCCTCGACGACCTCCGCCCCCGAGTTCCCGAGGTAGGCGCGTGCCCGGCCGCCGGCGATCGGCGTGAGCTCGGCGATGCGCTGGCAGGTCTGGGCGTAGATCGGGAGGTAGAAGTCGCTGGCGCTGAAGTGGATCAGCTCGCCCGCCTGCTCCTTGATCGCGCCGACGACCGCCGGATGGGAGTGGCCGGTGGAGGTCACCGCGATGCCGGCGGCGAAGTCGAGGAACAGATTGCCGTCGATGTCCTCGACCGTCAGCCCCTCGCCCCGGACCGGCACGATCGGGTAGGCCCGCGGCAGGCTCGGCGACGTCCAGGTCTCGTCGTACGCCACGTGGGCACGGGCCTTGGGGCCGGGCACCTCCGTGATCAGATCGGGCACGGGCCGATCGCCGGCGAGTCGGTTCTGGACGGACGACACGGGCCACCTCGGACGGACGGAACGGCGACAGCGCATACGGAGTATGCAGACTGGATATTCGTCTTCGAGGATAGCAGAGGCGCCTCCCCGGACGGGTCGTTCGGCTCAGCCGATCCAGCCGAGCGGCCCATGGGCAGGCGGTCGCCGTCGCCGCATCATCTGAGCGCACCGAAGGCCCGGCGAACGTACCGCCGCCGAGCCCAAGGACATCACTGAAGGATCTCGAGCGGCAGCCCACCGATGATTCCGTCGCCAGGCGCGCCTTCGACGATGCCTTCATCCAACACGGCGGCCCGCGGTGGGAATAGAGTCGACGAGCATCCCCAGGCTGCCGGCCCGAGCTGGGCCCTGTCCATTGCGGTTGGAGGATCACGATGAAGCCACGTTCAGTCTCGTTACTGGCGGTTGCCACGGGTCTCGTCGTCGTGTTGTCGGCCTGCGGCGCGGCCGCGACACCAAGTCCCGCTGCCTCGGTGGCCGCGTCGGTGGCTGCGTCGACGGCCGCCGGCGGGCCAATCTCGGTGGAACTGAAGGAGTGGGCGGTGACGCCCGAAAGCGTGACCGCCAAAGCTGGAGCCATCACATTCAACGTCAAGAACGCCGGGACGAAGGTCCACGAGTTCGTCGTCGTCAAGACCGACCTCAAGGCCGAGGCACTCCCCGTGTCGGGCAGCAAGATCGACGAGAGCGCGCTCACCCCGGTCGACGAGATCGAGGACATCGCGGTCGGCGCAACTCCGACACTCACGGTGACCCTGGCCGCCGGCCACTACGTGCTCCTCTGCAATATCGAGACCCACTTCGGCCTCGGCATGCGATCCGACTTCGACGTGAACTGACGCGGCGCCAGACATGGCCAGACGTCACGGCGGTGGGCGTTAGCCGACGAATGGACCGATCCGAACGGCGCCGCGAGCGCACGGACCGTTCGGATCGTTGGCAGATGCCGCCGTCAGACGCGGATGGCGAACTGGGTCGGCCTGAGAAGACGCATCGAGCCAGTCCTCCGAGCAGTGTTCGTGTGCCCGAACTACACCGTCCACAACGGCACCGTTCCCGGCCTCGACGCTTGTCGAGGGTCGATACGGAAGGAGGCCGGCCCCGATGGGGCCGGCCTCGTGGTCGGTTGCTGTTGACGGGTGGCTAGAGGCTGAAGCCCCCGCCCTTGCCGTAGTTGCAGATGTTCGTCTCGTTGTCGTGGAAGCTATTGTCGGCCTTGATGTAGGAGATGCCGGACTTCGTGGCACCGCTCACTCCGCCGGCCTTGTAGATCAGCAGGCCACATGCGGTGACCTTGGACGGCGAGTAGTTGTTCAGGCTCACGTCGTTATCGACGAGCCGGGCTGACGCACCGAACGAGATCTGGATGCCGTTCTGTGCGATGTAGTTGACTGGCCCCTCGCCGGTGACGACGTTACTCGTCAGCGTCACGACCGCTCCGGGACCGCTGATCACGACCCCGTTCTTCTGGTACTTCGAGATCGTGGTGCCGCTCAGCGTGCCGGTCGCGGACGACCCGGTCGACGCTCCGGCCTGGTTGATCGTCGTGTACAGGACGCCGACACCGTGCTGCGAGCCATTGAGAGGCGTCTCACCGATGTCATGGATCGTCGAGTTGGTCACGTTGAC
>JBKJOK010000243.1:0-31244 GCA_046595595.1 Candidatus Limnocylindrales bacterium
TCGGCAACGACCAGGCCCGCCAGCCCTTCGCCGACGAGGCCGCAGCCGACTTCGTCGCGCGCCACGTCACCGGCCTGCGCCGGTCCTCGCGCTGCGCGACCGCCCGGCTCGATCTCACCATCTACCAGTACTCGAGCGCGTGCTACTACGAGGCGATCTACATCCAGGGCGGCAACTTCCTCGACGACACCCGGAAGCGCATGGGCTCCACCGCGTTCTGGGCGGGGATCCGCGATCACCTCGCGACGTACCGGTTCAAGCTGACGACGACGAAGGCGCTCCTCGACACCCTCGACGAGCACACCTCGCTGGACCTGGTCCCCCGCTACGAGCCGCGGTTCCCGTCGCTGTACTGACACCCGTTCCGCGTCGCGCTGCCCGCCGATCGTCCGAAAGCGAACGCTTCGCGAAGTCACATCGCTTTCGCCGGATCTGACCGAAACCGGACTCCGAAACCGGACGATTGGACCGAGATCGAAGTGGTCGTCCGCGCCGTTCGATTTCGGATCAAGCGCATTCGTCACGCCTCTATGCCACCGGCAATCGGACCATGGACGACTTCGTCCTGAAGCGGCCCTCGTCGGCGGCCTCGTGCTACGGCGCGACGACAGGCCCCAAGAATCGCGTGCCACGAAGCCTCGCCGCCCATCGTGACGAGCCCGACGAGGGCTGGGACAAGCGCGATCGAGGCGATCCATCGGAGAACGGAACCTTGCTCGTCCGGTCGTCGCGGTCGTTGGTCACCGTCGCTGGACGATCGAGCCGGACCGACGGTGGCGCCGGTCCGCGGCCAGCGCCCGAGGCATCTGGCGGAATCCGGGCGGCAGGAGCGGCCGCCACAACCGCCAGCCCGCTACCAGCCAGGCGGCCACGGCGCGCTCCAGCCGACCCCACGGCAGGCCGTAGGCAGCCCGCACGTCAGGCGGCAGAAGCCCGATCGCCGGCCACAGCGTCCACGCGTACGCCCGAGCAGGGACGGCGGCGAGGGCCGGGACGATCGGACCGAGGGGCGGGTTCAGCACCACGGCGGCGAGGTCCCGTGCCAATGGGCCCACCTGGACCGGCCCGTCGGGGGCGAGCATCCGGGCGACGTAGTCGTCGAACGCGTCGACATCCCCCGGCAGGAGACTCGCCGGGATCCCGAACGCCCGCCCGATCGGGAGCGTCTCGGCGTAGTAGCGGGCGCGTCGGCCCCGTGAGAGGGGTTCGAGCCAGCGGTCGGCGACGACGATCGTGGAGTCAACGAGGGTGGCGTGGACCCACAGGGAGAGGTCGGGGTCGCGGGCTCGATATCCGACGCCGGTGATCGTCCGGTGGAGCGCGTTCAGGCGCCGGATCTCCGAACGTGCCGCCGTCCCCGTTCCGTAGACGATCGTCAGATAGCTGCGCAGCGTACCCCGAAGGCGGATCCATGGGTCGCTCCGAAAGTCGCTGTGCTCGGCCACCCCGGCCGCGACGAGCGGATGGGCGAGCTGGAGGAGAAGCGCCCGCGGTCCGGCCCCGAGCAGGAGCATCGCCTCGCGGTTGAGTGCCCACGCCTCGGAGTCCGGGCCGTAGAGTCCGAGGACCTCCTCGCCGGCCGACTTGACGGCGCCCCGCGCGGCGGGTCGCGTGGCGGGTCGCGTGGCGGCGCTCAGCCCTCGCCGGCTCGTCGGCCGACGATCCACCACGCCGCCGGGAAAGCGGCCGATGCCAGGAGGAGCTTGATCGCGTCGCCGACCAGGAACGGCGTCAGGCCCTGGGCGATGCCGGTCGCGAGATCGAGGTTGCGGACCGCCATGAGCCAGGGCACGCCGATGAGGTAGATCGCGACGTTCCCGATCGCCATCGCACCGAGCGCCCCGGCGATCCGCCGGTCCCAGCCGAGCTCGGCCAGCCGGCCGACGATCGACCCGGCGACGAGGAACCCGACGAGGTAGCCGCCGCTGGCCCCGAGGAGGACCGCGATCCCGCCCTTTCCCTCGGCAAAGAACGGCAGGCCGATGAGTCCGATCAGGACGTACAGGGCGATGCTCAGCAGGCCGCGCCGGAACCCCAGCGCGCCACCGACGAGGAGGACCCCGAACGTCTGGCCGGTGATCGGAATCGGGGTCCCGGGCAGGGGGATGGAGATCTGCGCCGTCGCGAAGATCAGCACGGCGCCCACGACGATCAGGGCGACATGCCGGAATCGACTGCCCATCCGTTCGCCGACCCGGATCGGGAGGAGGAAGTCGGCGATCGTGATGCCGCGATCCTCGATCGGCAGGCGGGCCAATCGCGCCGTTGCACTGACCATCGGGCGACGGAGTCCTCCACTGGGCGCGCTGCCGGCCGTCTGGGCATCCGGTCGGGTGCGGCTGGCCGAGTCTACCATCGGCCTTCCGGCCTGCAGCGCCAGATTGGCGCTATTCGTGCTGGACCGCGGCCACGATCGCGAGCCTGCTGGCCAGCCGCGCCGGGTACCAGGCCGCGGCCATCGACACGCCGAGCCCGAGCCCGACCGCGACCAGGATCGAGGTCCACGGAACGTCGAGGATCAGTCGCCCGCCGTTGGCCATCACGATGAGCAGTGCCCCGGCCACGAGGCCCGCGGCGATGCCCAGCACCGACCCGACGATCCCGAGGATCCCGGCCTCGACCACGACCGTCCGACGGACCTGGCCGCGGGTCATGCCGGCCGCCCGCAGGACGCCCAGCTCCCGGACGCGCTCCAGGACGCTGACCGTGAGCGTGTTCACGATGCCGAGGGCGGCGACGATCACTGCGACGAGGGCCAGGGCGTCGAACAGGCCGAACACCTGGCCGAGGGCGCTGTCGACCGCCCCGGCCACGGTCGCGATCGGGTTCGGCTCGAGGGCGGCCAGTCGGGCGGTCTCCTCGAGAAGTGGCCGCGCGTCGGCGGCCCGTCCCGGCTCGAAGCGGATCGCGAACACGTCCGCGCCCTCGAGCCCGAAGATCCCGGTCGCATCTGTCCAGCCGACGAGGACCGCCTCGCCGACCTCGCCGGGCAAGGTCCGGGCCGCGATCCCGACGACACGCAGGTCGACGACCCGGCCCTCGCCGACCGCGAGCGTCAGGGTCGAATCGAGCCCGAGTCCTGTCCGGTCGGCGACGCTTCGAGGCAGGATCGCCGCCCCGCCCGCGTCGATCGCCGTCAGGGCTTCCCCGCGCTCGCCGGCGATGAACGTCAGCCGGCCGTCGTCGCGGAAGTCGCCGCCGCGGACGGCCGCCGCATCGAGGCGGACGCCGTCACGAGCGACCTCGAACAGCGCCATCGGGCTGACCCGCTCCACCCCGTCGACCGCCTCGAGCTCGTCGATCACCTCCTCGTCGAGGGCGACCGGCCGGATCGAGGTCACGAGCTCGTCGCCAGGCACCACCTCGGCCAGCCAGGCCGTCGCCGCGAGACGCGACTGGTGGGCGACGCCGCCGATCGCGACGACCATCGCAAGGCCGATCGCCAGAGCCCCGACGGTCAGCGTCGTCCGGCTCCGATCGCGCACGATCGAGGCCCGGGCCAGACGCTCCTCGAGCCGGAACAGACCACGGAACGGCAGGCCGGCGAGGCGCCCGAGACCGCCGAGGACGATCGGGGCCGCGAGGACCGTCGCGAACAGGACGAGATAGACCGCCGCCGACCGGACCAGGCCGGCCGTGCCGGCATCGCGTGGCCAGGCGAGGAGGCCCGCCAGCCCGACGGCCGCGAAGACGGCGATCAGCCAGCGCAACCGGGCGCGCCGGGCCCCGGCCGGTTCGAGCCGGGCGTTGAGGGCCTCGACCGGCGAGATCGCGGCGGCCCGCCGGGCGGGCTCGAGGGCTGCGGCCACGGTCACGCCGATCCCGATCGCGACGACCGCCGCGAGGGACACCGGGTTCGGATCCACCCGCTGGAACGGGATCGACTCGATTCCGCGCAGCCGGGTCGCCATCAGCTCGGCGAGGCCGAGTCCGGCGACGAGTCCGACCAGCGCCCCGAGCAGGCCGAGGACGAGCGCCTGGGCGACGACAAACCACACCAGCTGGCGACGCGTCGCGCCGGCCGCCCGGAGCAGCCCGAGCTCGCGGACGCGTTCGGTGACCGTGATCGAGAGCGTGTTGAAGATGAGGAACGCGCCGCCGAACAGTGCGACGGCGGCGAGCAGCGCGGTGGTCGCCCGGAAGTCGGCGGTCGAGCCCCGGAGCGACGCCGCAACGTCGTTCGGTGACGAGAGGACATAGGGCTGGGTCGTCAGGGCGAGTCCGATCGCGACCGCCGCCTCGGCCGGGGTCGCGCCCTGGCCGGTCAGGATGTCGACCCGGCTCACCGTGTCGACGACGAAGATCCGCTGCATCGTCTTCAAGGGGAGCACGACCGTCCGGCCGGCCGACCCGACGAGCGGCCCGTCGCCGGCGATGATCCCGACGACCGTGATGTCGACGAGACCGTCCGGGCCCTGGAGGGTGATCGAGCCGCCGACGGTCGTACCGGTCGAGTTGGCGAGGGTCTCGGTGATCAGTGCCTGGAATGTCTCGAGCCCGCCGAGCGGGACGCCGCTCGCGAGGACGAGGTCGCGGACCGCCGACTCGCGAACCGGGTCGATCCCGATCGCGGTGACCGGCGCGCCGAGCGTGTCCGGATCGTCACCAGCCGGGACGAGGTACGTTCGGCGCTCGAGGGCGGGGGCCGCGAGGTCCACGCCCGGCGCGGCCTCGATCGCGGTCAGGGTATCGGCCGACAGGCCGGCCGGCCCGAAGGACTGGACCCGGAGGTCGGCCCGTCCGACGAGGTCGCGGACCGTCCGATCGATCGAGGCGGCAATCCCCGCGTCGGTCGCGAGCGAGGCATACAGGACCGCGATCCCGAGCGCGATCCCGACCACGGACAGGCCCGTCCGGCCGCGACGTGCCGCGAGGCTCCGGAAGGCGAGCGAGATCAGCCCGCCCATCGATCAGAGACCGAGTTCGGCGAGACGGCTCACGAGCGGTCCCGTGTCGTGCGTCTCACGCCGGCCGAGGACGATCTCGTCTCGGATCGCGCCGTCGCTGATCACGAGGACCCGGTCGGCGTAGGCGGCAGCCTTCGAATCGTGGGTGACGAGAACCACCGTCTGGTGGCGCTCGACGCACGAACGCCAGAGAGCCTCGAGGATCTCGGTCCCGGTCGTGTAGTCGAGGTTGCCCGTCGGCTCGTCGGCGAAGAGGAGGGCGGGCCTGGTCACGAGCGCCCGGGCGATCGCGACCCGCTGCTGCTCGCCGGCCGACAGCTGGTCGGGCTTGTGGCGCTCCTTGCCCGACAGCTCGACGAGGGCGATGACGTCCCGGATCCGGTCGGCGATCTCGCCCCTCCCGGTGTCGATGCCGGCGATCGTGAACGGCAGGGCCACGTTCTCGGTCACGTCGAGGAGCGGGATCAGGTTGAATGACTGGAAGACGAACCCGGTCCGGTCGCGGCGGAGCTTCGTGGCCGCGTCGTCCGACAGCTGGCTGATCGTCTCGCCCTGGAGGATCACCTCGCCCGCGGTCGGACGGTCGAGGCCGCCGAGGAGCTGGAGGAGGGTCGACTTGCCGGAGCCGGATGGGCCCATCAGGGCGACGAACTCGCCCTCGTCGACGGTCAACGAGACGCCGCGCAGGGCGTCGACGGTGGTGGCGCCGAGGCGGTAACGCTTGGCGAGATCGTGCGCCTCGAGGATCGCGGCCATGGCCCGGAGTGTAGCCCCCGGCGATGGGCGCGCGCCCGGATCGGCCCGATCAGGTGCCGAAGAAGAACCCGGTCACGCCGCCGACGACGCTCTCGAACAGGCTGGGCGGGGTGGTCGGATCGGTGATGCGGAGGCTGCCTTCGCGGCTGTCCGGGGCGGCATCGCGGACCTGACCGGGCGGGGTCCCGTTGCCGCTGCTGCCGCCGTCGCCGCTCTCCGAGCCGACACCGTTGCCGGCATGCTGGCCGCCCGGTCCGAGGCCGAGGCCGACGTCGTCGGTCGGTTCCGGGGTGGCAGTCAGGACAGGCGCGGGGGTCGGGGTCGGGGTCGGGGTCGCAGTCGGGGCGGCCTTGGGCGTGGCTCGCGGGGTCGGCTTGGGAGTCGCGATCGGCTTCGGCTTGACTGTTGGTCGCGGGGTCGGCCTGGGCGTCGGCTTGGGAGTCGGCTTGGGAGTGGGCTTGGGAGTCGGGGCGGGGGTCGTCGTGCCGCACTTGTCGGCGAACAGGACGGTCCACATCTTCTTGCCGGTCGGGCCCTTGTAGGCGCCGATCCCGACCACGTCCCAGGACTTGCCGAGGATGTTCGCACGGTGCCCGGCCGAGTTCATGAACATCCGATGGACCGTCGTGGTTGCGACGTCGTCGGGATAGTTGTTGTAGCCGATGTTCTCGCCGGCGATTCGGTAGCAGTAGCCGGCCTTGTCCAGAAGGCGGAAGACGTTGTAGTTCGTGCCCTTGATCGTGTGACTGAAGTAGTTCCGGACGATCATGTCCTTGCTCCGGCTCCGGGCGATCGAGGTCAGCTTCGAATCGACCTTGAGGGCCTTCAGGCCGGCGGCGGCACGCGACTGGTTGGTGAGGCTCACGAGCTTGGCTTCGGACGTCGAGCTGAAGCTGTTGACGTCCCAGGCGAAGGTCGCCTTCGGGGCCACGAACAGCCCGACCGCGGTGAGGGTGAACGCGATCGCGGTCATCAGCGCGAACCGGCGCGGCTCGGCGAAGACACCCAGCAGGGTCGAGGGGCGGCGAGCGGAGGATTTGAGGTCGGTCATCAGGAGTTCGGTCTCGTGCGGTCGCCCGGAGTTCAGTCCGGTGTGATCCGAAGGTAGACCGGGGGCTCCGCGGTTTCCCCCCTGCGATGGTCCCGACCGCATGGGTCACGGGTACCACGAGCCACTCACCACCATGACGCACCCGCCTCGACAGGCCCGGACGGCCGCCGACTCCACCAGACCGCACGCCCGCGTTCGCGCCGAATCCACGCCCCACGGACCTCCGCGCTGGGCGTCGGGACGACCTCGTGGCGGGTTCAGCGGAGCGCGGCCTCGAGGGCCAGCCGGGCGTCGGTGCCGGGATCGCGGCGCTTGACGATGATCGCCGTCGCGATCGAGAGGCCGCGCGCCTGCGCCCATGGACCGGTCGCGGGCCGGCTGCCCGGGACGACGACCGCGTTTGGCGGCACCACGAGCAGCCGGTCGCCGGTGCCGCCGAGCTCACGCTCCTCGACCAGGTCGTACAGCCGCGACGTCCCGGTCAGGATGACGCCCGCCCCGATGACCGCGCCGCGCCCGACGAGCACGCCCTCGAGCAGGCGGGCGCCCGCGCCGACGAACGCGTCGTCCTCGACGATGACCGGCCGCGCTCCGGCCGGCTCGAGCACGCCGCCGATCGTGACCCCGGCGGCGAGGTGGACGCGCTCCCCGATCTGGGCACACGAACCGACGAGGACATGCGAGTCGACCATCGTCCCGGCCCCGATCCACGCCCCGACGTTCACATACGAGGGAGGCATGACGATCACGCCCGGCGCGAGGTACGCCCCGGCCCGGATCGCCGTTCCACCCGGCACGATCCGGCGATCCGGCCCGGGATCGACGGGCGCCAGGATCGTCCGGTCGTGGAAGGCGAACGGCCCGACCTGCCACGTCGTCGTTGCCCGGTCGGCGAAGACCGCAAGGATCGCCGCCTTCACGTCAGCCCGGATCGTCCAGCCATCCGGCGAACCCGGGTCCGGCTCGGCCGCCCGCATCTCGCCCGAGGCAAGGGCCCCGAGGAGCTCGTCGACGGACAGTCCCGCAACGTCGCGGCCGGCGACGGGCGGTTCGACTCCGGGCCCCCCGACGCCGGAGCTCGTGATCTGGGGTGCGGCGGTCGTCTGCCCGCTCACGCGGACGCCTCGATCCGCTCCTGGATCCGGCCGCCGGCCGCATCGACGAGGCCGAGGCCGCGGAGCGTCGCGGCGAGTCCCGCCCGCGACTCCGCCGTCAACGGCAGGAGCGGCCGGCGGACGGTGTCGGTCTCGAGCAGGCCCATCAGCTCGAGGGCCGCCTTGACCGGGACCGGGTTCGGGCCGCCGACGAAGTTGGCGAGGAACAGGGGCAGCCAGCGATCGTGGATCCGCCGGGCGCGATCCCAGTCGCCCGCCCGAGCCGCGTCGCACAGGCCGACGAGCTCGCCGGGCACCTCGTTGCCGGCGACCGAGATGACGCCGTCGCCGCCGAGGGCGAGGATCGGCAGGGTCCAGGCGTCGTCGCCGGCCAGGACCGCGACATCGCGCGGCCGGTCCCGGACGATCCGGGCGATCTGCTCGAGGTTGGCGCTGGCCTCCTTGATGGCGATGACCCGGGGATGCTCGGCGAGGCGCAGGAACACGTCGGCCGGGACGTTCGTGCCCGTCCGCGACGGGACGTTGTAGACCACGATCGGCAGGTCGCCCTCGTCGGCGATCGCGCTGAAGTGGGCCTCCAGCATCCGGCCGTCGGGTCGGTTGTAGTACGGCGCGACCACCAGGGCCGCATCCGCTCCGAGCTCGGCTGCCCGGCGCGTCGCCGCGATCGTGGCCGCGGTGTCGTTCGTACCGGTTCCGGCGACGACCGGCACCCGCCCGTGCGACGCGCGCTCGGCGACGGTCTCGACGGTGATCGCGATGACCCGCTCGCGCTCGGCCTGGTTCAGGGTCGGGGCCTCGCCGGTCGTGCCGACGGGCACAAGGCCATCGATGCCGGCGAGGACCTGCCAGCGGACGAGCCGGCGAAGAACGTCCTCGTCGAGCGCGCCGTCGGCGGTGAATGGCGTGACGAGGGCGGTGAGGGCGCCCCGGAGGACGGGCCGGGTAGCGGGAATCGCGCGGGTGATCGGGGTCATCGGAGTCTCCTGTCGGGTGGGTGGAATGGGGTCGGTTGGTCGGTATCGGTCGTGCGGCTCGAATCGGTCGAACTCAGGCGGTCGCACCAACCAGCTCGGGTGCACCAGGTTCGTCGGGCAGCGCGGCGCGCTCGGCGTCGGGTGCCGCGGCGGGCGCCGGCCGACCGGCGGCCACGAGGTCGTCCACGACCTCGTCGAAGGCATGGATGCCGGGCACGTGTGGCGCCCGCAGCAGCCAGTCGATGGCCGCCAGCGCCCCGGCCGCATAGCCCGATCGGTCGCGGGCGGTCAGGCGCAGCTCGATCGTCTCGCTCGCGCCGTCCAGCCCGACGACGTGCATCCCGGGCATCGAGCCCGCGCGCAGGACGGCGACCTCGTCGATCTTGATCGTGAGGGCGCTCGACAGGCGTCGGACGATCTCGCGGGCGGTGCCCGACGGCCGATCGGCCTTGGACCGGCGGTGCCACTCGAGGACGGACGGCTCGAACCCGCCGATCGCCCCGGCCAGGCGCGCGGCCTCGTCGACGAGACGCAGGAACAGGGCCGCCCCGAGGGCGAGGTTCGGGGCAACGACGGCGGTCGCACCGGCCCGCCGGAGAGCGGCTCCGAACCGGTCGACATCGGCCTGCCAACCCGTCGTCGCGACCACGAACGTGCGGCATCCCGCGTCGAGCGCCGCCTCGAGGTTCGGTGCGACGGCGTCGGCCCGCGAGGCGTCGACGATCACGTCGGCCGCGCGGAGCGTTGCCGAGTCGTGCTGGCCGTCGGCCGGTCGGCCGAGCAGCTCGACCGCGTCGCCGCGCCCGCGCAGCGCGGTCGCGATCGCCTGTCCCAGCGGCCCATCGCCGAGGACGATCGTGGTTGTCATGTGCGTGTCTCCTCGTCGGTGTCGAGGAGTCGCCGGTCGGTCGGAGGGGCCAGGAATCAAGAAACCGCGGTCACCTCGTGGTGCCGCGGCCCCTGGAGCCTCCGTGCCCGGAGACTCCTGTCGGTGTTCGCTTGCGCGCCGTCAGAGCCCCAGGGCCCGTGCCTCCCGGCAGGGCCGCCAGAGCTTCTTCTTGGCCTCGTCAGTCACGAAGATGCGGCGCATGTGCATACCTTGCACTGCGGGACTGGATATTGCAACTCGTTCCCGGGTTGCAATTCGGCGCCGCGGTTCAGAGGCCGTGGGCCAGGCAGATCGCCGCGACTCGACCGGGCCGGGCGCGTTTGGTGCAGCGACTGCATGAACGGACGTCCGGACGGCCGGCGTCGGCCCACGACGGACGTATTCCGCGCCTCCAGCCGACATCCCATGCACCCAGCGCATCAGACGTCGTCCGAGCGCTGGCCCAGCCGTCGGTTGACCCACTCGGTGCATGATCGGCCGGCGGCGCGGCTCAGCTCGGGTAGCGCGCGCTGAAGGCCGTGTACGTGGCCGGGATCGGATCGGCGAACCCGCCGTCGGTCGGTTCCCCGAACCGGCGTGCGTCCGGCGTCTTCACCCCGTTGCCTGACAGGATCGCGACGACCTCGTCGCCGTCCCGGATCACGCCCCGGGCACGGGCTGCCTCGACCGCGGCCACGGTCACGCCGCCGGCGGTCTCGACGAAGATCCCCTCGGCCGCGGCGGTGCTCCGGATCGCGGCGGCGGTCGCGGCGTCCGGGATCGACTCGATCGAGCCGCCGGTCCGGCGGGCAAGCTCCAGGGCGTAGGGACCATCGGCCGGCGACCCGATCGCGAGCGAGCGGACGATCGTGTCGGGCGAGCGAACCGGCCGGATCTCGTCGGCGCCCTCGGCGAACGCGGTCGCCACCGGCGAGCAACCTGCCGGCTGGCCGCCGACGAAGCGGACGTCCTTGCGCTCGACCAGACCGATCTCGGCCAGCTCGTCGAAGCCCTTGGCGATCTTCGTGAACATCGAGCCCGACGCGATCGGCCCGACGATCACGTCCGGCAGCCGCCAGCCGAGCTGCTCGGCGACCTCGAACGCGATCGTCTTGCTGCCCTCGGCGTAGAACGGGCGGAGATTGACGTTGACGAACGCCCAGCCCTCCTCGTCGGCGATCTCGAGGCTCAGGCGGTTGATGTCGTCGTACGTGCCGTCGACCCGGACGACGGTCGCCCCGTAGGCGAGGGCGTGCTCGACCTTGGCCGGCTCGAGATCGGCCGGGACGAAGACGAAGGCACGCAGCCCGGCAGCGGCGGCCGCGGCGGCGGTGGCGCCGGCGAGGTTCCCGGTCGACGCGCAGGCGAGCGTGTCGAAGCCGAACTCGACCGCCCGCGCGGTGGCGACGGCAACGACCCGGTCCTTGAACGACAGGGTCGGGTTGCGGGTGTCGTCCTTGAGATGGAGAGTCGTGCCGGTGCTGAGCCCCAGGTCGCGTCCGAGGCGGTCGGCCCGGACGAGGGCCGTGGAGCCGACGGCCAGGCCGCGCTCCGGGACCCGGTCCACCGGGAGCAGCTCGAGATAGCGCCAGATCCCGGGCGCGCGCGCGGCGATCGAGGCGTGGGTCAGGCGCTCGCGGGCGACATCGTGGTCGTACACGATCTCGAGCGGCCCGAAGCACGAGGCGCAGACGAAGCTCGGGCCGAGGTCTTCGGCCCGGCCACAGGCTCGACAGCGCAGCCCGCGGACGTGCGAGGGTGCGGGGCCGGTTGCGGCGTCGGGCGCGGTCGGTCCCGGCAGGGTTCCTGTCGGGTCGTCCGAGCGAATCGGGGTCTCGAGCGTCATCGGGGGTCGTCTCCATCGTGGAGGACCGCCACTGTCATCAAGGCCCGAGAAATCGAGAGACCCTTCCCGGAGGAAGGGCCTGGGAGGGATCCCTTATCTCGCAGGAGGACCTGCCCGGATTTGGCACCGTGCCGACGTCTCCGTCGGTCGGTTGTCGGGCTTCACAGGGCCGGTCCCTCCACCACTCTTGATAAGAGTCTTCAGTTGTCGGCGGATCGTAGGCGCTCGGAGCAGATCGGTCAATCGCGCGTGGCATGGGTCGCGTCTCGACGTCGATCCCGAATCCGGTAGACTCCCGTGGCTCACGCTCGGCCTCGCGCCGGCGCGCGCGCATGGTGGCCTTAGCTCAATGGTAGAGCACTGGATTGTGGCTCCAGCGGTTACGGGTTCGACCCCCGTAGGCCACCCCACTGATCCGTGCCGGGACTTCCGGCTGCCGCACCTGGGCACGCCATCGCGGCGTTGCCTTCTGCGGTCCGCCTTGCGCTGACGCAGCCATGTGCGACGATCGCGGCCCTCCGGCTGTCGCATCTTGGCACGCCGTGTCAGGCCGGCACGATCCGGTCGCCAAGCATGTCGACGAGCGCCCCGATGAGCGCACTCGCGACCACGAACACCGTGAGCGGGATCCCGGGGACCGTCAGCAACGGGAGCGCGAACCCGCCGACAAGCAGCAGCCACGCCGTGCCCTTCCAGCCCGATCGCAATTGGACACGTTCCCGAGGCGTGGCTATCGTCCCACGCCGCTGGAGCCAGGCGAGCCCGATCGCCAGCAGAACGAAGACGAATGGCACCGCCGTGAAGGTAGCGGCCACGATGAACGGGACACCGAACAGGCCGCCGAGCGCGCCTGCCCCCGTCGCGATCCAGATGCTCGGCACGAACCGCGAAACCGGGCTACGCCGCGACGGGCTGAAGGGCGGCCAGGGCCCGCCCGATCGCGTCGGCGAGGTCGTCGACGTCCTGCTCCGTCGCAACGGTCGGGATCGCACCCATCCCCCGCGGCGCGAGCAGGAATCCATCGAGCAGGAGCCGCAGGTGGAGCTCCGATGGCTGGCTCGCCCCGGGCGCGAACGCCGCGCCGGCCTCGCCACGGAACACCTGGAACAGGGACCCGACCCGGCTGACCCGGGCCGACAGGCCGTCGGTGGCGATCCTGGCGCTCAGCCGTTCCGCCAGCCGCACGCCGAGCAGATCGAGCCGGGCATACGCCGCGCCGTCCAGCTCGCCCAATGTCGCGAGCCCGGCCGCCGCGGCCACCGGGTTGCCGTTGAACGTCCCGCCGTGGCTGACTGCCCGCTCGCGCCGGGCGTCGAAGATCGCCATCACGTCGGCCCGCCCGCCGAACGCCGCGAGCGGGTAGCCGCCGGCGATGATCTTGCCGAGCGTCGTCAGGTCCGGCCGGATGCCGAACATCTCCTGGGCGCCGCCATGGCCGACCCGGAACGAGATGATCTCGTCGAAGATGACAAGCGCGCCGAGCCGGTCGGCCAGCGAGCGAACGAACTCCAGGAATCCGGGCTCCGGCGACCGGACCCCGCCGGCGCCCTGGACGGGCTCGAGGATGAACGCGGCCAGCTCGCCCTCGCGACCGCGCAGCCGTTCGAGGATCCCGTCGGGATCGCCCCACGGCAGCTCCACGATCAGGTCGCCGATTGCGTCCGGCACCCCGGGCGTGCCGGCCATCACGAGGTCGTGGGTCCCGTGATACGAGTGGTCGAACTTCGCGATCAGCGGGCGGCCGGTGAACGCACGGGCGGCCCGGATCGCGAACATCGTCGCCTCCGTCCCCGACGAGGTGAACCGGAGATGCTCGATCGACGGGACGCGTCGGCGGAGCTCCTCGGCCAGCTCGACCTCCGTCTCTGTGGGCGCGGCGAACGCCGAACCGCGCCGGACCTGGGCCTCGACCGCGGCCACCACTGCGGGATGGGCATGGCCGAGGATCAGCGACGTGTAGTTGCCGAGGAAGTCGCGATACGTGTTGTCATCGACGTCGCGGACGACGAGACCCGAGCCGCAGGCGGCGTACGGCGGATAGGGCGCGCTGTAGACCGTCGTCCGGGTCGAACCACCGGGCAGCGAGTCGGTGGCCCGCTCGAAGAGGGCGCGCGAGCGTGGCGTTCGGGCAAGGTAGTCGTCGACGAGCGTCATGGCGATCTCCGGTCGTCAGGCGGCGTGGTGCTCGCGGACCACGATAGCGGCCCTGCTCGCCGCGGACCGGTCAGTTGGTGCCGGGCGGGTCGGTTTCGGCAGGCGCCTCGGAGCCCTTCGGACCCTTGTCCTTGCACTGGCCCGGCGGCCAGCAGCCGGCCGCACCTGCGGCGGCCCCGCCCTGCTTCCCGGCTTTGGCGGCCTGGTGCGCGGCCCAGCGGTCGGCCTTTTCCTGGGTCCAGCCGGGGTGGGCCGATCCGACGGCCTTCCAGCCACCCGCCCACGGCGGCTTGCCCTCGGCCCGCAGCCGGGTGCCATCGACCGTCTCGACATCGACCTCGTCGCCGCGCTGGCCGCCGGTGATCGTCACCGACTTGCCGACGAACGCCGCGAGCGGATGCTTGTCGCCGAAGAACCACGACGGCCCGGCGTCCAATTGAACGGCCTTGCCATTGGCGGTGATCGAATAGGTGGTCTTGCCGTCGGCATCGGTCGCCGCGGAAAGGACGCCGCGGAGGGTGACCGCGACCTCGGGCTCCTTGAGCGCCTTCGGCCCCTTGCCCGGCTTCTCCGACGCGGACGCGGCTCCGGGTGACGAGGACGGCCCAGCCGCGAGGGCGGGGACCGTCACGGCCGCGACGAGGCCCGCCAGCGCCAGAACGAGCAACGGGAGGCGGTGCGTGCCGCGAGCAGGTGTCATCGAGCCGAGTGTACGCCTGCCCTCCGCCGTGTCCAGCCTCGATCGTGCATCGACCGGGCGTGTTCGGGGTCTCGTGGCGCACCCACGCACCGCCCCAGGTCCGCTCGGGGTTCCATTGACCGACCCGGTGGTGGTGGTCCGTCGACGGATCGGCCGGGTCCACCCGGCTCGGCCCGATGACGCTGGCATGAGTCGCATCCCGCCACGGACGTTGGAGACCAGTTGTCATCGCTTCATCATCGAAGCCCGGCGCCCGCGATCGAACGTCGAGCATGACCGGCCCGCCGGTGCCGGCACTGAAGAGCGGGGTGCACTGTGGATCGAGCCCCCCAGGACGTCGTCGCCGCCTACGTCGAGGGCATCCTCAACGGTCGTGAGCCGGATTCGTCAAGTCGGCTGATCTCGAACGATGCCCTCGCGGACCGGGTCGCCACCTTCCGGGCGGCGTTTCCCGACCTGGACGTGGTTGTGCGCCAGATCGTGGTCCAGCACGATCTGGTCGCGATTCATCTGGTGGGGCACGGAACGCATCGCGGCCCGTTCCAGGGCATCCCGGCGACCGGCCGGGCGTGGAGCGCGACCTGCACAGCAATCTATCGAGTCCAGGATGGTGGGATCGTGGACTTCTGGATCAACTGGGATGTCCTCGGAATTCTGGAACAGATCGGTGGAGTCGCCCGGGTGGCAACGGCGAGCGCCTGATCACGGGCCTTGCCGGGACCTCTCCCGGGTCTTGACCGCGGCCCCTCTGGCGCCCAGAGTCACGAGAAAGCGGGGCTGCAGGGTCGGAGTCGCGCGTGATTCCTCGGATCGCAGACGTGTCGTACGAGCGGGCCGCCAACGGCGTCGTCGGACGCGAGCGGGAGCTCGGCCTGCTCCAGGGCTGGCTGGCGGAGAGCGGTCCGTTCGTCCTGTGGGTCCATGGGGTCGCCGGGGTCGGGAAGACCACGCTCGCCGTCGCATTCGGGCGGCGTGCGCGGGCAGCGGGCTGGTCGGTCACCCTGCTCGATTGCGGCACGACCGAGCCGACCGAGCGCGGCCTTCTCACGGTGCTCGGTGGGGCGGTGGGACTCGAGAACGCCACTGCGGAGTCGATCGCGAACCGGCTCGCCGAGTTGCCCCCGACGGTCCTGATCCTCGACCGCTACGAGGTGTTCCGGCTGATGGACACCTGGCTTCGTCAGGTGCTCGTGCCGCGTCTGCCGGCATCCGTTCGCCTGATCGTTGCCGGCAGGGAGCCACCGGTCTCGGCGTGGCTGTCGTCTCCCCTGCTCGACGGGGTGCGACTCCTGCCGCTCGAGCGCCTCGAAGAGCCGGACGCCCTCCAGCTTCTGGGAGACCTCGGCATTGATCAGCCCTTGGCCCGCCGCCTGAACCGAGTCACCCGCGGCCACCCTCTTGCGATTCGGCTGGCGGCCGCAGCGTGCGGTGCACGGCGCGATCTTGGAGTCGACGACCTGACGGCGTCGCGCGTCGTCGACGAGCTGAGCCGGATCTTCCTGGCCGACGTCACGGATCCCGTCACGCACCGGGTGGTCGTCGCGAGCTCGGTCCTCCGGCGGGTGACCCAGCCGTTGCTCCACGCGCTTTTGCCGGACCTGTCACCGAACGAATCGATGGAACGCCTCCGCGCACTGCCGTTCGTCGAGCCTCGACATGACGGGTTGATCATTCACGACTCCGTTCGCCAGGCGATCGCCGATCAGCTCCGGGCGACGGATCCGATCCTTTACCGGGACCTGCGCCGGGCCGCGTGGCGCCAGCTCCGGAACGAGGTCCGGACCGCACCGCCTGCGGAGTTATGGCGATACACGGCGGACATGCTCCACCTGATCGAGAACCCGGTCGTCCGCGAGGCGTTCTTTCCCAGCGGGGCGCAGCCGCTCGCCGTCGAGCCAGCTCGTCCGACCGACCTGTCCACGATCCAGCTGATCTCGGATCGCCATGACGGCCCGGCCGCCACCGCCCTGCTCTGTGCCTGGTGGTCGCGGGCGCCCGAGACGTTCCACGTCGTTCGCGACCGTGACGGTCACGTCACGAGCTTCTTCCAGGTCCTGGCTCGGCGTCACCTGTATCCGCCGCTGGTCCGCGAGGACCCGGTTGTGGCCACATGGTTCGCGGATCTCCGGAGGCACCCGCTGTCACCCGGCCACCACGCCCTGGGCCTGCGGCGCTGGCTGGATCTGGACCTTGGCGAGCTCCCGAGCGCGTCCCAGGCGGCCTGCTGGCTCGACGTCAAGCGAACCTACATGGTTCTCCGTCCCGACCTGCGCTGGATGTACACCGTCGTCCAGGACGCCGCTCTCTATTGGCCGGTCGTCGAGCGCCTGGGGTTCCGGCCGATCCCCGGGAGTCCGGACGGTCAGGCGCCGGGGCCGGTGACGGTGGGTGATCGGGCGTACGTGAGCGTCGTCCTCGATTTCGGACCAGATTCCGTGGATGGCTGGCTCGCCCGGCTGGTGGCAACGGAACTCGGCCTGCCCGGCGGTCCGGAGCTCGACGAGAGCGCCCATGAGGCTCGCGTCGGCGACGCAGCGGTCGCCCTGACTCCACTCGAGTTCCGCGTGCTGCAGGCGCTCCTGGCCGCTGACGGTCGAGTCGTCAGCCGGGTCGCTCTGCTCGAGGCTGCATGGGGGGAGGAGGGCGACCGCTCGAGCAACGTGGTCGACGCCGTCATCCTTCGCCTGCGCGCCAAGGTCGGCGCGCTCGACCTCCATGTCGAGACGGTCCGCGGCGCCGGCTATCGCTATCGATCGGACTGAACGGGACGTCCCAGTCGGATCGCGGCCGGCGCGGCTCCTCATCGTCTTGTCATCGAATCCTCACCGGACCGGCCACGAGCGACGCAACTCTCCGTGCATCGCTTCGTATGGAGGATCGTCCAAATGAGACGCCTTGCCATCCGGCTCATCGCCGGCGCCGGGCTGGCCCTTGTCACGACCGGATCGGTCATGGGTGCGACCGACGAGGTCACGATCCAGGGGTTCGCCTTCGCGCCGGACCAGCTCACCGTCAGCGTCGGGGATTCGGTCACCTGGACGAACCGGGACACGGCGCCGCACACAGCCACGGCGAGTGATCAGAGCTTCAACACGGGCCTGATTCAGCCCGGCGCGAGTGCGACCGTGACCTTCAGGACGGCTGGCTCATTCCCGTATTACTGCACGCCGCACCGTCAGATGGTCGGCACCGTCAACGTCGTTCCGGCCGCGCCCGCCACCGACACCGCGGCCTTGCCGGCGCAGGCGCCGGCGTCGGACTCGCCAACCGGACTGCTGCTGGTCGCGGCGGGTGGCATCGTCACCCTCGTCGGATTTCTGATCCGGGCAAAGCGTCGAATGTAGAGAGAAGGAACGCCGAGGGCAGAAGGCCGGGGCGCCGACGAGTCGCCCCGGCCTTCGCGCGTGCCCAGCACGAGCGCTTCTTGCTCCAGGTCATCGGCGGGGGGATGCCCCACGCCCAGGTGATGCGCTCGATCGAGCTGTTCGGCAGCGAGGTCGCGCCGGCCGTCCGGAAGGCGCTCGCGACGGGGACGCCGAACGCCTAGGAGTCGGCCGTCACGCTCGCGACGAGGGCCTGGGCCTCCTCGAGGAGCTGGGCCAGGTGGTCCTCGCCGCGGAAGCTCTCGGCGTAGACCTTGGCCACATTCTCCGTGCCCGACGGGCGGGCCGCGAACCAGCCGTTGGCGGTCGTGACCTTCAGCCCGCCGATCGGGGCGTCGTTGCCCGGCGCCCGGGTCAGGATCGCGCTGATCGGGTCGCCGGCGAGGGTCGCGGCGGTCACGTCCGACGGCGCGAGCCGGCCGAGGGCGGCCTTCTGGTCGGGCGAGGCGGGGGCATCGATCCGGCGGTAGACCGGCGCGCCGAATCGATCGGTGAGCTCGCGGTAGGCAAGGCCAGGGTCGCGCCCGGTCCGGGCGGTCAGTTCGCAGGCGAGGAGGTCGGCGATGATCCCGTCCTTGTCGGTCGTCCAGACGGTCCCGTCGCGGCGCAGGAACGAGGCGCCCGCGCTCTCCTCGCCGCCGAATCCGAGCGACCCGTCGACCAGCCCGGCCACGAACCACTTGAAGCCGACCGGGACCTCGACGAGGCGGCGACCGAGATCGGCCACGACCCGGTCGATCATCGACGACGAGACGAGCGTCTTCCCGACCCCGACGTCCGAGCCCCAGCCGGGCCGCCCGTCGCTGAACAGGTAGGCGATCGCGGCGCTCAGGAAGTGGTTCGGGTTGAGCAGCCCGGCGCCCGGGGTGACGATCCCGTGGCGATCGGCGTCCGCGTCGTTGCCGAGGGCGATGTCGAACCGGTCCTTGAGGGCGATCAACCCGGCCATCGCCGACGGCGAGCTCGGGTCCATCCGGATCTTGCCGTCCCAGTCACAGGTCATGAACCCGAACTGCGGATCGACCCGGTCGTTGACGACGGTCAGGTCGAGGCCGTGGCGCTCGGCGATCTCGGCCCAGTACGCGACCGACGCGCCGCCCATCGGGTCGACCCCGATCCGGAGCCCGGACGACGCGATCGCGGCCAGGTCGACGACGGACGGGAGATCGTCGACGTAGGTCGCCAGGAAGTCGTGGCCTTTCGCGGTCGCCCGTGCGCGCTCAGCGGGGACGCGGGCGATGCCGGCGGCGCCGGCGCTCCCCTGCCCTTCCAGCAGCCGGTTCGCCTCGGCCTGGATCCAGCCGGTCACGTCGGTGTCGGCCGGGCCGCCGTTGGGCGGGTTGTACTTGAAGCCGCCGTCGTCGGGCGGGTTGTGCGACGGCGTGACGACGATCCCGTCGGCCAGGCCGTGACCGGCGGCGGCCGGAGCGTCGGAGGCGGGCACGGCGCGACCGCGATTGGCGGCGACGATCGCGTGCGAGACCGCCGGCGTGGGCGTGAACCCGTCGCGGCTGTCGATGCGGACGTCGACGCCGCGGGCGACGAGGACCTCGAGCGCGGTCCGGGTCGCGGGCTCGCTCAGGGCGTGGGTGTCGCGGCCGATGAACAGCGGCCCGTCGTAGCCGCGCAGCTCGCGATAGCGACAGATCGCCTCGGTCGTGGCGAGGATGTGGGCCTCGTTGAACGCGCCCCGGAACGCCGAACCGCGATGGCCGGACGTCCCGAACGCGACCCGCTGGGCGGGATCCGATGGGTCCGGAACGATCTCGTCGTATGCCCGCAGGAGGGCGGCGATGTCGACGAGGTCGGCGGGGTCGGCCGGCAGGCCGGCCTTCGGCGAGTTGGGCACGGGCCGAGCGTAGCCGAGTCGCGGGTCGGCCGCCCGGTTTCGAGCCGGCCGCGCCCGAGAGCCGCGCGGTCGGCGATGATCCGGACTTCAAGGAGGTGCCTGTCATGCCCGTCTTCCCGGCCGACGCGATCGACATGACCCGCCTGTTCGTCGTCCGCGACATCGGCCGTGCGCTGGCCTGGTACCGCGAGCTGCTCGGCGCCGAGGTCGTCGGGGAGCGCAAGGCCGCTCCGCGGTGACTGACGAGCAGGTCCTCGTCGGAGGCATGGAACCGCGCTGGGCGCCGGTCCGCGTCGGCGACACCGTGCGCCGGATGGCGGGCTCGTCCGGCGGCGTCGTCCGTGACCTTCTGCTCCACCTCGAGGCCATCGGGTTCGACGCTGCGCCGCGTCATCTCGGGACCGACGAGCAGGGCCGCGAGGTCCTGTCGTTCATCGAGGGCGACGTTCCGTTGCCGCCCTACCCGGCCTGGTCGATGACCGACCGGGCCCTTGCCGACCTCGGCGCGCTCGTCCGCCGCTTCCACGAGGCGTCCGAATCGTTCCGGCCGCCACCGGACGCCGACTGGGCGACGGACTGGGCGGACCCGACGGCGGCGGGCGCGGCGCCCGGCCCGAACCGGGTGATCTGCCACAACGACCTCTTCCCCGAGAACGTGGTCTTCCGCGACGGCCGCGTCGTCGCCCTGATCGACTTCGCGATGGCATCGCCGGGACGGCCGCTCTGGGACCTCGCCATCGCGGCTGAGATGTGGGGCCCGCTCGGCGACCCAGCCCGGCGCGACCAGCACCCGGCGGACATCGACGGGATCCGGCGGCTCGGTGTCCTGGCCGGCGGCTACGGGCTGGAGCCGGGGCGGGCCGAGGAGCTCGTCGACGTCCTCGTCGAGGAACGGGCCCACTCGGCAGCCAACGTCCGGGCGGAGATCGCCGCCGGGAACGAATCGTGGGTCCGCAACTGGGCGGCGGCCGGCGGCGACGAACGGGCCGCTGCCGACGACGCCTGGATCGCGGCCCACCGCGACGCCCTGGTCCGCGCCGCCCGCGGCTGAGCGCCGACCCGGCACAACCGCCGGAGACGCCGAACCGGCGGCCTGCCGAAGCGAGCCGCCGGTCCGCGTGACGGCCTGGAGGTCGTCGGTCGACGGGCTCTCCGAGCCGCGGTTCGGGCGCAATCGGGCGCAACCAGACGGGAGCGGGCCGGGTTACGGTGGGCGAGATGACCGAACCGCCCATCGACGACGCCGGCGTCGCCGCCGCCGTCGCGATCCTGGCCGCGCGCGATCCGGACCTCGGCGCGATCGTCGCCCGCCACGGCCCGCCGCCGTCGTGGGCTCGGCCGGCCGGCTTCGCGACCCTCGTCGCGATCATCCTCGAGCAGCAGGTCTCGCTTCGATCGGGAGCCGCGGCGCTCGGCCGGCTGGAACGGGCCGCCGGTGCGCTCGAGCCGGCGGCGATCGTGGCCCTCGGCGAGGACGGCGCCCGGGCCGCCGGCCAGACCCGCCAGAAGGCGCGCTACGTCGTCGAGCTCGCGGCGGCGACGCTGGACGGCCGGTTCGATGCGGTCGCCATCGCCGAGGCCGCCGACGACGACGCTCGGGCGGCCCTGACCAGCCTTCTCGGCGTCGGGCGCTGGACCGCCGACATCTATCTGCTGATGGCCCTCGGGCGGCCCGATATCTGGCCCCACGGCGACCTCGCCCTGGCGGCGGCGATGCGCCGGGCGAAGCGCCTCGCGACCGTGCCCGATCGCGCAACCCAGGGCGCGATCGCCGCAGCGTGGCGGCCGTATCGAGCAGTCGCGGCCCGAATCCTGTGGCAGGCGTACCTGGCCGGCGAGCGCTGATCGGGATTCGGTCGCCGCCCCGAGTCGGTCGGTCGCGGATCGTCTCGAATGAAGGTGGTCCCTGCGGTCTGCGGTATGCTCGCCCCGAGCCGGTTGTCGTCGGCGGGATTCGGGTGCCTACAGAGGGGTTCGGGTGAAGACGGGAGACGCGCTCCGCGAGACGTCGGACGCGCTGCTGCGCGACCTCGACGTGCTCGTCGCGCTCGAGGAGGAGAAGCGCGGGCTCAAACCGGGCGACGATCGCCTGGTCGAACTGGCCAGACGGATCGAGGAGATCGCCCAGCGTATCCTCTCGGGCTCGGTCCGCCAGCATCAGCTGACCCAGACGGTCAATGCCCAGGTGGAGGCCGGATCCACGAGCGCTCCGGACGCATCGATCGACGAGACGCCGCGACCGATCCAGGCCGTCCTCGCCGACTGGCGCGAGGCTGAGCGGCGGGCCGCCGCCGCCGAGCCCGGCTCCGTCGACGCGGCCGAAGCGGAGGCCCTCATCTCTAGCCTGCGCGACGAATACCGCCGTGCCCACGAGGCGATCCAGCGCGATCACTGACCGCCCCTCCGGGCCGCACTCACGCTAAGCCGGGGGCGCGTTTCCTCTCGCGGGCTCGCTCGTCTCGACCGGCACCGGCGGGCGCGCCCCGGACCCGGCGAGGGCCGGCGCCCGGCGCGGGATCATCACCGCGGCGGAGACCCCGGCGACGAGGCAGGCGACCGCGCCGACGACGATCGCGGCTTCGACCGAGACCGAGGCGATCGCGCCCGCCAGGGCAGCCCCGATCGGGTAGCCGACGAAGTTGAACGCCATCGAGACCGCGAAGGCCCGGCCCATCCAGGCCGGATCCGTCCGGCGTTGACGGATCGTGAACAGTCCGACGTCCATCGGCCCGTTGAGCGCCCCGGCCACGGCCAGTCCGAGGCCGACGAACAGCAGCCCCATCATCGCCTCCGTGGCCCCCGCGCCGGCGAGGAGGAGCAGGTCGGCGATCGCGATCCCGCCCATCGGCAGGACGAGGAGGTGCCACTCCCGGCCGCGGCTGTCGAACCGGCCGGCGATGAGAGCGGCGATCATGCCCGCCACGCCGGACGCGGCGAACACGAGCCCGACGACCACCGCGGGCGCACCGAGCCTGTCGATCACGATCAGCGGCACGACGATCGTGACCATCCCGCCGGACAGGTTCAGCAGCGAGATCGACACGCCGAGGCCGCGCAGGGTCCGGTTGCGCATCGTGTACACGACCCCGTCCCACGCGTCGCGCAAGAGCCGTCCGGTCGAGGCCGTCTCGGAGATCGGATCCGGGGCGCCGATCATCGTCAGCGTCGCGGCCCCGTACACGAGGCCGATCAGGATCAGCGTCGTTGCCCCGCCCACGATCGAGACGAGGGCCGCGGCGACCGGCGGGCCGAGGATCGTCGCCACGAGGTAGCCGTTCGAGTCGACGGCATTGACCCGCTCCCAGAGTCGCTCCGGGACGATCAGCGGAAACAGGCTGCGCAGCCCCGTGTGCGACAGGATCGCGGTCAGCGAGCTGACGACCGCGATGATCAGCAGGACCGGGATCGGAAGGGCGTCGGCCAGGGCGAGGCCACCGATCAGGACCAGGGCCAGCAACGCGACCGCATAGTCGAGGATGACGAGCCTCGTCCGGCCGTGACGGTCGAGGAGGGCGCCCGCGATTGGCGCGACGACGAGGCCCGGGAAGACGCTGGCGAACGTCACGATCCCGGTCAGCGCCGGCGACTCGTACTCGTCGAGAGTGAAGAGGACCAGGGTCACCCCGACCATCGACTGGGCGATCCGGCTGAGCTGCATCGACAGCAGGATCCGGCCGAAGCCGGGCACCGCGAGCAGGGCGCGATAGGAACGTTCCGTCCGTGGGCTCGGAGTCACCGTCGGATGCTATCGGTCGCTGCCCGGCGGCGCTCGCGGCCTCGCGCGCGGGCGCACCTCACTGCTGACCGTTCGCGTCGCAGCCTCGGCTCGGTGTTGTTGGCCAGATCGCCATGGACGGAACGTTGGGCTCGAAGCGACAGCAAATTCAGGGCTGCGCGTCGGTGATTGGCGCGCACTGAGCGTCGGATCGTGCGCGAAGTCCGGCCTGACCGGCTGCGATCGGCGCGCGGCACGAACAAGGACGCGCGCCACGACCCACGCTTGCGAAGGCGTTGCAACCGCGACCGGAGGCGTTCCCCGGCCGCGACCCGGTGGTACGATCCCGGCACTCGAGCCGGCTCCTCGTACGGGGTCCGTCCACGACGCCGAATGGCGGCTGGATGCAAGGACCCGCGATGCCCCGGTGGAGTGAGGTGCACCCGTGTCCACCGTGACGTTCGAGCACGTCAGCAAGAGCTACGGCGATGTCCAGGTCGTGAAGGACATGAATCTCGCCATCAACGACGGCGAGTTCATGGTCCTGGTCGGGCCGTCGGGCTGCGGCAAGACGACCAGCCTGCGGATGATCGCCGGCCTCGAGGAGATCACCGCCGGCGAGCTCAAGATCGGCGACCGCGTCGTGAACGACGTCCCGCCCAAGGATCGCGACATCGCGATGGTCTTCCAGAGCTACGCCCTCTATCCCCACATGACCGTCCGCGACAACATGGCGTTCGGGCTCAAGCTCCGCAAGCTGCCGAAGGCCGACATCGAGAAGCGGGTCAACGAGGCCGCCGCCATCCTCAGCCTCGAGAAGCTCCTCGACCGCAAGCCCAAGGAGCTGTCGGGCGGCCAGCGCCAGCGCGTCGCGCTCGGGCGGGCGATCGTGCGCGAGCCGTCGGTGTTCCTCATGGACGAGCCCCTCTCGAACCTCGACGCCAAGCTTCGCGTCCAGACCCGGGCCGAGATCGCCCGGCTCCATCAGCGGATGGGGACGACGTTCGTGTACGTCACCCACGACCAGGTCGAGGCCATGACGATGGGCACCCGGATCGCGGTGATGAGCGACGGCCTGCTGATGCAGGTCGGCACGCCGCAGGCCCTCTACGATCAGCCGGAGAACCGATTCGTCGCGGGCTTCATCGGCAGCCCGTCGATGAACTTCATCGAGGTCACCGCCGACAACGGCAAGCTCACCGGGAGCGACGGCTGGGTCGCCGACCTGCCGGGTCGCCTGAAGAATGCCGTCGGCGCGGTCAACGGCCGGAAGCTCATCGCCGGGTTTCGGCCGGAGCACCTCGAGCTGAAGACCGACGAGACCGAGACGGTCACGATCCCGGGCAAGGCGGACGTCGTCGAGTATCTCGGCAACGAGGAGCTCCTCCACGTCACCGGCCTCGGCAAGGACATCGTGGCGATTGTCGAATCCGATAACCGGGTCAAGCCGGGCGACGTGCTCCAGCTGATCCTGCCGTACTCGAAGCTCCACCTGTTCGACGCGGAGTCGGGCGCGAGCCTGATCTCCGAGCGGGCGGCAGCGGTCTGACCGAACCGATCGGGCGGACCGGTCGGGTCGGTTCGCTCCCGAGCGACTCCACGGGCGCGGCGCCGGCTTCGGCGGCCGTGCCCGATCTCGTCGACCCCGACGCGGTCGCCCCCGATACGGTCGCGACCGGCGTCGTGGCCGACGCGGACCTGTTCGAGCGCGTTGTCGCGAGCCGGGTCCTCCATCGCGGCCGCTACCTCGAGTTCCGGGTGGACACGATCGAGCGGGCCGACGGCAGCCGCTCCGAGCGGGACATTGCGGGCCATCCCGGGGCGGTTGCCGTCGTCGCGATCGATACCGACGATCGGGTCCTGCTCGTCCGCCAGTGGCGGACGCCGGCCGAGCGGGTCCTGCTCGAGATCCCGGCCGGAACGCTCGACGTCGACCCCGCGACGGGCGCGATCGAGGATCCCGAGCTCGCGGTCCGGCGCGAGCTCGAGGAGGAGACCGGGTACCGCGCCGGCACGTGGCAACGCCTGACATCGTTCTTCACGGCGCCCGGCTTCACGACCGAGCACATGACCCTGTACCTGGCGAAGGACCTCGTTCCTGCCCACCCGGATGAGCGCCTCGGACCGGACGAGGACGAGCACCTCCGCCTCGAGCGCCGGCCGTTCGGCGAGGCGCTGGCGGCCGTGGAGAGCGGCGAGATCGTGGACGCGAAGTCGATCGTCGGGCTGCTCTGGGTCGCCCGGGTGCGCCACGGCGTCGCGTGACAGCCCGCTGTCTGAGCGACTCGATGTCCGCGTCAGCGTCGGGTCGTCAGGTTCACGGCCGATCGTCCACGGGCTTGCGCTTCGGGTCGGGCCCGAGTCGGGCGAGCGCCCCCCGGTAGATCGTCGAGTCGGGGCTGAGCGCGACCGCCACCTTCAGGTGGGTCCGCGCCTCTTCGCTCCGGCCGAGTTGCTTCAGGCTCTGACCGAGGGCGAAGTGGGCGTAATGGGCCGACGGGTCGAGCTCGAGCAGCTCGCTGAACGTCGCCCGCGACCGTTCGTGTTGCCCGGAGTTGTAGTGAGCCCGGCCGAGCGCCTCGAGGATCGAGGCCTTGCCCGGCTCCTCGCGGTCGGCCCGCTCGAGGACCGTCGCCGCCTGGGCGTAGTGGCGCTGGAGGAGGAGATCCTGACCGCGCTGGAGCAGCTCGTAGGCCGACTCTCGATCGTCGCCGTCGGCAGCCCCGTCGTCGGGCCGGGGCTCGTCGTCCCGGCGGCGCTCGTCCATGCCCGAATACTGGCACGGAACGCCGGATTCCTCAGGCCGTCGGCTCGGCGAGTCGTCCGGCCAGCCACGGGACGAGGAGCCCGAGCTGGACGTCAACCGCCTCGTCCGACGCCAACCCGCTGGTGCGAGCGGCGAAGTACACGTGGACGAGGACCGCCCCGATGACCGTCACGACGACGGGATCGTCGTCGAGCGGCGCCACGGCGGTGCGGATCAGGGCCTGTATCCGGGCGTCGTAGCGTGCCTCGGGCAGGGCCCAGGCATCGAGACCAGCGCGATCCGCCTCGCGGACCTGCCACCAGCCGGTCGATCGCTCGAAGAACGAGGCGAGCTCGCGAAGCAGCCGCTCCAGCCGCTCGATCGGCCCGTCGGCCCCCTCGAAGATTGCCTCGTCCGGCATTCCGACATCGACGAGGATCGCGTCCGCCGCGGCCTCGGCGAGGTCCGTCGGGCCGGGAAAGTGGTTGCGGACCGTTGCGGGCGCGACGTCGGCCGCCTTCGCGATCACCAGGACGGTGGCCGCAGCGACACCGACCTCGCGGTAGAGACGGAGGGTCGCCTCGATGATCCGCTGGCGCGTCTCCGCATGCGTCTCAGCGCGCTTGCCCAGCGTGTACCGGCGCGGCACGGTCCCACCTCCGCATTTCATTGATTGACAGGTTAGTTAATCAATCGTAGCATGCCGCGATCACGAGGATGATGCTCGGACGCGCCTGGCGCCGAGCGCGGCGTGCGGCTCCTGGAGGACATGATGACCACTGCGGATCTCGATCGTCTGAGTGGGATGGCGAGTTGGGTCGCGCTCGTCGCCCTCGTCCTCTCCGGCATCGCCCTCGCGCTCTTCTTCGGCGGGGCCGGTCAGTTCTGGGGCCCCGTCAACGACGCGCTGGTCGTCATCTCGGCGATCAGCCTGATCCCGGTCGTCGTCGGCGTGATCCGCGCTGCGGGTGACCGGGGCGCGCCGTGGATCCTGGTGATCAGCGTCGCCGCCGTTGCCGGCCTGGTGCTCATCGCGGCCGGCCAGACGCTGCTGATCGTCGGCCGGCTGTCGCTCGAAGGCTCGTTCGTGACCGGTGGGGTCGGGGTCGTGCCCGTCCTCGCCTGGATCGTCGTCGTCGCGATCCTCGGCATCGCCGGCGACGTCCTGCCGCGCGAGGTCGGGTGGCTCGCCGTCGCGTGTCTCGTGGCGATCGTCGCGATGTCGATCGTCGCGATGGTCACCCAGGGTCCGGCGCTGTGGGTCGCGGCCATCGCGCTTCTCATCCTGCTCGCGGCCTGGCTCGCCCGGCTCGCGATCGCCTTCGGAGAGCGCGCGACCGCCTGACGGTGGGCCGGGCGCGGTGGGGCCGGGCGCGGTGGGGCCGGGCGCGGTGGGGCCGGGCGCGGTCAGCCCGCGGCGTCCCGCCAGAGCGCCAGGTCGACCTTCTGGAGACGTGGCGAGGCCGTGATCCCGGGAATCCGGCCGCGCTTGGCGATCGGCTTGCCGTCGATCTCCTTGATGTCGCCGGTGAAGTCGATCGGCGTCGCGCCGCTGATGTACGAGCCGACCGCGTACGAGTCGACCGGAGCGCCCTGCTCCTTGAAGTAGGTGATCCGGTCCGGGTTCAGGCCGCCCGAGACCACGATCTTCACGTGGTCGTAGCCCTCCTGGTCGAGCCGGGCACGGATCTCCTTGACGAGGTCGGCGGTCACCCGGCCGCGCTCGGACGGGGTGTCGAGGCGGATTCCGTAGAGCCGATCGCCGAGGGCGTGGGCGACCCGGAGCGTCTCCTCGGCCTCGTCCTTGAACGTGTCGACGAGGACGATCCGGGGCACGTCGGCGCCGAGGTCGCGATCGAACGCCTCGGCCGCGGCGACCGTGTCACCGAAGATCAGGACGAGCGAGTGGGGCATCGTCCCGGTCGGATTCAGGCCGGCGAGGCGGGCCCCGGCCGGGGTCGAGGCGCCGACGCAGCCACCGACGATCGCGGCGTAGTCGAGGACGTCGGTGATGTCGGGGTGGACGTGACGCGCCCCGAACGACACGACCGGCTCCGGCGACGCGACATCGACGCATTCGCGAGCGGCGGTTGCCCAGCCGGTCGACTGGGCCATCATCCCGAGGATCGCGGTCTCGTACAGCCCGATCTGGCGATAGCGGGCGCGGATCCGGAGGACAACCTCCTTGGGCCCGATCCGGTCGCCGTCCGACAGGGCTTCGACGGTCGTCTCGTTCAGATCAGCGGTCGCGAGGACATGCCCGATCAGGTTCTTCGCCTCGTCGATCCCGCACAGGACCGCGTCCTGGCGCGCGAACAGCTCCATCGTGACGAGTGGATCGAGGCCCTCGCGCTCGAGGATCGAGGCGGCCCGGGCGAAGTACACGTCGGCCGAGTCGCCGGACAGGATCTCGCGGGACGGTCGGGTGCGGACCAGGCCCATCAGCGCGGCTGGCTCACGAGGCGTCACTCACGAGGGTCACTCCTGTCGGCGGGCGGTCGGCCGGTCGGGTCTGCGGCGCGGTCCGGGACGGGTCTGGTCGGGTCACCCGACGGGTCATCGATCGGGCCGCCCGACTGGTCGGCGAGTGTAGCGTATGGCGGACCCGCCACTGGACGCCGCGCCCGGCTGCGCCGCCGAATCGCGATGAGCGTGATGACGAGGACCACGAGCACGACCAGCAGGCCGGCGACCGCGGCGATCAGCCGTCCCCGCCCGATCTCGGTCGCCCCATCGATCAGGGCCACGACCGCGCTTGCCCGGGCCGCCGCGTCCGAGGCTCCGGCACTGAACGCGGATCGGGCGGCGGCCAGGTCCGCGTCGGGCGTCGTCCCGATCAGGCCGAGGTTGACGAGCGGGTCGCGCGGCGCGTCGCGCGCGGCCACGGCCGCCCCCAGCGCCCGGACGTCGGCCAGCTCGGTTGTCGCGATCGTCCGCGCCTCGTCGACCGAGCGGGTCGCGGCCTGGTACGCGGCCCGGAGCGCGGCCGGCGGCTCGACCCCGAGCGCGCTCGCCAGGCGCGCGATCTCGTCGCGCTGGGCGAGGATCGCGGTCGCCTGCTCCATCCGGGTCGTCGCGCCGGCGAAGTCCCAGCGACTGAGCGGATCGCGGACCGCGTACGGCGCCGCCCATGCGCCACCGGCCTTGACCAGCTCGGCCCACCTCACCCGGGCGGCGGCGCGCTTGTCGAGGATGTCGATCTGGGCGTCGGTCACGACCCAGCGCCGGAAGACCTCGTCGGCCGTCGTCGAGCCGCCCGCCTCCTGCAACAGGTCGAGGAACCGGCGCCAGTCCGCGGGACCCGTCACCGTCTCGACCGTGCCGGCCCCGACATACGGGATCCAACGGTGCTCGGCCGCGGCCAGCACGTCGCGCATCGACGCCTCACCGATCTCCGCGAGGAGCGACCGGAGGACCGTCCAGGACGCCTCGTAGCCGTACTGCTCGCGGGCGTCGGTCTCGTCGTCGGCGATCCGCCCGGGATGCTCCCAGACCATCAGCCGGACGGAGGCCGCGTCGGTCGGATCGACGGGCTTCGGTGCCCAGCCGCCGATGCTGACTCCATCGAGTGCCCGGGCGGCGAACGCGTCGGCGAAGCCCTCATTGATCCAGCGACCCTGGAAGAGTCCGCCGTTGAACCACGCGTGGGACGCCTCGTGGAGGATCGTGAGGTCGTCGAGGTCCTCGCTGATCTCGATCCGATCCTCGTTGAGGATGAAGACCCCGGCATAGCCCTCGAGAAGCGGGGTGTGGACCTCGAACACCGTGAGGTCGCCCGTGACGGGCCAGTCGAGCCCGGTCTGCTCCGCGAGCTCGGGCAGGCCGGTCGTCAGCAGGTCCCGGACCCGGCTCCGCCAGTCGTCGTCCTCGGGCCAGCCCCGGATCACGACATGCTCGCCGCCGGCGAGATCGATCCGCTCGCGGGTCAGGGCACTCTCGCGATCGGCATTGACGACGACGTACCAGTCGGCCGGGTCGGCGATCGCGGTCGCCCGCAGGACCGTGGCCCCGGCGCTCGTCGCGCTGGTCACCTCCGAGCCGCTCGTGTCCGCCTCGAACCCGGCCGGCACGACGATCCGGACCGAGCCGCTGTCGCCGAACGCCCAGGCGACGAACGTGGCGAAGGCCGTCCCGACCCGGATGCTGCTCGCCGAACGCGGCGCGCCGCCGGGCAGGTCGAACGTGATCCGGGTCGTCGCGGACTGCTGGAAGAAGATCGAGGCGCGGAACCGGACCTCGAGCACCGCGAACCCGTCGTCCGGCTTGAGCGAGGTCGTGACCCGCTTCCCGCCGGATGTGGCTCGGACGTTCTTCGCCTCGGCCTGGATCGCGAGCCGGGCGGCGTCGTAGAAGTAGCGCGTGATCGTCCCACCCGAGGTGAGGTTCGGCTTGTTGTTGCGGGCGGTCAGGTCGATGACGACCCGGACCACCTGCTTCGAGGGAACGATCGTGTAGGTCGCGCTGGTGCTGAGGGTCAGCCCGTCGCCGGCTGCCGCGACGACCGGCGCCCGGGCCGGGGCGAGGATCCCGGCCAGCGCCAGGATCGAGGCGGCGACGAGCACGAACAGGGGCCGGGCGTGACGCTGACGCCCCTCGGCCCGGATCGTCGCCGCGGAGCCCCTCCCCCCGGTCATCGGGCTCAGCCTTCGCGGACCCGGCGGGCCATGATCGACCTGCGGCGCATCCCGCGGTCGTGCAGCCAGCGCAGCGCCAGCCAGCCGCCGAGGAGGATCGCGGCGAGGGACGCGACGATCGCCACGACCCGGTTCCGGCCGATGTCGCCCGCGGTCCGCCACGTCGTCCGGGCGAAGGCGGCGGTCTCGACGGTCGCGCGCAGATCGCCCGCACCGAACGCTTCGGCCGCGTCGTCGAGGATCTGCTCCGGGTTGCTGTTCCAGAGCCCGATCCGCTCGAGTGGGCTGGGATCGGCTGGTTTCGCCGCCGCCGCCTCGCCGTAGGCCGCGATCGCCGCCAGCTCGGCGTCCGCCTCGCCGGCCGCGGCCGCGAAGCCGCGTGGTCCCTCGAACGCGGTCTGCATCGTGTCGGGCATGACGAGCCCTGCGGCGGCCGCTGCGGCCAGCACGCCGTCGCGGTCGTCGAGCGCCCGGCCGGCATCGACGAGGAGCTCCGTGGCCTGGTCGTACTGCCAGACCCGGAGCGCATCGCGGACGACGCGC
>JBKJOK010000265.1:0-1291 GCA_046595595.1 Candidatus Limnocylindrales bacterium
GCCCGGCGTGAAGCCGCCGACCTCGCCGCCCTGCTGGCGGGCGACGGTCGACCAGACGACGAGGTAGATGACCGGCTCCGCGACCATCCCGATCATGTAGAAGTAGTTCGAGACGCGATACTGGATCTGGCTGGCAATCGAGATCCGCATCTGGGTCAGGTACAGGACGACCCAGGCGCGGATCCCGCCGAAGAACCCCCCGTCCACGGTCGGCGGTCCGACGGTTGGCGGCCCGATCGCAGCCGGCGGGCTCGCGGCCGTCACGGTCGGTCCGCGCCGGCGCCGATCCCCGGAGCCGCCGCGTCGGCCGCTTCGGCCGCGTCGGCCGCCGTCCGCTCGTCCTTGGCGTCGGCGAAGACGCGCTCGATGACGTCCTCGATCGGCGGGTCCTCGATCGTCAGGTCGGCGACCGGCAGGTCGCGCAGGAGACGGGAGGTGACATCCTGGGCATCGGCTCGGGCGACCCGCAGGACGACCCGCCCGTCGTCGATCGAGAGGACCTCGCCATAGGCCGACAGGTCGGTCGCCGCGCCGCGCTCGCCGGCCGGGCCATCCCCGAGCGTGACCCCGATCGTCTTCGTCGAGTCGAAGCGGGTCGAGAGCTCGGCCAGCGCACCGTCGAACAGGATCCGACCGTGGTGGATGACGATGACCCGGCGACACAGGGCCTGGACGTCGGCCATGTAGTGGCTCGTCAGGAGCACCGTCGCCCCAAAACGCCGGTTGTATTCCGCGACGAAGCTCCGGATCCGCTTCTGCATCGTCACGTCGAGGCCGAGGGTCGGCTCGTCGAGGAACAGGACCTGCGGGCGGTGGAGGAGCGCCCCGACGAACTCCATCTTCATCCGCTCGCCGAGCGACAGGTTGCGGACGGGCTTCTGCACGAGCTCGCCGAGGTCGAGGATCTCGATGAACTCATCGCGGGTTCGTCGGAAGTCCGCGGGCTCCAGGCGGTAGATCGCCCGGATCAGCTCGAACGAGTCGAGGGCAGGGAGGTCCCACTGGAGCTGGTTGCGATTGCCCATGACCATCGTGATCCGGCGCAGGAAGCGGGCTTCGCGGCGGGCCGGGACGTGGCCCAGGACCGTGGCCTCGCCGGCGGTGGGGTGGAGCAGGCCGCTGAGCATCTTGAGGGTCGTCGTCTTGCCCGCCCCGTTCGGGCCGAGGAAGCCCACGATCTCGCCCGGCTCGATCGTGAACGACACGCCGTCCACCGCCCGGACCTCGCGGTGCTCGCGCTTGAACAGGCTCCGAACGGCCGCGCCGAGGCCCGCCTCGCGGACGGGCACGC
>JBKJOK010000185.1:0-9962 GCA_046595595.1 Candidatus Limnocylindrales bacterium
GTTCGACGGCGACATCGCGGACGGCTACGTCTGGGGTCGCGGCGCGGTCGACATGAAGAACCTCCTCGCGATGGAGCTGACCGTCGTCCGGATGCTGGCCGCCGAGGCCCGGGCGGCGGGCCGTGACCCGGCCAGCGACCCGATCCCGGGGCTGACGCGGGACGTCCTCCTCGCCAGCACCGCCGACGAGGAGGCGGGCGGCCTCAACGGTATCGGCTGGATCGTCCAGGAGCGACCGGAGCTGATCAAGGCGGCCGCCGCGATCAACGAGTCGGGCGCCGTCGCGACCACGTTCGGCGGGCGGCGGTTCTATCCGATCGGCGTCGCCGAGAAGGGCTATGCGGTCTATCGCCTGACCGTCCGCGGGACGTGGGGTCACGGCTCGATGCCGCGCGACGACAACGCCGCGGTCCGGGCGGCCCAGGCGGTCATCCGACTCGCGACCCAGTCCGGGCCCCGCCCGACCGACGTGATGCGGACGTTCCTGGGCGGAGTCGCCGATCAGCTCGACGGCGAGGAGGCGCGCCTCCTGCGCGCCCTCGCGAGCGAGGACCCGCGGCTCGGTGAGGCCGCCCTCGATGCGATCTGCGATCCGATGCCGGCCCGCGTGATCCGAGCCCTCCTGCGCGACACGGTCAGCCCGAACATCGTCCACGCCGGGGTGAAGTACAACGTGATCCCGGGCGAGGCCACGATCGAGCTCGATTGCCGGCTCCTGCCGGGCACGACCGAGGAGGACATGCGCGAGATCGTGATCGGCCGGCTCGGCGATCTCGCGGCCCACGTCGACGTCGCCCTCGTGATCCACGCCCCGCCGGTCGCGGCCGCGGCCACGGGCGCGTTCTACGACCTCCTGGCCCGGACGATCGTCGACCACGACCCCGACGGCGTCCCGTTGCCGTTCATGGTCCCGTTCGCGACCGACGCCAAGCACACGGCTGCCCTCGACGTCCCGACCTACGGCTTCTCGCCGCTCCTGCTCGACCCCGATGAACGGTTCATGGAGCGGTTCCATGGTGTCGACGAGCGGGTCGGCATCGACGCCCTGCGCTGGGGCCTGCCCGTCCTCTACGACGTCGTCCGGCGCTTCTGCTCCTGACTGCCGCGATCGCGTAAGGCACCGCGCTCCGCCTGGGCCTGGAATTACGGCAGGCAGGCCATCCCCGATCCGGCGACCGCCCGATGGCTCGATCGCTTCCCGATCCGAGGATGACCCTCGTCGGTGGCGAGCGGGTCGCCACCACGGAACAAGCGGGAGCAGGACCGATGAACCGACAGCAGCGACGCGAACACTTCGAACGACTGTGTGCGATGCGCGACGATTACGACCGGCGCGGACGCGAGGATTCGACCAGCGCGATCTCGATCGAGGCGATGATCCACTGGGCATCGAGGCGGCTCGAGCGGCCCCGTGCGCCACTCGTCATCGAGCGGCCGGACGGCACGGTGGCCTGATCGACGCTCGGACGACTCGCCCTGTTGCGGCTCGTCCTCGTCGCCGCCGGTCGTCACGATGAGGCTACTCGGCGCGGTTCCGGATCAGGCGCCCCCGGCGCGAGATCGCGTGGGTGGCCAGGGCGGCGACGCCCATCGCGATCAGCGCTCGCTCGGCCGTCGGCATCGGCCGGATCGCCGACAGGAACTGGTCCGCCCGCGCCCGATCGACGACGCGCAGGATGGCCGCTCCCCGCGGAGTCAGGACGAGCGTCCGCTGGCGACGATCCTCGGCCTCGACGCGGCGCTCCACGAGCCGCCGACGGACCAGCCCGTCCACGAGCCGGCTCGTGGCCGACGGGGAGCGGTTGATCGCCTCCGCGAGGTCGCCGATCGTCATCGTCCCCGAGTCGGCGAGGACATACAGCGCTGCAAGCTGGGTGAACCCCAGGCGCATCTCGCCGAGCTGCGATGCGAACCCGATGACGAGCTCGCGCCACAGCGCCCGACCCATCGCGACCCGTTCCGAGATCTGCCGGACATTCGTGATCCGGGTGCCGGCGGCGAGGACGGTTGCGGACAGGTCGGCCTCGAACCGCCGGGCGATCGTCCGGGCCGGCGGCGGGGTCCGGACGCGCCGCACCCGCGGTCGGGATTCGATGCTCATCCGTCGCTTGCCAGCCTCATCGGGCGGAGTATGGACCGAACGAGGAACTTCCGTGCACTCGCGCACAGGCCGGGCCGTGTGACGACGATTGCGCGGGCTACTCTGAGCACGATGACCACGACGGCCTTCGTCTTTCCGGGACAGGGCTCGCAGTCGGTCGGCATGGGACGCGCACTCGCTTCGGCCTCGCCGGCTGCGGCTGCCATCTTCGCTGCCGCCGACGCGGCTCTCGGCGAACCGATCAGCGCCCTCGCCTTCGATGGCCCGGCCGACGCCCTGGACCGGACCGAGAACGCCCAGCCGGCGCTCCTCGCGACCTCGATCGCCTACCTCGCCGCGATCCGTGAGCGCTGGGCGAGCCTCGAGATCACGGAGCCGGCCGTCGCGTTCGCAGCGGGCCACTCGATGGGCCAGTACTCCGCCCTCGTCGCCGCCGAGGTCATCTCGTTCGACGACGGAGTCCGCCTCGTGCGCGAGCGCGGTCGCCTGATGCAGGCATCCGGGGCCGGTCGTGACGGCGCGATGGCCGCAATCCTCGGCCTCGACGACGCCGCCCTGCCGGCCCTCGTCGAGCGCGCCTCGGCCCACGGCGTCTTCGGCGTCGCCAACCGCAACGCTCCAGGCCAGGTCGTCGTGTCCGGCGAGCGGCCCGCGATCGAGGCCGCCGCGGAGATCGCGAAGGAGCTCGGCGCTCGCAAGGCGATCATCCTGCCCGTGTCGGTCGCCGCCCACTCGCCGCTCATGGCCGAGGCCGCCGAAGGCATGCGCCGGGTTCTCGACGGCATCGCGTTCCGTGACCCCGTGCTCCCCCTCCTCGCCAACGCCGACGCCCGGCTGATCACGACCGCGGCCGGCGCCCGCGCCGAGCTCGTCGATCACCTCACCGCCGGCGTCGACTGGGTCGCCGCGGTGGAGTGGATGACCGCCGCCGGCGTCGACACCTTCCTCGAGGTCGGTCCGGGACGCGTCCTGACCGGCCTGATCAAGCGGATCGCCCCCGACGCGGTGGCACGTTCGCTCGACGACACCGCCGCCCCTGATCGTCTCGCCGTTCCGTTCGCGACCGTCACCACCGCCTGAACGGCTCCAGAAAGGACTCACTCAGCGTGCGCAACGCCGACTACGACCGCCGCGTCGTCGTCACCGGCCTCGGTGTCGTCAGCCCCGTGGGCAACGACGTCAAGACCGCCTGGGACAACCTCATCCGCGGCCAGTCCGGCCTGGACCTGATCACCCGCTTCCCGATCGATCGCTACGAGGCCAAGGCCGCCGGCGAGGTCCGCGACTTCAACGCGACCGACTGGATGGACCCCAAGGCTGTCCGGCGCAGCGAGACCTCGATGCACTTCGGAGTCGCCGCCGGCAAGCAGGCCCTCCTCGACTCGGGCTTCGAGATCACCGACGAGAACCGAGAGGAGGTCGGGGTCGTGTTCGGCTCGGGCGCAGGTGGCCAGCAGCTGATGATCGACGCCTGGGTCAACCTCCACGAGAAGGGCCCGCGCAGCGTCCCGCCGACGTTCATCGCGAACGCCCTCGTCGACTCGGCCTCGGGAATGCTCGCGATCGAGACCGGCGCGATCGGCCACAACGTCTGCATCGTGTCGGCCTGCGCGACCGGCACCCACAACGTCGCCGAGGGTGCCGAGGCGATCCGGCGCGGCGACTGCGTCGCCGTGATCTCGGGCTCGACCGAGGCGCCGCTCCTCGAGACGGCCCACGCCGGGTTCACGAACATGCGCGGGATGGGCATGCCCCGCCCCGGTGAGCCGCTTCAGACGGTCTCGCGGCCGTTCGACATGACGCGCGACGGGTTCGTCCTCGGTGAGGGCGCCGGCGGCCTGTTCCTCGAGGACCTCGAGCTGGCCAAGGCGCGCGGAGCGAAGATCTACGCCGAGGTCGTCGGCTACGGCTCGGCGGCCGACGGCTGGGACATGATCCAGCCGATCGCGGGCGGGACGGGCTCGGCCCGGGCGATGAAGATGGCCCTCCAGCGGCGCGGCGTCCCGGCCGACGAGGTCGACCTGATCAACCCTCACGGGACCTCGACTCCGCTCGGCGACCAGCGCGAGGCCGAGGCGATCTGGACGGTGTTCGGCGACCGGGCGGCGGGCGATCGGCACTCGCTCGCGATCAGTGCGACGAAGTCGATGACCGGCCACATGATGGGCGCCGCTGGTGCATTCGAGGCATTCGCGACCGTGATGTCGATCGCCGAGCAGTGCATTCCGCCGACGATCAACTACCGCGACCCCGATCCCGACTGCGACCTGTGGGTCGTGACCGAGGCCACGCCCCACGAGATCCGGTACGCCCTGAGCAACAACATCGGGCTGGGCGGCCACAACGGAGCGGTCATCTTCAAGCGTTATGAGGGCGACTGACGGCTGTCGCGCCTTCGCGGCCGATCGCGGCGTTGCCGACTGCGCTCGACAACGCATGCGCGACGAATGCAATCGGGTCACTACAATCGGCGCAACCCTGAGCCCTGAGGTTTCGATCCTTGCCTGAAACTGATCCGTCCCGCCGGGCGGTGGTCACCGGACTCGGGGCGGTCATGCCGATCGGCAACGACTTCCCGACCTACTGGTCCAATCTCGTTGCGGGCGTCACCGGGACCCGCCTGATCCAGGGCTTCGACGCGTCCGCATTCGAGGTCCGGATCGCAGCCGAGGTCCTCGACTTCAACCCGACCGACCACATGGACCCGAAGATGGCCCGCCGGATGACCCGCTTCATCCATCTCGGGATGGCCGCCGGCAAGGAGGCGGTCGCCCACAGCGGCATCGACTTCGCGGCGATGACCGAGGACGAGCGCGACCGGGTCGGGGTCGTGATGAACACCGGCGGCGGCGGGATCGAGGCGATCATCGACGGCACCCACGTCCACGACACGAAGGGCCCGCGGTTCGTCTCGGCGTTCGCCGTGCCGGCCCTGTCGGGCTCGATGGGTGCCGCGATGCTCTCGATGGAATGGGGCCTGACCGGTCCGGTCATGACCCAGGTCGCCGCCTGCGCGACATCGGTCATCGCGTTCCACGATGCGCTCCGCCTGATCCGGACCGGCGAGTGCGACGTCGTCCTTGCCGGCGGGTCCGAGGCGCCGATCGTGCCGATGGGCGTGGCCGCGTTGGCCAACATGGGCGCGCTCTCGAAGCGCAACGACTCGCCCGAGACCGCCTCGCGGCCGTTCGCCGGCGATCGCGACGGGTTCGTCCTGGGCGAGGGCGCCGGCGTCGTCGTGATCGAGTCGCTGGCCCACGCGCTGGAGCGAGGCGCGACCCCGATCGCCGAAGTGATCGGCGGCGCGCTGACGGCCGACGCGTTCCACATCAGCGCCCCGGAGCCGACAGGCCGCGGCCAGAGCCGGGCGATGACGAACGCCCTGCGGCATGCCGGCGTCGCACCCGACGAGATCGACTACATCGTCGCCCACGGGACATCGACGCCGCTCAACGACGTGACCGAGACGCGGGCGATCAAGGTCGCCTACGGGGCCCACTCGACGAAGGTCGCGATCAGCTCGCCGAAGTCGATGATCGGCCACCTCGTCGGCGCGGCCGGGATCGCCTCGGCGCTGGCGGGGATCGGGGCGATCCGCGACCAGGTCATCCCGCCGACGGCCAACCTCCACGTCCCCGATCCGGACTGCGACCTGGACTACGTCCCGCTGACCGCCCGCAAAGCGAAGGTCGAGACGGTGGCGGTCCACGGCTTCGGGTTCGGCGGCCAGAACGCCGTCGCGATCTTCCGCCGCGTCGAGGCCTGAGTCGCGCCGCCGTCCGGGTCGCCCGGCTGAGCCGGCGCCACCGGCCGATCATGCACCCAGTGGGTCAACCGACGGCTGAGCCAGCGCTCGGACGACGTCTCATGCGTTCGGTGCACGGAATGACGGACGGAGGCGCGAATCACGTCGGTCGTGGGCCGATGCCGGCCGTCCGGACGTCCGTTCCTGCAGTCGCTGCACCAGACGCGCCCGGCGGGCGAGTCGCGCGGTCCGGCTGGCTCGCGGACTCTTGAGTCCGGAGCGACGGTCAGCCGCGGAGGGAGCGCCCCTCGGCTGCCTCGATCCGCTCGATCAGGTCCGAATCGAGCGCGATCGATCCTTCGCTAACGTAGTCGTAGCGCACGATCACGCTCCGGCACGTCGCGACGAGTCGGGCGGGACCACCGGGCCGGACGGCCGTCAGACGATGCTCCGACCCGATGCTCGTCCGCCCGATCCGCGTCGGGCGGGTCTCCACGGTGACTGTCTCGCCGTGGAACACCGGCGCCCGGAACGCGACGTCCGCCTCGGCCAGAATCAGGCCCTCGGCCCGGCCCGGCTCGCGCTGGATCGCCTCGCCGGTCACGTCGGACCACCAGGCGACGCGGGCCGACTCGATGTAGGTCAGGTACACGGCGTTGTTGACGTGGCCCATCGCATCGGTGTCGGCGAAGCGCACGACCGAGATGTGGCGATGACCGAAGTCGCCGGCCAGGTCACGCGGATCGGCCGGGCCGTCGACAGCAACGCGGTCGCGCGGTCGCGGCGCGCTCACCAGCCGGTCACGGCGTGACGATCAGCCGGCCGACCATCCCGGCTTCGGCATGGCCCTCGACCGAGCACATGATCTCGTAGGTGCCCGGCGTGTCGAGTCGGAACCGGATCCGCTGGGTCTGGCCCGGACGCGCCCCGGCATCGACGTTGGCGACGCCCTCGACCATCCAGTCGTGGAAGATCGGGTCGTCGTTCGTGAACCGGACGACCACGAACCGGCCGGCCGGAATCGTGACGTCGGCCGGCGCGAAGCGGACGTTGCTCGCCCGGACGTCGACGGATACCGCACCGGCGTCGATCGCCCGGTCCGCGGCGATGACGCCGCCCGCGAGGGCAAGCGATGCGACCGCGACCGCGACCAGATACCAGCCGCGGCGGAGCCGAGCGAGCGGACCGCGGGTCGGCGCCCGGCGGATCGCAGCCGGCCGCGCGTCGAAGGATCGCAACCGGAGCGAGTTCGTGACGACCGCGACGGACGACAGGGCCATCGCGGCGGCGGCGAGGGCCGGGCTGAGGGAGATCCCCACCGGGACGAGCACGCCCATCGCGACCGGGATGAGGACGACGTTGTAGGCGAACGCCCAGAAGAGGTTCTCGCGGACCACCGCCATGGTCGCCCGGGACAGGGCGATCGCGGCCGGAACGCCACCCGGATCGCCACCGACGAGGGTCACGCCGGCAGCCTCGATCGCCACGTCGGCGCCGCTCCCGATCGCCACTCCGACATCGGCCCGGGCGAGCGCCGGCGCATCGTTGATTCCGTCGCCGACCATCGCGACGACCCGACCCTCGACCTGGAGCGCGGCAACCGCCGCCTCCTTGTCCGCTGGCAGAACCTCGGCCCGGATCCGATCCGGCCCGATCCCGACCTGGGCCGCGACCGCGGCCGCCGTGCCCGCCTGGTCGCCGGTGACGAGCCAGACGTCGATGCCCGCGGCCTGGAGCTCGGCCACGGCGCGCCGGGCTTCGGGCTTCACGGGATCGCTGATCGCGACGACGCCCGCGACGCTGCCGTCGACCGCGATCCAGACCGGCGTCCGGCCGTCCGCGGCCATCGCATCGGCGGCGGCGGCGAGGGGCGCCGGGTCGATTCCGCGCTCGCGCAACAGGCGGGCGGTACCGACGATCACGGCCCGGCCATCGACCGTGCCGCTGACGCCGTGGCCGGCCGACGCCTCGAACCCCACGACCTCGAGGAAGCCCAGCTCGGCCAGGCGCGCCCGGCTGACGATCGCCGCCCCGAGCGGGTGCTCGCTGCCGGCCTCGAGCGAGGCGGCCAGGTCGAGCACCCCGTGTTCGGTCCACGTGCCCGCGACCTCGATGGCCCCGACCGTCGGGCTGCCTGCGGTCAGGGTCCCGGTCTTGTCGAACACGACGGTGTCGATCCGATGGGCCTGCTCGAGCGCCTCGCCGCCACGGAACAGGATCCCTGCCTCGGCACCGCGGCCGGTGCCGACCATGATCGCTGTCGGCGTGGCGAGGCCCATCGCGCACGGGCAGGCGATGATCACGACGCCGATGAAGGACGTCAGCGCGAGCGTCAGGCGCGGCTCGCTGCCGAACACGAACCAGGCGAGGAACGTGAACGCCGCGATCGCCAGGACCGCCGGCACGAACAGCTCGCTGATCCGATCGGCGAGCCGCTGGATCGGCGCCTTGGAGCCCTGGGCGTGCTCGACGAGGGCGACGATCCGGGCGAGGGCCGTGTCGGCGCCGACGCGCGAGGCCCGGAACCTGAACGTCCCGGTCGTGTTCATCGTCGCCCCGAAGACCTCGTCGCCGGTCGTCTTCGCGACCGGGATCGGCTCGCCGGTGAGCATCGACTGGTCCACGGTCGAGCCGCCGTCGATCACGATGCCGTCGACCGGAATCCGGTCACCCGGCCGGACCCGGAGCAGGTCGCCGGGCTGGATCTCCTCGATCGGGACGGACCGGTCGCCGCCCGGCTCGATGAGCAGCGCCGATGTGGCCTGGAGGCCGATCAGGCGGCGGATCGCGCCGCTCGCCCGGGTCTTCGCGCGGGCCTCGAGCCAGCGACCGAGCAGGATCAGGCCGAGGATGATCGTCGAGCTGTCGAAGTAGGTCTCGGGGTGGAGGCCGGCCTGGTGGACCCACTCCGGGTTCAGGGAGACGGCCACGCTGTACGCCCAGGCGGCGCTGGTCCCGACGGCCACGAGGGTGTCCATCGTCGCCCCGCCGTGACGGCCCGCCCGCCAGGCCGCCCGGTAGAACCGCCGGCCGGCCCAGAACTGGATGAAGGTCGCAGGCACGAGGGCCCAGAAGTTGATCGCTTCCATCGGGATCGACGTCTGGGGCCAGAACATCGCGACCATGATCACGAGCGCGACGCCGATCGAGACCGCGGCCTCGAGGAGCAGGCGGCCCGCCTCCTTCGAACGCTGCCGGTCGTCCAGCTCGGCGGCGGCGCGGAGGGAGGTGCGGGCGGCGGTCTCCTCGGCCGTGGGCGGCGGCTTCAGCTCGTAGCCCGCGGCCTCGATGGTCCGGGCCAGCTCCGACCGTCCGGTGCGCTCCGGCAGGTAGCGGATCGTGGCCATCTCGGTCGCGAGATTGACCGAGGCGGTCTCGACGCCATCGCTCTTCTTGAGGAAGCGCTCGATCCGGTTGACGCACGAGGCACAGGTCATGCCGGCGATGGGCAGCTGGACCTCGACGGCCGAGCCGTCGGCGGAGGGTGGGATGGACTGTGTCGGGGCGTCGCTACTCATACTCCCGGGGAGTATATCAGAGGGCACCGCTGACCCGACCGTCAGTCGATCTCGCGGCTCAGCTGGCGCTCCGCCCGTGTCTCGCGCGCGATCCGATCGGCTAGGCGGACGGCCTCATCCGACGCCCTGTCCACGCGTGGATCCTGCGGATCGAGGGCCAGCTTCTCGTCCTCGAGGACAGCCAGCCGACCGATGTCAGTCCGGATCGATTCGGCCGTGGCCCTGAGGTCCTGCTCGGCGTCGCTTTCCGGCGCGGCCTCATCGTGATCGTTCATGAGCGTCCTTCCTGGGGTGAAGGTGGACGCGCTTCGTCAACGGACAGAGCGGATCCAGTGGCCGTCACGATAGACGTACCAGATGTCGGTGTGCTCGCCGGCGAGTGCGCGCGGCCGGACGAGGACGAGCGGATACATCTCACGCAGGCAGTCCTCCAGCGCCTCCGGCTGATCGATGCCGCCCTGGACCAGACCCTCAGCCAGCGCCCGAAAGGCGTCATCGTTGGGCGGGTTCAGGACGAGCGTCGGCCGCTGTTCCTCATCCGACACCATGTTCGTCCGCTCCTGCCGCACACGGTCCGACGACGATGGTGACGGCCCGA
>JBKJOK010000187.1:0-10505 GCA_046595595.1 Candidatus Limnocylindrales bacterium
TGTTGGCCATCACGTCCTGGGTCATCTCCATCTTCTTGCGATCGACCGCGGCCTTCGGGTCGTCGGCCAGGAACGGGACGAGCGAGCCGAACGCGAGGGAGTGCATGACCACCCGGACATACGGCTTGCGGCCGCCGGCCGCGCTCTCGTCGAACCGGGCGCGAAGCGCGGCGAGGGCGGCAGCGCGCTTCTCGTCGTCGGCCGCGTTCATGTTCGTGAACAGCGCCTCACGACCCTCGGCGACGATCGCCGCCTTGACCTCCTCGACGTGGGTCAGGCCGGCCCGGAAGTCGAGGTGGACCCCGGCGATGTGATAGCCGGCCTTGGCAAGGGCCAGACCCGTCGCCTCACCCATGCCGCTCGAGGCGCCCAGGATGAGCGCCCAGCGCTCGCGGTCGTCGGTCATTCGAGTCCCTCCGGGGTGGGTCGTTCGATCGGGTCGGGCCAGCCGGCGACCTGGTCAGCCGGCGTCGGGCGCCGCGGGGTGAGCGGCTGGCCGAGTCTAGCAGCGGCCGATCCGTCGACCTCGACTGGATCCGTGCGCGTTTGCACGCGGCGCCAGGCCTTCAGACGACACCATCCGCGCGGAACGCCTCGATCTCCGCCTCGCCGTAGCCCAGCTCGGCGAGGATCTCGTGCGTCTGCTCGCCGAGGAGCGGCGGCGCCGTCCGGATCGAGGCGGGCGTGCGCGAAAGCTGGAACGCCGGCACGACCTGGCGGGTCCGGCCGAGGACCGGGTGGTCAAGCGCGATCGTCCGGTCGGCGGACCATGGCGAGTCGAACGCGGCAACGATGTCGTTGATCGGGCCGGCCGGGACGTCGGCCTTCTCGAGGGCGGTGAGCCAGTCGGCGGTTGGTCGCTCCTCGAGCCGGGCCGTCAGGGTCGCCACCAGCTCGACGCGGTTGTCGACCCGGTCGCCGTTCGTCGCGAAGCGAGGGTCGTCGGCGAGGGCGGGCAGCCCGAGCGCCCGGCAGAAGCGCGGCCACTGGCGCTCGCTGCCGACTGCGATGGCGATCGCGCCGTCGGCCGTCTCGAAGGCCTGGTACGGGACGATGTTCGGGTGGGCGTTGCCGAGGCGGGCCGGCGGCGTCCCGCTCACGAACGCGTTCTGCGCCTGGTTGACGAGCGCGGCAAGCGTCGAGCCGAGAAGCGAGAGGTCGATCCGCTGGCCAGGTCGCGGCCCGGGTCCTGCGCCGCTGCCCGCGCTGCGCCCGTCGCGCTCGACGAGCGCGGCCAGGATCGCGACCGCGCCGTTGAGCCCGCTCAGGACGTCGCTGATCGCCACCCCCACCTTCGTCGGGCGGCCGCCGTCATCGTCCGCCGCGCCGGTGATCGACATCAGCCCCGACTCCGCCTGGATCACGAAGTCGTAGCCGGGCCGCGTCGGGTCCGGGCTGGCCGGTCCGTAGCCCGTGATCGACAAGTGGATCAGGCCCGGGTTGATGGCCGCCAGGGCGTCGTCGCCGAAGCCGAGCCGATCGAGCCCGCCCGTCCGAATGTTCTCGACGAGGACGTCGGCGCCCGCGAGCAGGCGCCGAAGGACGGTGGCGCCCGCGGCCGCTCGGAGATCGAGCCGGATGGAGCGCTTGTTGCGGTTCACCGCGAGCGCATAGGCCGCCGTCCGCGTGCCGTCCTCGACCGAGCCGACCCACGGCGGCCCCCATCCGCGCGTCGCATCGCCCTCGGGCGGCTCGACCTTGACCACGTCCGCGCCGAGGTCGGCCAGGAGCATCGTGGCGTACGGCCCGGCGAGGACCGTCGAGCAATCGACGACGCGGATTCCGGCGAGGGGGCCCGGGGCTGCTTCGGGCTCGGGTCCAGGATCGGGTCGGGCGTCCATCGCGGTCGATGGTAGGCCGTCAGACGAGGAGCTGGCCGGTGAAGTCCTTGAGCAACGGCCCCGCGGCAGCGACCGGCATGTCCGGCATCTGGACCTCCTCGTCGGTGGCCGGCAGGATCCAGTCGATCAGCTCGCGGTTCACGATCACGCCCGCAAGGCGGCGACGCTGACGCTGCGTGCCGGACTGGTACTCGAGCCACGCCTCGGTCAGCGGAACCATCGTCTTGCGTCGGCGAAGATGCAGGATCGGATCGGTGCCGGGGATCGTGTGGAGGTAGCCGCGCAGGTGATATGGACCGCTCTGGAGGGCCATCGGCAGGGCCCGCGTGCGCTGCCGCCGCTGCTGATCGCCGCGTGGCCCCGTGGCATGGACGAGGAGCAGCTCGTCGCGCTGGACGAGGATCTCGCGCAGCTCGACGGCGCCGCCGTCAGCGAGCCGTTCGCAGAGCACGTCGGTGAGGAGGAACTCGTCGTGGGCGTTGAGCATGTCGGTCAGGCGATCCGTCTCGAGGCGGATCCGGCCGGACAGGAGCACGTCATCGCCATAGGCGACGAACTCGACCTCCGGGCGCCGTGCTTCGTACGGCTCCGGGTCCGCCGCAGGCTCGCCCTGACTCGGCGATCGACCGAACTGCAGATGCAGCCGGCGGCCAAGACTCTTGATCATTCGCTCCCCGGACACTCGTGTACCCCCGTGCGTGGCATTCACGCTGGATGACAGTAGCGATCCGGGGGTTTGCGGCGGACTCCCCCGGAAGTACCAGCCTGAAGGCGGAGCGCCTGCGCCGACGGCCGCGTGCCGGGGCCGGCGGTGCGATGATGCGGGCATGACCGACGATCCCATCTCGCCGCATCCGACCGACCCCGCCCACGCCGCCGACGCGAGCGGACCCTCGCAGGAGGGCCACACCGGCGACCCGCCCGAGGCGCCCACGCCGCATCGGCTGACCCTGATGACGGTCCACGCCCACCCCGACGACGAGACGATTGCGACCGGCGGCGTGATGGCCAGATCCGTCGCCGACGGCCATCGGGTCGTCCTCGTGACCTGCACCCGCGGCGAGCAGGGCGAGATCGTGGTCCCCGCGATGGACACGCCCGAGAACCACCGCCGGCTCGGCGAGCTCCGGGCGACTGAGCTCGAGCTGGCGATGGACGAGCTCGGGGTCACCGAGTGGGAGAACCTCGGCTACCGCGATTCGGACATGATGGGCCGGCCCGGCAACGACGATCCGCGGACGTTCTGGCAGGCCGACATCGACGAGGCCGTCGGCCGCCTGACCTGGCTCGTCCGGCGCTACCAGCCCGACGTGATCACGACCTACAACAGCTTCGGCGGGTACGGCCACCCGGACCACATCCGGGTGCACGACGTCTCGATCCGGGCGTTCGACCGGGCCGGCGATCCGGCCTGGTATCCGAAGCAGCTCGAGAGCGGGCTCGCCCCGTGGACGCCGTCCAAGCTGTACGAGACCGCGATCCCGTCCTCGGTCCGCGACGCGATGCGGGCCGCGATGAAGGAAACCGGCAAGCCGAGCTTCTGGGATCCGCCCGAGGACGCGACCCCCGAGCAGCTCGCCGAGCACCAGGCGTTCATGGACAAGATGCTCGTTCCCGACGAATCGGTCACGACCTGGGTCGACATCAGCGGCGACCCGATCGACCGCAAGTGGCGGGCCATCCAGCGGCACGTGACTCAGATCGCGATGGACAGCGGCTTCATGGTCTTCGGCGAGGCCGGCTGGAAGGAGCATTGGGCCAAGGAGGCGTACATCCTCCGCGAGTCGCGCATCCCGGCGCCGGACCGCGAGGACGACCTCTTCGCCGGTCTGGTCAGCTAGGGGTTCGACCGGCCGTCACCACGGCAAGAAGCCCTTGCTGGCGTCGAAGACCTGGCCCATCACCGCCCGCCCGTCGCCCGCCGGGTCGAGGAAGTTAGGCTGGGCCTTGTCGAGGATGATGTGCGGCCGCATCCGGGCCTGGACGAGCGTCGCGCCGCGGAACGTCAACTCGAGGGTGATCCCCTCCATCGTCGGGATCGACCAGGTCTGATCGAAGACGAAATTGCCGAGGGCGTACCAGATCGGCTTGCCGTTGCGGACCTCCATCGCCCCGGCCCAGTGGGCGTGGTTGCCGATGACCATGTCGGCGCCGGCATCGATCGCCGCCCGGGCGAGCGCCTGCTGGCCCTTGAACGGCGTGGCGTCGTACTCGGTGCCCCAGTGGGGAAACACGATGACGACCTGGGCACCGGCCTTGCGCGCGGCAGCCACGTCCGTCTTCACGGCGTTCGCCGTGAGCTTGGCGCTGCCGGCCCGTGCGCTGCCGGCGGTGTAGTAGCCGGCGATCGTGTCGTAGGCGAGGAAGGCGACCTTGACGCCGTTCGCGTCGAGGATCGCGGGCGTGCGGGCGGCGGCGAGGTTCTTGCCGGCCCCGCTGGATGCGATCCCGTACTTCTTCAGATTGGCGATCGTCTGGAGGATTCCGTTCCCACCGGCGTCGCGGATGTGGTTGTTGGCCAGCCCGACCCAGTCGATCCCGGCATTGGCCAGCCCGGCGATCAGCTTCGGGTCGGCCGAGAAGACCGTCCCGCTCGTGTGGTAGCGGAACGCGTTCGGGGCCGGGTTCTCGAAGTTGGCGATGGCCAGGTCAGCCGACTCGACGAGATGACGGATGGCACCGGCGTTGCCCGTCCGGCGGGTCCGCGGCGTGTCCCAGCCGAACGGCGAGCAGTCCTTGCAGATCGAGGTGATCTCGGCCGTCCCACCGTCGAACGGGAAGTCGGCGCCCTTGCCCTTGATCTTCAGCGTTTCGGCGACCCCTCGGTCGAGCATGACGTCGCCGCCGGCGACGAGGGTCCACGACGCCGCCGGATCGAACGCCGGCGTGTCGCTGCGCTGGGGCAGGCGGGCGGTCAGACCCCAGTCGGTGACGGTCTCGACGGCATCGACCCCGAACAGGTCGCGGTCGCCCCAGCCGAGAGCGCGCACGCCGGGCCCGACCGCGTCGGCCCGCAGGATCGCGAGGCGCTTCCGGTTCGTCGTGAGATCGGTCATGACGTCCGCCGCGTCCGGGACGAGGAAGAGGCGGTCGATCCCGCCGGGACCCTCGAGGCCGAGGGCGGCAAGGATCGCGGTCGACTCGCTCTCGACGAGCTCGAGCCCCGCCCATGTCTGACTTGTTCCCTCCCAGGCGGCCCGGACCTCAACGAGGCCGACCCGCTCGACGGTGGTCCGGTACTGGGCGACCGGCACGATCGGCACGTCGGCGAGGGGCGAATCGACCAGCGCCAGGCTGGCCGAGGGGGTGGGACCGCCGGTGGTCGCACTGGGGCCGGGCGGCGCGGTTGGCGGCGCGGCGGTCGCGGATGCCCCGGCGAAGCGGCTTGGGGCGGGCGATCCGGTTGGCGTCGGATTGGCCCCCCAGCCGAGGGCCGATACGCCGACGGTGGTCGCGAGGACGGCGATCGCGACGACGAGAGGAAGGCGCTTCACCGACCCGATGATGCCATGCGGGCGTCAACGACCCCGAACGGCGGACAGGAAAACGCCCCGTCCGGGCGGGCGGACGGGGCGTAAGGAAATAAGCGAATGGCGGACCCGACCGGATTCGAACCGGCGATCTCCAGCGTGACAGGCTGGCATGTTGGGCCGCTACACCACGGGTCCAGTTGCGGCGAGTGCGGAGGATAGCAGAGGCACACACGAATGTCGCAAGTCCCTCATGGACCGCCCGAATCGACCACCCACGGGTGGACGTCCTCGGCGAACTGGGCGTACCGACCGAGAATCGAGCCGGTCGTCGAATCGTGGACCGTGAGCGTGCCCAGCCAGGGTGCCGGCCGGCCATCCGCGTCGACATTGGCCACGCCGACGGCCATCACCAGCCCGGGCGAGGGATACGATAACGTCAAGTAGTTCGCGGCCGGCGCCCAGCGGTCCAGCAAGGCGAGCGCTGCCCCGTCCGCGACGAAGATGCCGAGGCTGCGCTGGAAGGGCGACTGGCCGACCGGGCTGGGAGCCGCCCCGACGAGGAACAGCCGCGAGCTCCCTGCTTCGCCGATCATCTGCGGATCGGACCAGCGGGCCATGATCGAATCGAGCTCGTGCCAGTCCGGGGGCTGCCCGCCGCCGGTTGCGATGCCGGCCGTCGGGGCGCCCGCCTCATCGAACCTCGCCATCTCGACGTCCATCGTGGCGAGATCGATCCGGGTCAGCAGGAGGCTCGACGGCGACCAGAAGTAGACGAGCCCGTTGGCCCGGTCGAGCAACGGCGAGCCCTCGTACGACCCCGTGCTCGGCAGGTCCGCGGCCCGGGTCACACGGCCGTCGGCGTCGAGGATCCGGATCGAGAGGGTCTCGACATCGGGGCTGACGGGGTCCAGGCCGTAGGTCCGGCAGATCCACAGCAGCCGGTCGTCCGCCACGAACCCGACCGACCAGCAGAACGGGGTCAGATCCTCAAAGGCCGTCGACTCGTCGACCGAGACGATGGCGCCGACGTCGTCGAGGGTGACCCGCCACCCCCGCTGGTCGGTGGTCGACACACCGTCGGCGCGGGATCGCTGGGCGGTCGCCCAGACAAAGGCCGAGCGGCCATCGGGCGCCATCCGGACGTTCGGTCCGTCCAGGTAGGCGTTCTCGTCGGGCGGCAGCTCCGGCTCGGCCGACGATCCAGCCCTTGCCGAGGGTTGGGGCAACAGCGGCACCCGAAGGTTGCCGAGATCGTGCGCCGAACCGACCCGGCCCACCGTGACGTCGATCGAGCGGACCGCGAATGTCCAGCCTCCGGCGCGGTCCACCTGCTCCGACGTCGCGATCAACCCGTGCCGACGGTCGGCGGCCAGATCGACCTCGGACGAGCGGCCCGGGCCGAATCGGACGTCGCCCATCGAGAACTCAGTGCCGAGGTCGATGGAACGCCAGCCGGATCCGTCGGAATCGATCCGCAGGACGGCAAGCCCGAGCGAATTGGGCTCGTGACCGTCGTCCAGGAAGCAGACGCACGTCCAGCCGCTGCCCTCGGCCGACGGGAAGACGGCATCGCGGCCGCGCACGATCTCGGGGCCCTCGGCGGTGGTGCCGGTCGCGAGGTCGAGGACCCGGAACCTGTCGGCGACCATCGCGACGTGGCCCTCGAGGGTCACCCCGTCGGGTCGGGTGATCGGCGGCAGGGGCGTCGGACGGGGACTCGACGACGGCTCGATCGGCCGGGCGGTCGGCGACGGGCTGGGGGTCGTCCGCGGCACCGGGGTCGCGAGGTAGCCGAGGTTGAATTCCGGGCGCTGGTCGAGGCGCGGTCCGGCCCAGGCCACACCGACGACGGCGATCCCGGCGCCGAGGACGAGGAGCGTCGCGAAGCGCCGACGTCGCGCTGGGCCTCCACCCGCGCCGCGCCCGTCGGGGTCGCCGCCGATCCGTTGCGGCACGACGGCGAAGCCCTGGTCGCCACGCCGCTCGGTCATGGACGCACCCTACAACGCCGCGGCCGAGGACGGTCCGCGCCGCGCGCCCGCCTATACTCGCGGCCGTGTCCGTCCTCGATCTGCGCTCCGACACCGTCACCCACCCGACCGCCGAGATGCGCCGGGCGATGGCCGCCGCCGAGGTCGGTGACGACGTCTTCGGCGAGGACCCGACGATCAACTCTCTGGAGGAGCGCGCTGCCGAGCTGCTGGGCAAGGAGGCGGGCCTGTTCGTGGCGACCGGGACGATGGGCAACCTCGTCGCGCTGATGGCCCACGTCCCGCGCGGCGGCGAGATCATCGCCGGCGCCCAGAGCCACATCGTCCGCGACGAGGCCGCCGGTCATGCCGTGGTCGTCGGGGCGAGCGTCCTCCAGCTCCGCGACCGGCCGGACGGAACCCTGGACCCGGACGAGGTCGTGGCGGCGTTCCGCGACCCGACCGATGCCCACGAGCCGATCACCGCCCTCGTTGCGATCGAGAACGCCCACAGCCACTCCGGCAACCAGCCGCTGTCCATCGCCTACACCGAGCGCGTCGCCGCCGTCGCCCACGATCGGGGCGTGCCGCTCCACGTGGACGGGGCGCGGTTCTTCAATGCCGCCGTGGCTCTTGGCGTCGCGCCCGCCGACCTCGCCGCGCCGGTCGATTCGGTCACGTTCTGCCTGTCGAAGGGCCTGTCCTGCCCGGCCGGCTCGGTCGTCGTCGGCCCGGCAGCGTTCATCGCGAAGGCTCGCCGGGCGCGGAAGCTGCTCGGCGGCGGAATGCGCCAGGCCGGGATCCTCGCCGCAGCCGGGCTGATCGCCCTGCGCGACGGGGACGCGGGCATGATCGCCCGGCTTGCCGACGACCACGCCAACGCCCGGCGCCTCGCGGAGCTCCTCGCGGCGATCCCCGGGGTCCGGTCGCCCGGCGACATCGCCCAGCCCGGCCGGGACGACGAGCCGCTCGACCCGACCCGCGTCCGGACGAACTTCGTGCTCTTCCGCGTCGCCGCCGATCGGACCGCGTTCCTCGCAGCGGCCGCGGGCCGCGGTGTCCGGCTCGAGTGGTACCCGCATGACCAGGTCCGGGCCGCCACGAACAGCGGAATCGCGGCCTCGGACATCGAGCGGGTGGCCGCCGTCGTTGCCGACGCGCTGGCCGATGTCGGGTGGCCCGCGGCGCCAGTCCGAGCCTGACCGGACGAACACCCGACTGGCACGATCTGCGCCGATGGGCGAAACTCAAGAGCCTTCGCCGGGCCCGTTCCGCCCGGTCCCGCGGCACCCCCGAGGCGCGAATCGGGCGAGCCACGAGCCCGAACCCAGGAGACACTCGTGACCGACACCCTTCAGGACGTCGTCCTGACTCGGCCCGCGCCGGCGCCCAGGCCCGGCCCGCGCGACGAGACATTCCTCGACCTCGTCGAGGCCCGTTTCCGTCGGATCGTCGCCGACAACCCCCTGGTCGGGACGTACCTCGGCATTCACACCGAGGATCGCCGGCTCGGCAGCGGCACGCGCGACGCCGTCCTTGCCGAGCTCGACGCCGAGAAGTCCCACGTGGCCGCGATCGAGGCGATCGACCACGCCGATCTCTCGCCGGAGATCCGGCTCGAACGCGATCTCGAGCTCCACAACGTCCGCAGGGCGATCTTCGACACGGAGGAAATCCGGACGTGGGAACGGCGCTCGACCGCGCTCGACGTCGTCGGCGACGCCCTCTTCCTGATCTTCGCCCAGGACTTCGCTCCGCTGCCCGAGCGACTCGACCTGATCGCCAGCCGGCTCGAGGCGGTCCCGACGTACCTCGCCGAGTCACGCAGCCGGGCCGTCGTGCCCCAGGTCCGCGGCTGGCAGGAGCTCGAGATCGAGTCGGCCGCCGACCTGCCCTCGTTCTTCGCCGAGATCGTGGCCTCCGGCGCGGGTCTCGCGGACGCCGAGCGGCGGCGCCTGAGCGCGGCGTCCGAAGCCGCCAGGGCAGCCATCGCCGAGTACGGCGCGTGGCTGAAGGAGTCGCTGGCCAAGGGCACGGACGACTGGGCCCTCGGCCGCGAGCGCTACGACGAGCTGGTCGGCCTGCGTGCGTTCGACGGCCTCGACGCCGATGCGATCCTCGAGATCGGCGAGGATCAGCTCGAGACCCAGAAGGCGGCCCGGATCCGGGCGGCGGCCGAGGTCGACGACCGGGCCACCGAGACCGAGGTGATCGACCGCCTCAAGTCCGACCACCCGGCGACGTTCGAGGAGGCGCTCGACGCCTATCGCGACGTGATGATCCGCTCGCGCCAGTACCTGATCGACCACACCATCGTCACGGTCCCGTCGGACGAGCGGATCGAGGTCGTCCGGACACCGGACTACCTGCGCAACGTGATCCCCTTCGCGGCCTACTTCCCGCCGCCCAAGTTCGACCCGAAGCCGAAGGGCATCTACATCGTCACGCCGTCGGTCGGCGACGACCCGAACGCGATGCGCGAGCACAACTTCAGCTCGATCAGCAACACGAGCATTCACGAGGCCTATCCGGGCCATCACCTCCAGCTCCATGTCGCCAACGGCCATCCGTCGCTGACCCGGCTGCTGACCGACGCCCCCGACTTCGTCGAGGGCTGGGGGATGTACTCCGAGCAGATGATGCGCGAGGAAGGCTTCGACGCGGGCCCGAACTTCCGCCTGAACTTGCACACCGACGCGATCTGGCGAGCCTGCCGGATCATCCTCGACGTGAAGATGCATCGGGGCGAGATCGCGGTCGACGAGGCGACCCGGTTCCTCGTCGAGCAGACGAGCTTCGAGGAGGCCAACGCCCGGGCCGAGGTCCGGCGCTACACGTACACCCCGACCTACCAGCTCTCGTACCTGCTCGGCAAGGTCCTGCTCCTGGGTCTCCGGTCCGACGAGCAGTCGCGCCTGGGCAGTGCCTTCTCGCTGCGCGACTTCCACGACACGCTGATGAACAACGGCTCGCTCCCGATCAGCTTCCACCGCCGGATCCTCGACGAGCGGATCGCCGCCGGGACGGCTGGGAGCTGGTCCGCGGGCGGCGGCGCGGGCGCCAACCGCGCCGCGCGCGCCTGACGTGCAGGTCATCCCGTCGATCGATCTCGATCGTGGCCGCTCCCGGGTCGTGTTCTGGCCGGGCGCCTCGACCGGCGTCGGCGCGCCGACGGACCGGCCCGACCGGATCGCCGAGAACTTCGTCGAGCGCGGCGCCCG
>JBKJOK010000224.1:0-1656 GCA_046595595.1 Candidatus Limnocylindrales bacterium
CCGCCCGGGATCGGGGGCATCGAGGAGGCTCTGTCATGAAGAAGTTCAACCGTCTGCCGCGGGAGCAGGCCAGCGGCGCGCCGGATGACGTCGTCGACCGGAACACCGATGACGGACGCAACCATGGCGGCGACGATGTCGAGGCCCATCGAGCTCGGTCCGGCGACGGCTTCGCGCCGCGCCTGCCCGGCACGGGCGGCGATTTCCGTCGGCCGTCGGGTGGCGGAGAGATCGATGGCGACGATGTCGAGGGCCACGCCCGCTGACTTCTCGCACCCAAAGGTGGCGGCGATCTGCCGCCCGAGTCGCCCCGTCCGGCCACCGGACGGGGCGCCTTGCTGTCCGGCTCAGGTGGTCGGCGAGGCCGTGGCGGCGAGGATCGTCTTGACCTCGAACGGGCTGACCGCGGGATGGGCGGACCGGATCCGAGCCGCGAGGCCGGCGATGTGCGGGGCGGCGAAACTGTTGCCGGTCGCGACGATCCGGCCGCCGTCCTTCCAGGCGACGTCGACGTCCAGCCCGTACGCCCCGAACTCGACCGGCGGCCGCGGGTTGTAGAACCAGGCCTCGGGGTCGCGCAGGTCGTGGGCGGCGACGGACACGACCGACGAGAACAGCGAGGGATAGCTCGCCACCGCGACGTTGTTTGCCGCGCAGACGAGCAGGGCGTTGGCGAAGTAAGCCTGGTCGGCGAGGTCGTGGAGCGTGCCGTACATCGACTCGCTCCGCGACGACAGGCTCAGGTTGATGATCGAGGCGCCCCGGCCGATGGCCCAGTCCAGTCCGGCGGCGAAGGCCAGGCCCTTGCCCCGGTTGTCCGCGCCCAGCACCCGGACCGAGAGGAAGGTCGCCGCCGGGGCCAGTCGATGGACGATCCCCGCGCAGGCAGTGCCGTGCCCGACGGCGTCGATCGGTTCGTCGGGGACGATCGTGGCATCGTCGTCGTCGAGCTCCACTCGGACGCTCTCGCGGAGCATCTGGCCGACCGCCGGATGGTCACCCTCGATCCCGGAATCGACGACCGCCACGACGACCCCTGCCCCGCTGCCGTCGCCGAACGCCCACGCCCGATCGACATCGGCGAACGGCATCTGGCGGGCAAGCCCGGCCCGACGGTCCGCCGCGAACGGTTCGCTCCAGGCCGGGAGGGCGGTCGTCATCGGAGGCGGGAGCGGCTGCCGCGGCCGCGCTCGGCCCGACCGACGAGGACGGCCAGCAGTTCGCGGACGAGGTCGAGCTGGGCCGGGTCGAGGGCCCGGATGCGGGCCACCTGATCGGCGAGGGCCCAGAGCGGCTCAGCCTCGTCGCCGTCGAGGTCGGCGACGGCGGCCGCGACGATCGTGTCGATGTCGGCCGCGGTCGCTCCGGCGGTCGCTCCGTCGTTCGACCCCGGTTCCCTTCCGGAGACCAGCGAGGCGAGGACGGTCGCGAGGAGCGTCGCGGTGTCGCGCTCGAGCCGGCTGCTCCGGATTGCGACCGCCGCCTGGCGGGCGAAGGCCGACGCCAGCTCGATGTCACGGAGGTCGAACGAGCCGTTGCCGCGCTTGTCGAGGACCTCCAGGACGCCGAGCACGCCCTCGTCGTCGATCAGCGGCACCGCGACGAGGGTCCGCGGCACGTAGCCCGTCTGCTCGGCCGTGGTCCGCTCGAACCGGG
>JBKJOK010000046.1:0-3777 GCA_046595595.1 Candidatus Limnocylindrales bacterium
GCCGCCCGGGCCTCGGCGGCCAGCATCCGGACGACGGTCAGCTCCATCGCGAGGAGGTTCTTCATGTCGACCGCGCCGCGACCCCAGACGTAGCCGTCCGCGATGTCGCCGTCGAACGGGCCGTGGGTCCACAGGTCGGCGGGGGCCGGGACGACGTCGAGGTGACTGAGCAGGAGGAGCGGCTCGCCGCCGGTCCCGTCGCCCCGAAGGCGAGCGAATACCGAGCCGCGGCCCGGCACGATCTCGAGGATCTCCGGTTCGAGCCCGGCGTCGGCGAGCGCCGCCCCGATCCAGCGCGCCGCCCGGGTCTCGCCATCGGGCGCATCGGACGGGACCGGGTTGACCGACGGGATCCGGATCAGTTCGCGCAGGGTCTCGACCAGCTCGTCGCCGGCCCGATGGCGGAGAGCCTCGTCGAGGGCGGCCGACGGGAGCGCATTCGGGGGCGCCACGGGTCAGCCCGGACGGCCGGCGAGGGCGTCGAAGCCGAGGAGGGCTGCGATGATCCCGAAGACGAAGCCGCTCAGCACGATCGTGATCACCATGGCGAGCAGGATCCGGACGTAGCGCCGTTCCTCCCGTTCGGCGGCCGCCTGGTCCGGGTCGCGCCCGCCGGGGATGTATGGCGTCGACAGGCCGCGCTTCCGGGCGGCGACGCTGCGCTCGCTGTCGTACGCGACCGGATCGGGCGGCGGGGTCATGGTCACCTCGACATCATCGCCGCGGCGATCGATCCGCGCATCGTCAGGAGGTCGGCAAGGGGCCGGTAGCCGAGCCGGCGATTGACGGCCTGCATCGCAAGGTTGGCCTCGTCGTTGCCCGTCTCCAGGGCGACCAGTCCGTTGTCGAGCGCCCAGCCGATCGTCCGCAGCTTCAACGCCGTCGCCAGGCCGCGGCCGCGCCAGGCCCGACGGACCGCGGTCATGTCGTGGACGGCGACGCCCGGCGAGCCGGCCTTGGAGAGGAGCGAGGCGTAGCCGACAACCTGGCCGGTTGCGCGCTCGAGCGCGATCGCGAAGCCGCCGGCCGGGATCCCGGGCCGGTCAACATCGCGGGCGCGGAACTCGGTGATGTCGCCGACGGCCATCGGCTGGTCGCCGCCGGGGATGTCGAGGAAGGCCTCGAGCGCGAGGTCGTGGATGCCTGCGACGAGGTCCGGGTGGCTCGCGAGGTCGGTCAGATCGATCCCGCCCGGGACGACCGGCTGGAGCGCGGCGGACCGGGCCAGCCCATTCAGATCGAGCCGGACGGCGTGGGCGCGCTCGAACTCGACGAAGCCGCGCCGTTCCAGGAAGGCGACCGAGTCCGGCCGATCGGCCGAGGCGGGGATGTGGAGGTGGCTCTTGCCGGCGCCGCGCGCGACGCGCGCCGAGGCATCGAGCAGCGCCGTGCCGACGCCATGTCCGCGTGCCTCGGGCAGGACATCGACCGTCACCCACAACGCCTCGTACTCCGGCGGGTGGACATGAATGCGGCCGACGGTCGAGACGCCGGCCGGCCGCCCATCGAGCTCGGCGATGAAGCGTGCCTCGCCCGGATAGGTCGCGGACGACCAGCGCAGCTCCTCGACCGACGTGCCGTCCTCGGGAGAGGTCAGGTTGACGATCGCGGCAATCAGCTCGAGGTCCGCGTCGTCCGAAGAGGCGGGCCGGATCACGACGGTCACCCGGTCGCGTCGCGGAGGGGCGCCAGGCAGTCCCGGATCACGTCGTCGAGACCGTCGCGGCCTAGGGCCGCGGGCATGCCGAGGACGATGTGGGTTGCGCCGGCGGCGATCAGGCCGTGCGCGGCCGTGACCGCCTCGCGCCGGGCCGCAGCGGTCGCTCCGGTCGAGACCTGGCCGACGACGTCGAACGCCGCAGGGTCGCGACCTTCGGTCTCGAGCGCCGCAATCAGCTCGTCGCGCTTGCCGGCGAAGTACTCGACGTTGCCGGCGTGGGTGCCCGGCAGGAGCCAGCCGGCCGCGGTCCGGGCGGCGAGCCGGATGCCGCGCGGGCCCTGGCCGCCGAGATACAGCGGCGGACCACCCGGCGTCCGCGGCGGCGGCGCGCACACGGCGTCGGCCAGCGGGTAGTCCGGATCGGGCCGGCTGACACCGGGTGGCGTGGCGGCCTCCGGCGAGAACAGGGCTCGGAGGGTGTCGACCGCTGCCACGAGCCGATCGATCCGCGGCCCGATCGGCGCCAGCTCGATCCCGAACGGCTCGTGCTCGCCGTCGAACCAGCCGGCCCCGAGGCCGAGGACGAACCGCCCGTCCGTCGCGTGATCGAGGACGACGGCCGCCTTGGCCAGCAGAACGGGATGGCGGAAGGTGTTCGACAGGACCGCGTGCCCGACCGTCATGCCCGGCACGTGATGGACGAGGGTCGCGAGCAGGGTCAGCGCCTCCAGCGACCCGCCGGGCTCCGTCGCGTCCAGGTTCGTCAGGTGATCGTTGAGCCAGCCGCTGTCGAAGCCGCCGCCGTCCGCAGTGCCGACCTCGCCCGCCCGCGTCCACGTCGCATCGAGCGTCGCCCAGTCGACGTCCTGGGGCGAGGTCTTGAACCCGATCCGGACCGTCATCCGCCCGAGATCACGATGTCCGGCGTGGCGTCCGGGGTCGTGGTCCGGGCAAGGGCCGCGTCGAGCTGCCGACCGGTCGTCACGGCACCGTGGGACGCGGACGAGACGAGGGCCGCGTACTTGGCCATGACCCCACCGACGTAGCGCGGCGACGGCGCCGTCCAGCGGCTGCGCCGGCCGGCCAGGACGTCGGCCGCGACCGCCACGTCGAGCCGCCGGGCGTCGACGTCGATCACGATCTCGTCGCCCTCCTCGACCAGCCCGATCGGGCCGCCGAGGGCCGCCTCCGGAGCGATGTGCCCGATCATCAGCCCGTGAGTCCCGCCCGAGAACCGGCCGTCGGTGATCAGCGCGACCGAGTCGCCGAGGCCCTCGCCGACGAGCGCCCCGGTGACGCTCAGCATCTCCTGCATGCCGGGTCCCCCGACGGGCCCCTCGTAGCGGATGACCACGACGTCGCCGGCCACGATCCGCCGGTCGCGGACGGCGGCATAGCAGTCCGTCTCGGAGTCGAAGACGCGGGCCGGGCCGCGGTGGAGTCGGCGCTCGTGGCCGGCCAGCTTGACGACGCAGCCGTCGGGCGCAAGCGAGCCGCGCAGGATCGCCAGACCGCCGGTCGGCTTCAGCGGCTTGTCGATCGGGAGGACGACGACCTGGCCGTCGGTCGCCCGGGCGGAGGCGCCGATCTCGGCGGTCGTCCGGCCATCGACGTTCGGCGCCGAGCCGTCGATCCGGCCGCCGGCCAGCAGCTCGCGGGTGACGAGGGCCAGCCCACCGGCCTCGTACAGGTGGGTCGCGGTGTAGCGGCCGCCCGGCTGGAGATCGGCCACGATCGGGGTCCGGTTGGCGATCGCGTCGAACTCGTCGATCTCGAGCGGCAGCGCGAACTCGTGGGCGATCGCGAGGAGGTGGAGGACCGCGTTGGTCGATCCGCCGGTGGCCGCGACCGCGGCGATCGCGTTGTCGATCGAGGTCCGGGTCACGAACGCCGAAGGGCGGAGATCCGCGCGGACGAGGCGCATGACCATCTCGCCGGCGCGTCGAGCCGCCTCGTCCTTGGCCGGATCTTCGGCCGGGATGTCGTTGAGTCCGGCCGGCGAGAGGCCGAGTGCCTCCATCACCATGCTCATCGTATTGGCCGTGAACTGGCCGCCACAGGCACCGGGCCCGGGGCACGACGCGCTCTCGACCTCGTACAGCTCGTCGAGCGTGATC
>JBKJOK010000259.1:0-11088 GCA_046595595.1 Candidatus Limnocylindrales bacterium
CCTTCAGGTGGAGGTACTTGGTGATCGCCGCCGTCAGGCTCGTCTTGCCATGGTCGATGTGGCCGATCGTGCCGATGTTGACGTGCGGCTTGGTGCGCTCGAACTTCTTCTTGGCCACGAGACCGTTTCACTCCATTTCAGGCGCGGCTTCGCCGCAAGGGGTGCCGAGGGCGGGGATGGAGCCCACAATCGGACTTGAACCGATGACCTCTTCCTTACCAAGGAAGTGCTCTGCCAGCTGAGCTATGTGGGCCCGAGTCCGTCGCGGGGATCAACGAGATTGTTGGTGGGCAGGGAGGGAATCGAACCCCCACAGCCGAAGGCGGCTGGTCTACAGCCAGCGGAGCTCACCACCTGCTCAACCTACCCACTGGAACAGGCGACGGGTCGAGGTCTGCGGCCCCGTGGTGTACCCATCTCCCTTGATGTGCACTTGGAGCCGACGACGGGACTCGAACCCGGAACCTGCGGTTTACAAAACCGCTGCTCTACCAATTGAGCTACGTCGGCGCGGCGCAGGGCCATACCGCAGATGGACCCTTCGGCGCCGGGGAATGATACGGTCCGCGCCGCGAGCCGGTCAAGCGCGGCGGACGGTCGCGCGGCGTCCCGGGCGAGCGGCTGTCGGAGTGCCGGTTCAGTCGGTCGACGGCCCGCCGGGCAGCAGGTCCTCGTCCGTGCCGCCGTCGGCGAGGTCGGCGGCGAGCCCCCCGGCCGCCGATGCCGTGGCCTTCGCCCGGCGCTTCGGAGCCTTGGCCGCGACGACCGCGCGTTCTGCGACGGGGATCGCGGCCATGACCGCCGCCTTGCGACGAGGCTTCACCGCGGAGGAGGACGCCTCGATCTCAACGGGGCCGCTTCCAGCCGTCGTCGGCTTGGAGGCCTTCGTCGACCTCGTGGCCTTTGTCGTCGGAGCGGTCGCAGCCGGCTTCGTCGCCTTCGTCGCCTTCAGCGGCTTCGTCGGCTTCTCGGGCTTGCTCGCCTTCACCGGCTTCGTCGCCATGGCCGCCTTCGCGGGCTTGCTCGTCCTCGCGGTCAGCGTGGCCCCCGGCGTCGCCGTTGCGGGCTCGTCGCTCACGGCTTCCGCGGCGGGCTCGGCCGGGTCGAGTGTCGCCAGGCCATCGATGGCTCCGTCGGCGACCGGCTCCGTACTGAGCCCCTTGCGCGGTTTCCGCCCCGGCTTGACCGCTACCGGGATGGGCGTCTCGATCGACGAGGCGGCATCCGGGCCGGGCGCAGCCGCCGCGTCGACGATCTCGTCGAAGGTGGCCGGCCGAGGTCGAGCCTCGCTCCCCTCCCCCGCCAGGTCGCGCTGGGCGACCGCCGAGAACAGGAGGATCGAGCCCGCGACGGCGGCATTGAGCGATCCGATCGCGCCGCGCATCGGGATCCGGACGGCCACGTCGGCCCGCCGCCGGATCAACGGCGAGAGGCCCTGGCCCTCGCTCCCGACGACGATCGCGAGCGGCCCCCGGAGGTCTGCCTGAGCGGTGGTCAGCGGCGCGTCCGCCTCGGCGGCGGCGACGCGCAGGCCCCGGATCCGGAGGTCGGACAGGGCTCCGGCCAGATCGTCGACCGGGCATAGCAGGAGGTGTTCGACGGCCCCCGCCGACGCCTTGATCGCGGCCGGCGAGAGCGGCGCCTGGCGATGGGTCGGGAACAGGACGCCGTGGACGCCGGCCGCCTCGGCGCTGCGCAGAAGGGTTCCGACGTTCTGCGGATCCTCGAGCGAGTCGAGGACCAGGATGAACGGGGGCTCTCCGCGCTCGACCGCCCGGGCGAGGACGTCGTCGAGGCCGGCGAAGACGCGCGGCTCGACGACGAGGGCAATCCCCTGGTGGCCGTCGAAACCGGCGACCGCGGTCAGCGAGCCACCCTCGACCTCGACGACCGGGATCCGCAGGCTCGTGGCATGGAGGACGAGGCGCTCGAGCGCCTGGCGGCGCTGGGGAACGACGAGCAGCCGGCGCGCGGGCCGCTTGGCGACGAATGCCTCCTCGACCGGTCGCCGGCCGGCGACGAGCTCCTCGTTGTCGCCCAACAGGTCCGACGGAGCGACGCCCGGTCGATAGGCGTCGACGGGCCGCTGGGATGGGTCGCGCCAGGGTCGATCGAACGCAGGCCGATCGCGACCGGGACCGCCGGGTCGCCCGCCGAACCCGCGATTCGGACGGAACGGCGCCGGCCCTCGCTCGGCATGATCGCCTCGCTGCGGAGGTGCGGGACGCGGATCCTGACGATCCTCGAACGCCTCGTCGCGGTCCGGTCGACGGTGATCGTGATCGTGATCGCGCGGCCGGTCGTCGCGGGCGCGGTCGTCGCGAGGTCGGTCGAACGGGGCGGGCCGGCCTCCACCGAAGCCACCGGGTCGGGCGCCCGGTCGCGGGCCGTCCGGGCGGAAGCCGCCCGAACGTCGGCCACCGGGCCCGCCGGGACCACCCGGTCCGGCAGAACCACGATCACGGTCGGCCCACGGTGGCGCCGGCCGATCCCACGGGCGGCCGCGCGAGTCACCTGTGTTGGGGCGCTCGTCGCGAGACGGGCCATCACGGAACAACGGGCGATCCGGCTCGTACCCGCGACCCCCTCCCCGCTCGGGGCGGCCGCGATCGAAGCTGCGGCCCGGCGGCCCGTCCTGGCGCGGGCGGAACGGGGTTTCGTGGCCACGCTCCGGGCCACGCTCCGGTGGCCGGTCCGGGCCGCGGTCCGGGCCGCGGCTGAAGCCGAAGCCGCGTCGCTCGCTGGCGCCCGATGGGTCGAAGCCCGGGCCGTCGCGATGGCCGCGATCCGGGGCGGGGCCGCGGAAGCCGCCGGGTCCGGGCGGACGCCCGCTGCCGCCGGGTCCGCCGCGCGAGCCACCCGGGCCGCCGCGATTGAATCCGGACCCGCCGGGTCGCTTGGGACGATCGCCGTCCCGTTTCGGTCGATCAGCCACGAGCGGCCTCCAGCTGGCGCCGCCAGCGCTGTCCGTCCCTGGTGTCCTCGACCGCGACGCCGCGCGACGCCAGTTCGTCGCGCAGCCGATCCGATGCGGCCCAATTCCGGTTCGCCCGGGCGGTGCCGCGCTCGTCGAGCAGGCGCCGGGTCTCCTCGTCGAGCTCCTCCTCGGCGGCCGGCAGGACGCCCAGGACCTCGTCGAACGAGCGGAGGGTCGCGAGAGCACGCTCCGCATCGGCCGACGACAGCGTCCGCCCGTCGATCCGGCGGTTCAGGTCGCGCACGAGGTCGAACACCACCGCCAGCGCGGCCGACACGTTGAGATCGTCGTCGAGGGCAGCGCTGAACGCCGCCTCGGCGCCCGTGAGACCGTCGACGAGGCTCGGATCGTCGGCCCGGTCCTCGCGATAGGCGCCGAGAGCGGCCACGATCGCGTCGAGCCGCTCGACCGCCGCGGCCGCGGCCAGGAGTGCCTCGTCGCTGTACTGGTTGGCCGCCCGATAGTGGACCGCGATCAGGGCGTAGCGGAGCGCCCGCGCCGAAACTCCGGCGTCGAGCAGCGCGCCGACCCGGGCGATGTTGCCGACCGACTTGGCCATCTTGGACCCGCTCGATTGGAGGTGCGCGCAGTGCATCCACGTCCGGACGAAGGGCTTGCCGGTGGCCGCCTCGCTCTGGGCGATCTCGTCCTCGTGATGCGGAAAGATCAGGTCGATCCCACCGGTATGGATGTCGAACGACGGTCCGAGGTGCTTCATGGACATCGCCGAGCACTCGATGTGCCAGCCCGGCCGGCCCGGCCCGATCGCGGTGTCCCACGACGGCTCGTCGCCCTTCGGTCCCTTCCACAGGGCGAAGTCGCGGATGTCGTCCTTGGCATACTCGTCGGCCTCGACCCGCTCGCCGACACGCATCTGCTCAGGGTCGACCCGAGCCAGGCGGCCGTAGGCGGGCCACGATGCGATCCGGAAGAAGATCGAGCCGTCGTCGGTCCGATACGCGTGGTCACCTTCGAGGAGGGTGGTGATCAGGCTCACGATCTCGTCGATGTGGCCGGTCGCTCGGGGCAGGACGTCGGGTCGGACCATGCCGAGCCGATCGGCATCGGCGATGAACACGTCGAGCCACCGGTCGGACAGCTCCTGGATCGAGGTGCCCGCGGCCTTTGCGCCCTTGATGATCTTGTCGTCGATGTCGGTGATGTTCATGACCCAGGTCACGCGCAGGCCGCTTCGGCGGAGGTGGCGAACCAGGAGGTCGGCGAACAGGAAGCTCCGGAAGTTGCCGATGTGGGCGGGCCCGTAGACCGTCGGGCCGCAGCTGTAGACGCGGACGTGACCCGGTTCGAGAGGTTCGAGGGGTTGGTCGACGCCGCTCAGGGTGTCGCGCAGGCGGATCGTCATGGCCAGGCCAAAGCTGGTCGGACGACCGCGACCGCGTGGGCGGAGATGCCCCGACCGGCGCCCTCCATCCCATCGAGGTTGCCGGTCGATGCCTTCACGTTGACCGCCCGGGGTTCGACACCGAGGATTGCCGCGATCCGCTCGCCGATCGCTGGCAGACTCGCCGCGAGGTGTGGCCGGCCGGCCACGATCGTGCAGTCGAGGCTCGTCACGACGAAGCCCGCGGCTGCGATCCGGCGGACCACCTCGCCGAGCAACTCCCCGCTTGCGATGAACCGAGGCGTCTCAGGGCCGGCCGGGAAGATCCGCCCGAGGTCGCCCAGGCCGGCGGCGCCAAGCAGCGCGTCCGCGACCGCGTGGAGGACCACGTCGCCGTCCGAGTGGCCGCTCAGGCGCGGCGCTCGATCGATCACGAGCCCGCCGAGAGCCAGCCCCCTGCCCGGCCCGAAGGGGTGACTGTCGGTTCCGTAGCCGACCCGGATCTGCGCCGCAGCCGGACCCGGCTCGCTCGGCGAGTGATCGCCGATGAGCGTCGCGACGCGGGCGAGATCGTCGGGCAGGGTCACCTTGAGATTGCGCTCGGAACCGGGAATTGCATGGACGGGCAGTCTACAGGCCTCGAGCAGGGCGGCCTCATCGGTGAACGTCTCGGGCCCGTCGGCCGGGAACCGCCCGTAGGCCTCGCGGAGGACGTCGGTCCGGATGCCCTGCGGTGTCTGGGCGGCGCCAAGGTCGGCGCGATCCCCCGCGCCGACGACCGTCCCGTCGGGCGCAAGTCGCTTGATCGTGTCGCCGACCGGCACGACCGGGATCGCCGCGCCGTGGGCCAGCGCCGCCCGGGCCACGGCCGAGACGAGCGCCGCTGGGACGAGCGGTCGCGCCCCGTCATGGATGAGCACGACGGCCGGCTCGGCGCCGCCGTCGGTCGGCCTGTTCGCCAGCAGGTGCTCGAACCCGCGCCAGACGGACTCCTGGCGTCGCCCGCCGCCGCGGACCATGAGCTCGACCTTCGGCGGCAACCAGTCGGCTTGCGAGATCGCCTGGATGCGCTCGTCGCTCGTCACCAGGATGATCCGTCGGACCTCCGGAGCCGCGGCGACCGACTGGAGGGCATGGGCCAGCAGCGGCCGCCCGCCGACGACCGAATCGAGCTTGTCGAGGCCGGCCATCCGGGTCGAGGTGCCGGCGGCGACCACGATCGCGTCCGCGAACGGCGGCTCGCCCGCCCCTGCCGGATCCACCGTCGCGCTCCGGGTGGGCTCGCTCAATCGAGGCGCGGCTGGGCGAAGATCATTCGCCCGGCCACGGTCTGCAGGACGCGCGTGACGGTCACGTCGAGGTCCTTGTCGATGTAGCGGACACCGCCCTCCACGACGATCATCGTCCCGTCGTCGAGGAATCCGACCCCCTGGCCCGCCTCCTTGCCCTCCTGGATCACCCGGACCCGGAGCTCCTCGCCGGGCAGGACGGCGGGCTTGACGGCGTTCGCCAGCGAGTTGATGTTCAGGACCCGGACGCCCTGCAGCTCGGCGACCCGGTTGAGGTTGTAGTCGTTCGTCAGGATCGCCTTGCTCCGGACTCGGGCGAGGGCGACCAGCTTGGCATCGACCTCGGCGACGTCCGGGACCGGCTCGTCGATGATCTCGATCGGGGTCGGCGAGTCCTTCTGCATCTTCGCCAGGATCTCGAGCCCCCGTCGGCCGCGGTTGCGGCGGAGCGTGTCCGAGCTGTCGGCGATGTGCTGGAGCTCGTCGAGCACGAACTTGGGGACGACGAGCGTTCCGTAGATGAACCCCGACTCGACGATCTCGGCGATCCGGCCATCGATGATCGCGCTTGTGTCGACGACGATGTGCGGGTCGCCGCTGATCGGGGTGGCCTCGCCGTCGGCAGACGGCCGGCGGACGATCCCGATGGCCTCCGCCGCGATCAGGAGGTCCTCGCGTTTGGCCACGGTCAGGCCGAGCATCCCGAGGCCGAGGAACAGCGAGACCCCGAGCGGCAGCCACGTTCCGAGCGGGGCCGGGAAGGCGGCCAGCGGAAGCCCGAGGAGGAGGCCCATCAGGAGCCCGATCAGGAGCCCGGCGGTGGCGGTCACGAACTCGGCCGTGGACAGTTGCTCGATCTGGCGGATCAGCCAGCCCGCCGGGACGACCGTCAGGTAGGGCAGGATCGCGAACCCGACCACGACCCATGCGACGACCCATGCGACGAGCAGCCAGCCGCCCATCGGCGACTGCTCGAAGAGTCGGGCCGATGCGGCGAGGGTCAGCCCGACGAGGCCACCGATGGCTGCGCCGAGCAGGCGGATGTTGCGGATCAAGGTTTCCTCGCGTCGTCCTTCGCGGGGCGGACGCACACCCCCTCGGGCGCGTCGGAGACGCCGTAGCCTAGCATCGCGCCGAGGTCGTCGCCACGCGCCGGGCCTCGCCGGAACCGCTCGTCAGGGCGGCTTCGATCGCCTCGCGCAGGCTGCCGACTGCGACGATCTCGAGGCCGGCCACCGTCGGCAGCGCTGGACCGCGGCCCGGTCGCGGGACGATCGCCCGGACGAAGCCGAGCCGGGCCGCCTCGCGCAGCCGGCGCTCGAGGCCGATGACCGAGCGCAGCTCACCGAGCAGTCCGACCTCGCCGATCGCGACCGTGGCGGCCGTGACCGGCCGGTCGCGGAGGGAGGAAGCGAGGGCGATGGCCAGCGGAAGGTCGAGCCCCGGCTCGTCGACCGCCAGGCCGCCCGCGAGGTTGACGTAGATGTCGTGGCTGGCCAGGCCGACGCCGGCTCGCCGGGCGAGGACCGCCACGAGGAGGGCGACCCGGTTCGTGTCGACGCCGCTGGCCGTCCGTCGGGGCGTCCCACCCGGACCCGGCGCGACCAGCCCCTGGACCTCGACGAGGAGCGGCCGCGATCCCTCGAGGGTCGGCGCGACGACGCTGCCCGGCGCCGGACCGTCGTGGTCGGCGAGGAATGCCCGGGCCGGGTCCGAGACCTCGGCCATCCCGGCCTCGCCCATCTCGAACACGCCGACCTCCTCGGTCGACCCGAAGCGATTCTTCGTCGCCCGCAGGAGACGGATCGCGGCGTAGCGCTCGCCCTCGAGGGTCAGGACGGCATCGACGAGGTGCTCGAGCGTCTTGGGGCCAGCGATCGAGCCGTCCTTCGTGACATGCCCGACGAGGACGACCGCGATCCCGGACGGCTTGGCCAGTTCCATGAGACGAAGGGCCGCCGCGCGGACCTGGCCGACGCTGCCGGCCGGCCCATCGAGGTCGTCAACGGTCGCGGTCTGGACGGAGTCGACCACGAGCAGGGCCGGCCGCGGCGAGTGCTGCGCGACAACCTCGGCGATGCGATCGATCGAGGACTCGGTCAGGATCCCGATCCCTCCGCCGTCGCCGGCGAGCAGGCCGAGCCGGTCGGCCCGGAGCCGGACCTGGGCCGCCGATTCCTCGCCCGTCGCGTACAGCACGCGCTCGGGCCCAACGAGGGCGGCGATCCCCGTAGCGGCCTGCAGGATAAGCGTCGACTTGCCGATCCCGGGCTCACCGCCGAGCAGGACGAGGGAACCCGGGACGAGCCCGCCGCCGAGGACGCGGTCGAGCTCTCCGATCCCGACCGGCAGACGCGCTCGATCTGGCTCGCCGACGTCGGACAGGCGGGTGGCCGTGACGCCGCCGAGCCCGGCACCTGCGGTCGTCCCTCCGGCCCGCGCCGGCCGTGGCTCCGACCGGACCTGGGTCTCGACGAGGCTGTTCCACGCCGAGCAGGCGCGGCATTGCCCTTCCCAGCGCAGGAACGACTCGCCGCAGGACTGGCAGACGTAGCGGGTCTGCGGTCGGCCGGACGCCTTGCTCATCGCGAGCGGTCGGGGCGGCCGGAGATCAGGCTTCGACCGGGGTCAGCGGCTCGGCGGCATGGATGTCGAGGCCGGCCTCCGGGTCACGGTCGACCACGATCGTCGTGCCCGGCTCGTACTTGCCGAGCAGGAGATGCTCGGCGAGAACGTCCTCGATCATGTTCTGGATCACGCGGCGCAGGGGTCGGGCGCCGTAGGCCACGTCGTACCCGAGCTTGATGATGTGCTCCTTGGCGGCCTGGGTCACCTCCAGGCTCATCTGCTGGGCGCGGAGCTGGTCATTCACGCGGAGAAGCATCAGGTCGACGATCTGGGTGATCTCCTCGACCGTCAGGGATCGGAAGACAACGGTCGCGTCGATCCGGTTCAGGAACTCCGGCCGGAAGTTCTGCTTCAGCTCGTTGGCGACCTTCTCCTTCATCAGCTCATACGAGGTCTGGGCCTGCGATTCGGCGCTGCCGCCGCGGTCCCGGAAGCCGAGCGAGGAGTTCGTCTGGAGCTGCTTCGCGCCGAGGTTCGAGGTCATGATGATGATCGCGTTGCGGAAGTCGACGCGGCGGCCCTTGGCGTCCGACAGGTGCCCGTCCTCGAGGATCTGGAGGAGGATGTTGAAGACCTCCGGATGGGCCTTCTCGACCTCGTCGAGCAGGACGACGCAGTAGTTCTTGCGGCGGACCGCCTCGGTCAGCTGGCCGCCCTCGTCGAACCCGACGTAGCCGGGAGGCGCGCCGACGAGCCGCGACACGTTGTGGCGCTCCATGAACTCGCTCATGTCGATCTTGATCAGCGCGTCCTCGCTGCCGAACATGAACTCGGCGAGGGCCTTGGCGAGCTCGGTCTTGCCGACGCCGGTGGGGCCGAGGAAGATGAACGAGCCGATCGGGCGCTTCGGATCCTTGAGGCCTGCGCGGGCGCGACGGACGGCCTTGGCCACGACCTCGATCGCCTCCTGCTGACCGATGATCCGGCCGTGGAGGACCTCTTCCATGTGAAGCAGTCGCTCCGACTCCTCGGCCGCGATCCGGGTCACGGGGATGCCCGTCCACATCGCGACGATCTGGGCGATCTCCTCCTCGTCGACGGTCGGCTGCTCGCTCGAGACCTGGGCCTGCCACTCGGCGCGGAGCTTGTCGACGTTCTCGCGGGACGTGGCCTCGGCCTCGCGCAGGCGGGCGGCCTCCTCGTACTCCTGGTTGTTGATCGCCGCGTCCTTTTCCTTGGTCACCTTGTCGAGGTCCTTCTGGGCCTCGCGCAGGGCGGGCGGCGCGGACGCATGGCGGAGGCGGACGCGCGAGGCGGCCTCGTCGATCAGGTCGATCGCCTTGTCGGGCAGGTGGCGGTCCGTGATGTAGCGGGTCGACAGGTCGGCGGCGGCCTTGACGGCATCGTCGGTGATCGTGACCTTGTGGTGCTGCTCGTAGCGCTCGCGGATGCCCATCAGGATGTCGATCGTCTGCTCGAGCGTCGGCTCCTCGACCATGACTGGCTGGAAGCGTCGCTCGAGGGCCGCGTCGCGCTCGATGTACTTGCGGTACTCATCGAGGGTCGTGGCGCCGATGCATTGGAGCTCGCCCCGGGCGAGCGGCGGCTTCAGGATGTTGGCGGCATCGATCGCGCCCTCGGCGGCCCCGGCCCCGACCAGGGTGTGGAGCTCGTCGATGAAGAGGACCGCGTCGTTCGTGTTGCGGAGCTCTTCGATGATCTTCTTCAGGCGCTCCTCGAACTCGCCCCGGTACTTCGTGCCGGCCACGAGTGAACCGATGTCGAGGGTCAGGACGCGCTTGTTGAGCAAGGTCTCCGGCACGTCGCCGGCGACGATCCGGTGGGCAAGGCCCTCGGCGATCGCGGTCTTGCCGACGCCCGGCTCGCCGATCAGGGCGGGGTTGTTCTTCTGGCGCCGGGACAGGATCTGGATGACCCGCTCGATCTCCTTGTCACGGCCGATAACCGGATCGAGCTTGCCCTGGCGAGCGAGTTCGGTCAGGTTGATCCCGAGCTGGTCGACCGTCGGCGTCTTGCTCGCCCGCTTGGTCTCCTGGGCGGGGCCGGCCGACGAGCTCTGGGACAGGACCCGGATGACCTCGTGGCGGACCTTGTCGAGGTTCACGCCGAGCGACTCGAGGACGCCGGCGGCGATGCCCTCGCCTTCCCGGACCAGTCCCAGGAGGAGGTGCTCGGTGCCGATGTAGTTGTGGCCGAGTCGGCGCGCCTCGTCGATCGCGAGCTCGATCACGCGCTTGGCGCGGGGGGTCAGGCCGACCTCGCCGACAACCGGACGATCGCCGCGGCCGATGATGAACTCGACGGCCGTCCGGACCTTGGCCAGCTCGACGTTCATGTTCTCGAGGACGCGCGCCGCCACACCCTCGCCCTCGCGGACGAGACCCAGGAGCAGGTGCTCCGTGCCGATGTAGTTGTGGTTGAAACGCTGCGCCTCGTCCTGAGCAAGCGTCAGGACCTTGCGCGCGCGATCCGTGAACTTGTCGAAGCGGTCCATCGAGTCTCGAATCTGCGGTCCGGTGTGAGCGTTCTCGCGAGCGCTCCCGAAGGCCATGCTAGCACGGACCCCTGCCCTCGCAAGCCACTCGAACGGGCCCCCCGGAACGGTCCAGTCGGGTGGCTTCCGGGCGGTGCCCTGCACCATGATTCGCCGAATTGTCGTGGCCGGATGCGGGATCGCGGGCGGGTTTCGGTGAAGGAATCGAAACGACCCGCCGACGGCGGGTCGTTCGCAATGTGTCCGGGGGGGGCGACCGCGGTCAGGCGGGCGACGACTCCTTGTTGTCGGGCTCGGGCTCGGCGACGGGCTCGGCGACCGCTTCGGGCTCGGGCTCGGGCTCGGCGACGGGCTCGGCGACCGCTTCGGGCTCGGGCTCGGGCTCGGGCTCGGCGAC
>JBKJOK010000342.1:0-4066 GCA_046595595.1 Candidatus Limnocylindrales bacterium
CATCGTGAACTTTGCCCTCTTCGTGGTCATCGGCTGGGCGTTCGCCCACAAGCAGCAGATCCGCGAGTGGCGCGACCGCCGCCGCCGCGAGAAGGACATCCGCAAGCGCGCCTGACGCCGGTGCCCGACCCCGCGGCCCGCGCCTGATCTCGCGCGCTCCCGCTCGCGTCCTCCCGCCCGGGGTGCCGATGTCCTGGCGGGATCAAATCCAAACGAACGAGCACGGGCCGTTTGCAGACCTCGTCGAATCGGGGCGATCGGGCGGTTGGACGACGCTCGTTCGTGACTGCCTGATCCCTGTCAAGCATCAGGTCGCGGCTCCGTGCCGCGCCAGCGATCGGCGGGCCGGTCAGCCCGGGAGATCGCCCTCGCCGGGTTCGGGTGGGCCGTTCCGGACCGGAAGTCCGGCGGCCTGCCAGCCGATCATCCCGCCGGTGACGTTCCGAACGTCGGTCCAGCCCGCCTGGAGCAGGTACATCGTCGCCGAGGTCGAGCGGCTGCCCGCCGCGCACAGCATCAGCAGTGGGCGGTCCTTCGGCAGCTCGGCGTGGCGGGCGACGAATTGCGAGATCGGCATCAGGACGACGCCGTCGATCCGGGCCTGGGCGAACTCGTCGGGCTCGCGGACGTCGACGATCAGCGGCCGCGTGGCCGGGTCGGTCGCGACGGATGGGTCCGTGGCCGCGGCCGTCTCGCGGGGCAGGATCGACGGAACGGGCGGCTGCATCATCGCTGGGTCCTCGGCAGGGCTGGGGCCTCGATCGAGGCATCGGTCGGGTGGGCGACAAGGCGGGCGAGGCGCACGTCGATGGCCCCGATGAGCGCAACGAGGTCGAGGCCCGACGCCTCCGCCGGCGGGGTCCCGACGGCCGCGGCAAGGTGCCCTCGAGCGCCCGCGAGATTCTTCGCGATCCCCGCGGGGTTGCCGCGGACCCCGTGCACGAACGCCGCCGCGAGCTTGATCAGGCCCTGGTGGAGGGCCCGCTCGGCGAGATCGTCGGTGCCCATCCAGGCCGGCTCGAGCAGCTCGTGCGTCTCGAAAAAGTCGCCTCGGTCGTATGCGACCAGGGCGGCGTCGAAGGCGCGCCGCCGATCGTCGGCGGGCAGCGGTCGATACGACTTGGCCCGACCGTTCTGGAGGATGGTGGCGCCGCTCACGTCAGGTCGGCGAGCGCCTGCCGCCCGGAGAAGCCGTCGCCGAGCTCGTGCCAGGTCTCGACGTCGCCCTCGCCCAGGCGCCAGCACAGCCAGATCTGGCGGCCACTGGCGAGCGCCGGGAAGTCGATCAGGCCGGTCTCGATCTCGCGGAGCGTGACGCCGAGTTCGTCGATCCGGGCGACGCCGGCCTGCATCCGGTCGATCACGCCCTGCATCCGCAGGCGCAGGATCCGGACCTCGGGGTCGGTCGCGGCTGGATCGGCGGCTGGATCAATGGCTGGATCGGCGCCCGAATCGCTCGAGGCCAGCCCGGCGCTGCCAGGCTCGACCGCCTCGGCGGGATCGAACGGCCGCGACGCGCCGCCGACGTTGGCCTCGGTCGGGGCGCTGGTCGGAGCGGTCTGGGCGGTCGTCGAAGCATCGGCTGGCGAGCGGTGGAGGAGGACCCGGTCGCGCAGCCGGATCAGCTCGGCCCGTTCGTCGCGCAGCGATTCGAGGATCGTCCGCACTTCCGGCAGGGCGGCGTTCGCTTCATCGAGATCGAAGAATCGAGTCACGGGACGGATTCTAGCCCGTCCCGGCCATCGCGCCCATCGCCGATCGGCAAGGACGCCGCGCTAGACTGCCCGAACCACCCCACAAGGAGCTCGACATGCGGGTCGCACAGCGGATGAGCATGATCGGGACCGAGACCGCGTTCGAGGTCTCCGCCCGCGCCCGCGCCCTCGAGGCCGAGGGCCGCGACATCATCCATCTCCAGATCGGCGAGCCCGACTTCGACACGCCGGCCAATGTCCGCGAGGCGGCGAAGAAGGCCCTCGATGACGGCGCGACCCACTACGCGCCGTATCCCGGCATCCCGACGCTGCGCGAGGCGATCGCCGAGGATGCGCAGGCGCGCAAGGGCTTCCCCGTGACCCCGGATCGGGTGTTCGTCACCGTCGGTGGCAAGGGCGTGATGCTGTACGCGATCCTTGGCCTGATCGATCCGGGCGACGAGGTCCTCGTCCCCGATCCCGGCTACCCGATCTACGAGTCACTGACCCGGTTCGTCGGCGGGACGCCGGTCCCGGTCCCGATCCGGATGGAGCACGACTTCCGGATCGACCTCGACGAGCTCGCCTCGCTCGTGACGCCGAAAACCCGGATGCTCGTCATCAACTCGCCGGCCAACCCGACCGGCGGCGTCCTCACGAGGAGCGACCTCGAAGCGATCGCCGAGCTCGCGATCCGCCACGACCTGATCGTCCTCGACGACGAGATCTACGGACGGATCCTGTACGACGGCGAAGAGCACGTCTCGATCGCGTCGCTGCCGGGCATGGCCGAGCGCACGATCGTTCTCGACGGCTTCAGCAAGACCTTCGCGATGACCGGCTGGCGGCTCGGCTACGCGATCGTGCCGCCGTCGCTCGTGGCGATGTACGGCCAGCTCGTGATCAACACGATCTCGTGCGCCCCCACCTTCGCCCAGATCGGAGCGGTCGAGGCAATCCGCGGGCCGCAGGAGCCGATGGCCGCGATGGTCGAGGAGTTCCGGGCGCGGCGCGACCTCATCGTCGCGGGCCTCAACGACATCCCGGGGATCCGCTGCCTGTCGCCCAAGGGGGCGTTCTATGCGTTCCCCGAGATCTCCGGGACCGGGCTCTCGGGCAAGGAGCTGGCCGATCGGCTGCTCCTCGAGGTCGGGGTGTGCGTCCTCGCCGGGACGGCCTTCGGGGGCATCGCCACGAATCACATCCGGGTCTCGTACGCGAACTCGCGCGAGAACCTGACGACGGCGCTGGGGCGGATGGGCGCGTTCGTCGCGAGCCTGCCGGCCGTGTCCGAGGCCGGATCGCCGGCCGACGCCCCGACCAGTGTCGGAGTCGCCCGATGAGCGAGCGGCCAAAGGTCTTCGTCGCCCGACAGATTCCCGACGACGGGATCGCGCCGATCGTCGCCGCCTGCGACGCGCGGATCTGGGAGGACGAGTTGCCGCCTCCCCGTGCGGCCCTGCTCGACGCGATCCGGGGGTGCTCAGGCGTCGTCACCCTGCTCACCGACAAGGTGGACGACGAGTTCCTCGATGCTGCCGGGCCGCAGCTCAAGGTCGTGAGCAACTACGCCGTCGGCTTCGACAACGTCGACGTCCCGGTCTGCACCGCCCGTGGCGTCGCGGTCGGCAATACGCCGGGCGTCCTGACCGACACGACCGCCGACCTGGCCTTCGCCCTGCTCATGGCCGCCGCCCGACGGATCCCCGAGGGTGACCGATACGTCCGCGGCGGCAAGTGGAAGACCTGGGGCCCGCTGCTCCTGCTGGGTCCGGATGTGCATGGCGCCACGATCGGGATCGTCGGGTTCGGGCGGATCGGGCAGGCCGTTGCCCGCCGAGCGACCGGCTTCGGCATGACCGTCGTCTATCACGACGTTCACCGGGCACAGGCCGCGGTCGAGGAGGCCTACGGCGCGACGTTCCTGCCGCTCGAGGAGCTCCTTGCCCGCGCGGACTTCGTCTCGCTCCACGTGAACCTGACGGCCGAGACGAAGGGCCTGATGAACGCCGAGAAGCTGTCCTGGATGAAGCCGACCGCAGTCCTGGTGAACACGTCGCGCGGACCGGTCGTGGATCCGGTGGCGCTGGCCGATGCGCTGCGTCGCGGGGTGATCGGCGCGGCGGCGCTCGACGTCACGGACCCCGAGCCGATTCCGGCCGACGACCCGCTCCTCTCGCTCGACAACTGCCTGGTCGTGCCCCACATCGCGTCGGCGTCGCGGGCGACCCGCGGCAAGATGGCCGAGATGGCGGCGGCGAACCTGCTGGCCGGCGTCCGCGGAGAGCGGATCCCGACCCCGGTCAACCCCGAGGTCTACGACCGGACCTGATCCGTGCCGCGGTGCCCGCCCCGGACGGGTTCCCAGCGCT
>JBKJOK010000137.1:0-8164 GCA_046595595.1 Candidatus Limnocylindrales bacterium
GTCACCAGCCAGACCTCGTCGCAGATCTCGGCCAGGCCGCCCTCGACCAGCTTGATCGCCTCGATGACCACGGCCGGCGCCAGGGCAGCCTCGGCCGCGGCCATCTCGGCCAGGATCCGGGTCCGGACGAGAGGATGGACGATCGCCTCGAGCCGGCGCAGCCCGTCCGGGTCTCGGAAGACGATCCGGGCCAGCGCCGCGCGATCGAGCGTTCCCTCGGTCCGAACCGCGTCGCCGAAGACAACGAGGATGGCGTCGTGGGCGGGCGCACCCGGCGCCGAGACCTCGCGCGCGACCGCGTCGGCGTCGATGACGACCGCGCCCCGCTCGGCGAGCCAGCCGGCGACCGTGCTCTTGCCGCAGCCGATCGGCCCGGTGATCCCGATGCGCACCGTCATGGGGCGCGGTCCTCGAGGTCCAGCCAGGCGTCCTCGGCGGCGGCCAGGGCCCGCTCCACGTCGGCCAGTTCGCTGGCGACCCGGCGCATCTCGACAAAGTTGGCGGCAATCGCGGGCGAGCCCATCGACAGCTCGAGCTGGGTCTTGCGCAGGCCGAGCCGGGTCAGGTCGGCGTCGACCACGGCCTTCTGGCGGCGGTAGGCGTCCTTCGACAGCTTGTCCCGCCGAGCGCCGGTTCGGGATGCCACCCGTGTCGTCGTCGGGCCGCCCGACCGTGGCGGATCCGCGCTGCGCCCTCGGTCGGCCACCACTGCGCCGGCCCGGACCCCGTTCCCGCCGTCGCCCGTCGCCGTCGGGCGCGACGCGCCAACTGCGGACAGTCGGCTGCCGCCGTGGGCACCGCCGCGCAGTCGGGCCGCCTCGCGCTCGGCTGCCGCATGGACGGTCCAGCCGTCGGCGACGGCAGCTCGCCACTCCTTCCAGCCGCCATCGAACGGGACGGCCAGGCCGTCATCGACCACCCACAGCGACGTGCATACGGTCTCGAGCAGGCGCCGATCGTGGGACACGACGAGGAGCGTTGCCGGGGAGTCGGTCATGAACGCCTCGATCGCCTCGCGGGCCGGGATGTCGAGGTGGTTCGTCGGCTCGTCGAGGAGGAGCAGGTTCGATGGCATGATCCCGAGCAGGGCAAGCTCCAGGCGCGACCGCTCGCCGCCGGACAGGGCGCGGACCTCTTTGAACACGTCGTCGCCGCGGAACAGGAACCTGGCCAGGAAGCGGCGGGCCTCGCCGGCCGTCACCGGGATCGCCCCGAGCAGGGCGTCGAGCACGGTTTCGCCCGGGATCGCCGCGTCGCGCAGCTGGGCGAGATAGCCGGGCTGCACGGCGTTCCCGAACGACAGCGCCCCGTCGAGCGGCGGCAGGTCGCCGGCGATCGTCCGCAGGAGCGTCGTCTTGCCCGCCCCGTTCGGCCCGACGATCCCGATCCGGTCGCCGCGCGTCGCCGCCAGGAACGGGACCGTCGCGACGCGCTTCGCCTCGCGTGCCGGGGCGCCGTCGGCGTCGACGGCCCCGCGACCGGGCAGGTACCCCACGACCAGGCCCTCGACCCGGATCACGACCTCGCCGGAGCGCGACGGACCGCCGCCGGCCAGGGCGCCCGCCGGCAGACGCAGCTTCCTGGTGGCCTTCGGTGCCTCGATCCGCTCGGCCAGGAGCTTCTCGAGGCGGGCCTCGTGCTCGTGCATCTTGCTGAACTTGCGGTGCGAGCGGTAGCGCTGGACAAGCTCCTTCTCGCGCTCGATCTGCTCGGCCGTCGTGTCCGCGTCCTTGACCGCCCGGACGTCGCGCTCCTCGCGCTGGCGGTGGTAGGCGCTGTAATCGCCGCGGAACATCGTCAGCTTCCGTTCGCGCAGCTCCCAGACCCGGTTGACGGTCGCGTCGAGGAACGCCCGGTCGTGGGATGCGACGAGGAGCGCGCCGTGACGTCGTCGGAGGTGCTCCTCGAGCCACTCGATCGCGGCGATGTCGAGGTGGTTGGTCGGCTCGTCGAGGAAGAGCAGATCCGGCTGCGCGATCACGAGGCGGGCCAGGGTCGCCCGCGTCTGCTCGCCGCCGGACAGGGCGGTCGGTGGCTTCGTCCACTCCTCGCGAGTGAAGCCGAGCCCGGACAATGCCTCATCGACGCGCAGGTCGAGGGTGTAGCCGCCGAGGATGTCGAACAGGTGCTGGAGGTCGGCGTAGACCGGGTCCTCGACCCGCCCGGTCTGCTCGAGGTCATGAAGCCGGGCGGCCATCGCCTCGAGGTGGGCCGCTCCATGGCGAACGGCGGCGCGGAGGTCCGGCGCGGCCATGAACGCCTCGTCGAAGTGCGATTCCTGGGCGAGCAGGCCGATCGACAGGCCGCGCTTGCGGTGGACGACGCCGTCGTCGGGCTCGTCGCGGCCGGCGGCCAGTCGGAGGAGCGTCGTCTTGCCCGCCCCGTTCGGCCCGACGAGCCCGATCCGGTCCTCGACCGCGATCGCCGCGGTCACGTCGTCGAGGATCACGAACGTCCCGACCTCGCGTCGGACCCGATCGAGTCTGAGGATCGACACGGTTCAGCCGCCGACCGATGCGCGGGCCGCGGCGCGTCGGGTCGCCGCCGCCTTGCGGGTGCGCTCGGCGCGGGTCGCCGAGATCCGTTCGCGCGTCTCCGCGTCGGCGGCGGCTCCGCGACCGGTGCTCCCCTCCCCGCCGGGCAGTTCGGACCAGCGCCGGCCGGTCCGGTTCGGGATGGTCATCGTCCGGAGAATCGTCCGCGAGCCCGCCCGATCGCCGGCCGGCAGCCGCTGGCACCACGAGCAGAAGTGGGTCGCCCTGCTCCCGACCACGATCCGCCGGACCGGCCGGTTGCAGCGCAGGCACGGCTCTCCGGTCCGCTGGTAGACGGCGAGGTGGTCCTGCATCTCGCCGTCGCCGTCGGGCGCGGTGTAGTCGTCGATCGACGAGCCGCGCCGGATCACGGCCTCGGCCAGGATCCGCCGGATCTCGAGCCACAGCCGGCGCTCGTCGGCGGGTCGCAGCGTCGGCGCCGTCCGGAGCGGATGGAGGCGGGCCGCCCAGAGCGCCTCGTCGGCGTAGATGTTGCCGACGCCGGCGACGAACGACTGGTCGAGCAGGAGCGGCTTGAGGCGGCCCTTCCGGGCGCGGATCCGGCGCCGGAACGCGCCCACGGTGAACGCGTCGGCGAGGGGTTCCGGCCCGATCTTCGCGAACGGGTCGGCGTCCGGACGCGCCGCGTCCGCTCCGTACAGCCCGATCTTCCCGAACTTGCGGATGTCGCGGAACCGGATCTCGCGGCCGTCCTCGAGGGCCAGGACCAGGCGGACGTACGGATCCTCGGGCCCGCCCTGGGGCACGACGAACACCTGGCCGGTCATCTTCAGGTGGATCGTCAGGAACGCGCCGCCCGACAGGTCGACGACGATCTGCTTGGCCCGCCGGCCGACCGCCTCGATCCGGCGACCGGCCACGCCGTCGGCGAAATCCTCGGGCGAGATCGCACGCAGGGTCCGCGCCCAGAACGTCGTCGCGTCGACGATCGTGGCGCCGCTGATCAGGGGTCGCAGGTCGCGGACGACCGTCTCGACCTCGGGAAGCTCGGGCATGGCCGAAGCCTACCGGCAGCGGGCCCGGCGGTCAGGCGATCGGTGCGAGCGGCGCCTCTTCGGGCAGCTCGCCGAGCTCGGCCGCGATCGCGTCCTCGCGGGTCAGCGGCGTCATCCCCTCCCAGTCGTCGCCGACCTTGATGTCGACTGTCAGCGGCACCGACAGGGGCAGGGCGCTCTCCATCGTCTCGCGCACGATCGCGGCAAGGGCATCGACCTCGTCGCGCGGTGTCTCGAACAGCAGCTCGTCGTGGACGCTGAGGAGAAGTCGGGCCCGGAGACCGGCCCCGGCGACCCGCTCCGTGGCCCGGATCATCGCGATCTTCTGGATGTCGGCGGCGGTGCCCTGGATCGGCATGTTGATCGCCATCCGCTCGCCGGCCCCGCGGAGCGCCGGATTCGATGCGCGCAGCTCCGGGATCTGGCGCTTCCGCCCGAGGAGCGTCTCGACGTAGCCCTGGCCCTTCGCCTGCTCCTTGATCGCCATCATGTAGTAGCTGATCCCGGAGTACGCCGCGAAGTACGAGCTGATGAACTCCTGGGCCTCCTTGCGCGGGATGTTCGCCCGCGACGCCAGGCCGAAGTCGCTCATCCCGTAGGCCAGCCCGAAGTTGACCATCTTGGCCATCGAGCGCTCGCCGTGGGTGATGTCCTCGGGCGGCTTGTGGAGGACCCGGGCGGCCGTCTCGCGATGGATATCCGCGTTTCGGGCGAAGGCATCCTTGAGATGCTCGTCGCCCGAGACGTGGGCGAGGATCCGGAGCTCGACCTGGGAGTAGTCCGCGGCGAGGAGCGTCAGGTCCGGCGCGCCGGCAACGAACGCCCGCCGGATCCGCCGCCCGAGCGCGGTTCGGATCGGGATGTTCTGAAGGTTCGGGTCCGACGACGACAGGCGCCCTGTCGCCGCGACCGCCTGGTGGAAGGTCGTGTGGAGGCGTCCGTCAGCGGCGATCAGGCTCGGCAGCGCGTCCACGTACGTCGAACGGAGCTTCGTGTAGATCCGCCATTCGAGGAGCTTGTCGATCATCGGGTGGGCCGGCCGGAGGTCCTCGAGGACCGAGGCGTCCGTCGAGAAGCCGGTCTTCGTCTTCTTGCCCTTCGGCAGGTTCAGCTCGAAGAACAGGATCTGTTCGAGCTGCTTGGGGCTGCCGAGATTGAACTCGTGCCCGACGTCGACGTAGATCTCCTCTTCCAGCCGGTCGATCACCGCCCCGAACTCGACGGTCAGGCCGGCCAGCGCCTCGAGGTCGAGGGCGACCCCGACGGCCTCCATCCGGGCGAGCACCGGGATCAGCGGCAGCTCAATGTCGCGGAACAGGCGGTCGAGCGTCACCTCGGCCAGGCGTTTCTCGAGCGGCTCGCGGACGGCCAGGGCGGACAGGGCCTCGAGACCGGCCTGGGCCGTCGCCGGGAGATCCGTGGCGGCCGGCAGGATCTGGTCGAGGTTCTCGGCGACGACGTCGGCGATCGACTGGCTGCGGAGCGCGGCGTTCAAGAGGTAGGCCGCGACCTGGGTGTCGAACGCGACCGGGGTCGCAGGGCCCTCGAGGTCGTCGACGAAGCGAGCGACGAGGACGGACTTGACTTCGTGACCGACGAGCGGGATGCCGGCCTGCTCGACGAGGCCACGGAGCGCGTCGGCGGCCTCGGCGCCCTCGGCGGCCACGACCCGACCGTCCGCGCCGGCCACGGCGAGAGCCAACGGCGTGCCGCGTCGCGGTCGCGGGTCATCGGCGACGAGCGAGACGCCCACCACTGGCTGGGCGGCGATCCATTCGGCAAGCTCGGCGATCCGGTCGGGACCGCGCACCTCGATCCGCATCGGATCGACGATCGCGGCCGCGAGGGAGCTTGGCAGGTCCCCTGCGGCGTCGAGCTCGGCGGCCAGGCCGTGCTCCGCGACCGGGGCCGCCGCGCCCGATGCGGGATCACCTGTGGCGTCGGCGGCACTGGTCGCGCTTCCCCGCCCGATCGACTCGAAGTCGAGTCGGAGCTGGAGCTCGCCGGTCTCCGGTCGGGTGCCGGTCCGACCGGCTCCCCAGCCGTCGGGCCGGCCGGCGACGCGGGCCGCTGGCACGTAGCCGCTCTCGACGACAGACCGGAGCGATTCCGTCCTCTGCTCCGCAGATTCGCCGGCCATCGGTGGCAGACGCTCGATCAGCGTCCGGAACTCGTACTCGCGGAACAGGCGGACGACCGTGTCGCGGTCGTAGTCGCCGAGCCGGGCCGCTTCGAGGTCGATCTGGATCGGCAGGTCGCGCACGATCCGCGACAGCTCGCGGCCCATCCGGATCTGGTTGACGTGCTCGCGGAGCTTGTCACCGAGCTTGGCCGGCGTGACGTCATCGAGTCGGGCCAGCAGGCTGTCGAGGTCGCCGAAGTCACGGATGAGCTTCGCGGCGGTTTTCTCGCCGACGCTGGGCACGCCCGGGATGTTGTCGCTCGGATCGCCCTTCAGCGCCTTGTAGTCGACCATCTGGTCCGGCCGCAGCCCGAACCGGTCGTCGATCCTGTCGACGTCGTACATGATCGTGTTCTCAACGCCCGACCGGGTCGTCATCAGGCGGACCCGCGGCGTGACGAGCTGGAGCATGTCGAGATCGGCGGTGACGATCGTGGTCTCGAGGTCGGCAAGCGGATCGAGTTGCTTCGTGATCGTCCCGATCACGTCGTCGGCCTCGTAGCCCGGCATCTCGTAGACCGGGATCCGGAGCGCCTTCACGATCTCGCGGACCTTCGGGAACTGGTCACGCAGGTCGTCGGGCATGCGGACCCGGTTCGCCTTGTACTCGGCGGACATCTCGTGGCGGAACGTCGGACCGGGCAGGTCGAACGAGACCGCGAGGTAGTCGGGCTGGAGGTCCTGGATGCCGCGGAGGACGATGCTCGCGAAGCCGAATGCGCCGTTGACGAGGTCGCCTTTCGACGTCGTCAGGGGCGGCAGGGCGAAGTAACCGCGATACACGAGTCCGAAGCCGTCGAGCAGCATGAGGCGTTCGGTGGGCACGGACGGAGTGTACCCGCGGCCCCGGCCGGGAGCCGTCGCCGGTTCGCCGGCGGTCGGTCGCTGATCAGGCGGTTGGACGGGACCGGAAGCGGGCCCCGACGAGGAGTCCAAGACCGAGCAGGACGGCCGCGATGAACAGCAGATTCAGGGGCCGCAGCGGGTCGACGACCGTGGAGTCCAGCGCACTCTCGGACGCGAGCTGATCGCGCGCGCTCGGCGCGGACTTCACGCTGCCGGACGCCGCCGGGTCGAGCACTCCGCCCTGGACGTCGGGGCCTCCCGAGCCGCTCGCGGGCTCGCCGCCGAGGGCCGTGTTGGGATACGAGGACGCCGCCGGGGCACTGGCGCCAGGGTCGGCGGCCGAGACGTCGCCCGGGGCACCGGACGCGACCGTCATCGGGGCCGCCGCGCTAGCCACCGCCCGGACCTCGCCGTTACCGAAGTCCTCGGCGGAGGCCGCCCCGGGCCGCGCCGCGGGGGCGGTGGAGGCGGTGCCGCCGGGCGTCAGCTGAACGTTGCCGATCAACAGGCCGACGAGCCCGAGGGTCGTCAGGCCGACCCCGAGCGGACGAGTGAAGGCGGCACGCGGGGCGGAGAACGCGGCCACGAACCGGCGCCAGCCACCGGGCCGAAGCCGCGCGGCGTCGGCTGGAGTCAGGCGGAAGTCGAGCCCCGAGGCGGTGATCGGCGGCGGGACCGTGGCGGTGGCGCGGGCGATCGCGATGAGGTCGTCGCGAAGGGTCGCGCAGTCGGTGCAGGTGGCGGTCAGGGCGATGGCCTGGTCGCGGTCGGTGGCGGCGAGGTCGCCGGCAGCGAGCGCGGCCACGAGCATCGTGTCGTGGCGGTCGTGGGACGTCAGCTGGACGTCGGAATCGTGTGGCATGGGCCTCAGACGACCTCCCATCCGTTCCGGTTCCCCGGCCCGTTGCGCCGTCCCGCGTCAGCCACGGAACAGCTCCATCCGGCCGGCCAGGCGGTCGCGCAGAGCGAGCCGGCCGCGGTGGATCCGCGACTTGACCGTGCCCAGCGAAACACCCGTCATCTCGGCAATCTCGGCGTAGTCGTAACCCTCGATGTCGAACAGCACGATCGCCGCCCGCTGGTCGTCGGTGATCGTCGCGAGGGCGTCGTTCAGGGCTCGATGGCGCTCGGTCGTGAGCGCGGTCGTCACCGGGTCCGCGTCCTTGCCCGCGGGCGGCTGCCAGCTCTCGTCGTCGAACTCGGGATACGGCTGGACCGGGCGACGCTTGCGAGCACGCTGGATGTCCATCGCGGCGTTGACCGTGATCCGCTGGAGCCACGACTTCACGCTGCCGCCGCGGAACCCCGCCATGTTCCGGAATGCGGAGAAGAACGCCTCCTGGACACAATCGGACGCCTGGTCGCGATCCGGGACCATCCGCACGACCAGGGCGAAGAGCATGTCCTGATAGCAGACGACGAGGTCGTTGAAGGCGTCGAGGTCGCCCGACCGGGCGCGCTCGAGCAGGATGAGGTCACGGCGCTGGACGGGGTCTGCGGCGACCGTCGTCGAGCGAAGGTCCTCCACGTTCAGGGGGTCCCTCCGGACGGCGATTCTGAGGCTGGGCGAGTCTAGCATCGGGTCG
>JBKJOK010000276.1:0-8359 GCA_046595595.1 Candidatus Limnocylindrales bacterium
ACCGGGCACGAGATCCGGTCGGCGAAGTTCAGCGGCGAGCGATCGTGGTAGCGCTGCTTCTCGGCCGGATACGGGCCGACCAGCCGATCGAGATAACGCGACTCGAACTTGTGGGTCTCCTTCACGAACGTCTCGAGGTCGCCGATCCCGAAGTAGCTCGTCCCGGCCGAGAAGGCGTCGCTGAACGTGACGGCGCAGAGCGTCGTGTAGCCGCTGGCGCTGCCGCCCCGGATCGCGAGCTGTCCGCCGTCGACGATCCCCTGCTCGGCCAGCCAGCGCGCGCCCGCGACGCAGTCGGCCAGGTCCACGACGCCCCACTCACCCTCGAGGCGCTTGCGGTAGTCGCGGCCGTAGCCGGTCGAGCCGCCGTAGTCCACGTCGAGGACCGCGAAGCCGCGACTCGTGAAGAGCTGCGTCCCGATCGAGAAGGCGGTCGAAGCCTGTGCCGTCGGCCCGCCATGGCTGGTCACGATCAGCGGCGGCAGCGCGTCGTCCGGACCGCGCTGGGTCCGGTTGGTCGGGCGATAGAGGATGCCGAACGCGGTCCGCTCGCCGTCGGTCGGGAACTCGACCAGCTCGCCGATCGACGCGTCGGCCGGGTCGACCTCGATGTTCGACGACGCGCGGATCACCGTGGTCAGCCCGCTTGCGAGATCCAGCTCGTGAATCGCCCACGGCCGATCCGGCGCCGCGCCCCGGAAGACGGCCGTGGCCCCGTCGACCGTGACGTAGCTGATCTCGGTGAACGGCAGGTCGAAGGGCGTGGCCGTCCCGTCGGGGGCGATCCGGTACAGGCGGTCGCGGCCGTCGCTTCGGCCGACGGCGACAATCGTCCCGTCGGCAGCGAATGCGTAGTTCGAGAGCGCGAACACCCAGTCGGGGAAGGCGAACTCGGCCTCGAGCGGGTCACTCGCCCGCTCGACCCGTCCGTCGCCGGCCAGTCGGAACAGGTTCATCCAGCCGTCGGGCTCGGCAACGAAGTGGAGCACGCCATCGGGCGACCAGCGCGGCTGGGCGGTCCAGTCACTCGGGCTGCCGGCAACGACGCGCTCGTGGGTCGGGCCGCCCGCGTCGTCGAGGTCAACCAGGACGAGCTCCGTGCCGTCCCACGGCAGGTTCGGATGACGCCAGCGGAGCCAGGCGAGCCGTCGGCCGTCGGGCGCGAGGCGGGGCGCCGCGAAGAAGTCCGAGCCCTCCGCGAGGACCGACACCGTGCCGTCAGCGAGGCTGATCGCGACCATGGCGTTCGCGGCCTCACCGTTGCGGGCAAGCGTGTCCGGATCGTGGTCCTCCCTGACGGCGATGAGCCGATCGCGCGTTCGGTCGTGGCACAGGTCCGAGAACCGCCACGCCCGTCCTTCCGGCGTCAACGGCTCAAGGACCCCCGGCGCCGTCACGCGCTGGAGGCGCCCGGTCGCGAAGTCCGACACGACGACGAGGTCGCCGTCGACGAGGATCGCCCCGCCGCCGTACTCGTGGACCCGGCAGCGCGCGTTGAACCCGTCGGGCGTGAGCCGGGTCAGCGTTCCGTCGGTTTCGCGCCGGACCAGGACCTGCCGGCCGCCCTCCTCGGCTCGACCCTCCAGCCACCAGCGCCGGCCGTCGGCCGCCCCGATCTCGCTGAAGGAGACGGCGCCCTTCGCCAGCAGCTCGATCGCGAACGGCGACTCCCATGCGCCGTACGGCGCAATCCTCGGGCCGATGGCGTCGCCGAGCTCCGCCTCGGACCTCGGAGAGCGGGTACCGGATTCCCGGTGAGGCTGCAGACTCAATCGATCAGGTCCCGTGCTGCCACGAGGAGACGTACTCCTTCTGCTCGGCGGTCATCTCGTCGAGGGTGATCCCGAGGGCAGCCAGCTTGAGCCGGGCGACCTCGGCGTCGATTGCCTCGGGCACGACGTAGACCTGGGGCGTGAGCTCGGCGTGGTGTTGGACGACGTACTCCGCCGACAGCGCCTGGTTGGCGAAGCTCATGTCCATGACCGCCGCCGGGTGGCCCTCGGCCGCGCCCAGGTTCACGAGCCGGCCCTCGGCGACGAGATTGATCTTCTTGCCCCCGAGATCGAACTCCTGGACGTTCTCGCGGGCGTCACGGACATGGCCCTCGGCCATCTCGCGGAGCGCCTTGAGGTCCAGCTCGGCGTCGAAGTGGCCGGAGTTGGCCATGACCGCGCCGTCCCGCATCGCGGCGAAGTGCTCGCGCCGGAAGACGTTGACGTTGCCGGTCGCGGTCACGAACAGCTGGCCCCACGGCGCGGCCTCGCCGACGGTCATCACCCGGAAGCCGTCCATCAGCGCCTCGAGAGCCCGGATCGGGTCGATCTCGACGACCGCGACGTGGGCGCCCATCCCGTCCATCCGCGACGCGATCCCCTTGCCGACCCAGCCGTAGCCGGCGATCACGACGTTGCGTCCGGCGAGAAGGATGTTCGTCGCCCGCAGGATCCCGTCGATCGTGGACTGGCCGGTCCCGTAGCGGTTGTCGAAGAGGTGCTTGGTCTGGGCCTCGTTGACCGCCACGACCGGGAAGCCGAGGGCATCGTCGGCGGCCATCGCCTTGAGCCGGATGACGCCGGTCGTCGTCTCCTCGGTCCCGGCGAGGACCTCCTTGACCTGGTCCGGCCGCTCGCGGTGGAGGAGTGCCACGAGGTCGCAGCCGTCGTCCATCGTGATCTGCGGCTTCGCGTCGGCGACGGCATTCAGGTGAGCGTAGTACGTGTCCCCGTTCTCGCCGCGTCGGGCGAAGGTGGCGATCCCGTACTCGGCGACGAGGGCGGCCGCGACGTCGTCCTTCGTGGACAGCGGGTTCGAGGCCGCGAGGTAGACCTCGGCGCCGCCGGCCTTCAGGGTCCGCATCAGATTGGCGGTCTCGGTCGTGACGTGGAGGCACGCCCCGATCCGGATCCCGGCCAAGGGCTGCTCGCGCTCGAAGCGCTCGCGAATCAGGCGCAGGACGGGCATCTCGCGCTCGGCCCATTCGATCCGTCGGATCCCCTCGGACGCAAGGCCGAGGTCGGTCACGTCGTGGGCGGGCAAGGCATCGGTGGCGCCGATCGGCGCCGTGACGGTGTCGGTCATCGGGTCAAGTCTCCCTGCGGCTGAAGAAGCGGCGAAGCGGCGCCGTGAAGTCCGGCCACGGCGATCCGAGGCGATGGGCAAGGCGCTCCTCGAACCGGACGTGCTCGACATAGCCGAGCCGCCGGTACGCCTGGAGCGCCGGTGGATTGTCGGAGCGGACGTTGAGGACGACCTGGTCGCAGGTCCGCAACAGCTCCGCGGTGACCGCTCCGGTCGCCGCGGTCGCGTGGCCCCGGCCGCGATGGTCGAGATGGGTCAGCACGTTGCCGACGACCGCGATCCGGGCCTGGCGGCTGATCACGTGGGTCCCTGCCGCGGCCACCAGCCGGCCGCCGGCGCGAATCCCGAAGTAGACGCCGTCGGCGATGGCCGACGACGGGAGCCACGACGCGAAGCCGAGCTGGTACAGCCGGTTGAGCTCGCCGATGTCCGACGAGAGCAGGCGCCGGACGTCCGCCGGGAAGGGACGGAACCGGGCGCGATCGACCCACATCCGGACCATCTGAGGACCCGCGTCGAGGCGATAGACGCACTCGACCGCCGGGAGCGCCTCGGGCAGGACCGCGACATACGCCGTGCGAGGCCGGACGATGTCCCGCAGGATCGCCTCGATCCCCTCGGGCCGGCCCATGACGAACAGGGGCTGGGGCGTGAGCCCGGTGTACTCGAGGGCGAGGGCGACGAGCCGGTCGCCGTCGTAGGCCCCACCCCAGCGGCTCTTCGCGAACTCCTTGTCCTCGAGGTCGCAGATTGCGTAGGCCGCGAGGAGACGGTCCACATCGAGGAAACGCCGGAGCTCGGTCCGATCGCTGACCGGACGAACGGCCAGGCGGTGGGTCCGACGATCGGTCGCAGCGACGGTTGCCATCAGGCCCGGGCTCCCGGGCTGACCGACGGTGCGGGCGGGATGGAGGTGGCGTCGGCTGCGTCGGCCGGCGGCGCGGTCGGATCGGCCCCGAGGGCGGGACGGGTCGGCGCCCAGCGCCCGGTTGCCGCGGCGACGGCAGCGGCCAGGCCGGCGCCGAACGGACCGCTCACGACCCCTTCCTCGGTCACGATCCCGCTGATCAGCTCGGCCGGGGTGACGTCGAACGACGGGTTGCGGACCGCCGTTCCGGCTGGAGCGATCCGGACCCCGCGGACGAAGAGAACCTCTTCGGCCGGGCGCTCCTCGATCTCGATCCCGTCGCCGTCGGCGGTCGCGAGGTCGATGGAGCTCGTCGGGGCGCAGACGAAGAACGGGATGCCGTGGCGCGCAGCCAGGACCGCGAGCGGGTACGTCCCGACCTTGTTCGCCGTGTCGCCGTTGGCCGCGACCCGATCGGCCCCGACCAGGATCACGTCGACCTCTCCGGCCCGCATCAGCGACCCGGCCGCGACGTCCGGGATCAGGGTGTGCTCGACCCCGGCCTGGGCCAGCTCCCACGCCGTCAGACGGGCGCCCTGGAGGTACGGCCGGGTCTCATCGACCCAGACGTGGATCGCCCGATCGGCGAAGTGGGCCGCCTGGACGATCCCGAGGGCGGTCCCGAACTGGCCGCAGGCGAGCGGCCCGGTGTTGCAGTGGGTGAGGATCCGGAGCGGCCCGAAGTCCTTGACCGGCAACGCCGCCAGCCCGAACTCGGCCAGCCGGCCGTGGTCGGTCGTGGCCTCGAAGACGATCGCGTCGGCCTCCGCGCGAAGGGCCGCCGCGACCGCCGGCCCGTCCTCGGTCAACTCGCCGACGGCGGCATACCGGGCCATCATCCGATCGACCGCCCAGCCCAGGTTCACCGCGGTCGGGCGGGCGGCCCGGAGCGCGGCGGCGGCACCGCGCAGGATCGCCCGCCGGGCATAGGCGTGGGTGTTGGCCGCCCGACCCGCCGAGAGGGCCATCCCGATCGCGGCGACCTGACCGATCGCCGGCGCGCCGCGAACGACCATGCTCCGGATCGCGGATGCGGCCTCGGGGGCGTTGCGGACCTCGACCTCGACGAGCTGGTCCGGAAGCAGGCGCTGGTCGATCAGGTACAGGACGCCGTCGCCTTCGCGGAACGGCGTCCGGAAGCCCGACGGCGAGCCGGGCTCCGGGTTCGCGGCGTCCGGGCCGATGCCTCCGCTCGCGCCAGCCCCGATGCCGCCATCACCGTCGCGTCGGGTAGCGGCCCCGACCGGATCGAGGATCGCGCCGGCCGCCTCGGCCGAGGCGCGCTGGATCGCCTGGGCCGCACCCGCGACGGACGCGGCGGTCTGGATCAAATCGCCCGCGAACTGGCGGAAGAACCGTCGCCGGGCGAGGTTGGCGCCGGCGGCGGGCTCAGCGGGCCCGGCGACGGGCGAGCCGTCGGGCGGCGCGGGCGCGGCCGGATCGGGCGGCTCGGCGGGAGTCTCGATGGGATCGCGGGTCGAGTCGGCCAATGCGCTCTCGCTGGAGGTCGGGTCGGCGCCGGACGGGCGGGCCGGCAGCGCGCTCAGGACCCGCTCAGTACTGGATGACGCTGGTGACGCGCCGGCCGTCGAGCCGGTCGCGGCCCTTGAGCGAGTTGAGCTCGACGAGGAACGCGAGCCCGACGACGTCGCCCTTCAGCCGCTCGACCAGCTCGATCGTGCCCTTGACGGTGCCGCCCGTTGCGAGCAGGTCGTCGACGATCAGGACCTTCTGGCCGGGCGCGATCGCATCGCGATGGATCTCGAGGGTGTTCGATCCGTATTCGAGCGCGTACTCGACCGTGATCGTCTCGGCCGGCAGCTTGCCCAGCTTGCGAACGGGCACGAGACCGGCTCCGAGCTGGTAGGCCATCGCGGCGCTGAAGATGAACCCGCGCGACTCCATCCCGACGACCACGTCGATCTGCTCGCCGACATACGGGGCGAGCATCTGGTCGATCGATTCCTTGTACGCCACCCGATCCTTCAGCAGGGTCGTGATGTCGTAGAAGAGGATCCCGGGCTTGGGGAAGTCGGGGATCTCGCGGATCTTGGCGCGAAGCTCCTCGGCGGACATCGGTCGAGGGTCCTCCTGCTGGGGCGAGCCGCCGGTCGGGCTCCGGCGCGGACGGTGGCCAAGTCTACCCCACGGCCTCGACGGCGCCCGTGGTCTGGCTCCGTGCGCCCGACGAGGCGTGACGGCCCAGCCGCGAGGTCAGCCCGAGGCCCAGGACAGCCACCACGATCGCAATCCCGAAGGTCGCCGCGAGCCCGACCCAGGCAGGCTCCCCGGCCCGCGCCCCGAACGCGATCAGCGCCCCGCCGATCCCGGTGCCGAGGGCGGTTCCAAGGACGTCGGACAGCTGGAGTCCCGCGGTCGCGGCGCCCTGTTCGGCAAGCGGCGCCTCGCGCAGGACGACGAGCGACAGGGTCGAATAGGACAGTCCCATGCCGAAGCCCGCGACGCCCCACATCGCCACGCCGACGACGAGCGGCACGTCCGGCGAGAGGATCGTCGCGAACCCCACGATCCCGACGATGAGGGTCGCGAAGCCCGCGACGAGGAACCGGCCCGGGCCGATCCGGGCGACGTGGTGGGCCTGGAGCCACGCGCCGGCGGTCCACGTCAACGTGGCCGACGTGAACACGATCCCGGACACGATCGCCGGGGCGCCGCGCCACTCCTGGACCGCCAGCGGGACGTAGACGTCGGCACAGAAGAAGGCGAACGTCATGAACCCACGGAGCAGGACCGCGGTCGGCAGGCCCGTCGCCGCCCGGAGCGTCCCTGGCGGCGTGAGGCGGGCGAAGGCGGGCGTGCCGATCAGGACGCCGAGGACGATCAGGACGAGCGGGAACGGCGAGACGTTCGAGAGGCCCGAGACCGCGAGCCCGGCGCCGATGACGAGGACCACGGCCATCGGCAGTCGCCGGCGGGCATCGCTCGAGGAGCGTCCGTCGTCGCCGGCCGCGGCGGGCGACGGCTCGGGTGTGCCCGGACCGACAGCCCGGATCGAGGGCAGGGTCAGCCACGCCGCGACCGCGATGATCGGCAGGAGGCCGATGAAGACAAGCCGCCAGTGCCACGTCTCGGCGACGAACGCGGCCACGGTCGGGCCGATGACGCCGGGCAGGACCCACGCCGTCGAGAGCGTCGCGAACATCCGCGGTCGGAGATGCTCGGGCATCGCCCGCCCGATCGAGACGAAGGCGACCGCCGGGATGGCACCCGCCCCGAAACCCTGGACCACCCGGGCCACGACGAGGATCGCCATCGACGGCGCAAACCCCCCGATCAGCAGGCCGATCGCGAACAGGCCGATCCCCATCAGGAACGGCCGGGTGAGCCCGCCACGATCGATCAGCATCCCGGCGGCGACGATCCCGAGCAGGTTGCCGAGGAAGAACCCGGAGAAGACCCAGCCGTACAGGTCGAGGCCGCCGAGGTCGCGGGCGACGATCGGCATGATCGTCGAGACGGCCAGGGCTTCCGAGGCGACGATCGTGACGTTCAGGACGAGCCCGATCGTCAGCGCCCGCCGGTGCGCCGACCAGAGGCTGTCCGATGGGGGTGCGGCCGCCCGGTCGGGCGTCGAGGTTCCGTCGTTCACCGCGTCAGAATGCCCGGTCGGCGCCCCGCGCGCCGTGGACGGATGTCAGGCGGATCGGCCAGAATGCCCGCCATGGACATCGTCGCTTCACATCCCGAGACCGTGGGCACGCCAGCGCCGGGCGCCGATCCGGGCCGGGGGATGGTGGAGGCCATCCACATCGCCGACCTCGTCAGCGGCCCGATGCGATCCGTCGAGCGGGTGCGGGCGATCGAGGGCGTCGGACTCGAGGGCGATCGCTACGCGTCCGGCACGGGCCGCTACTCCGGCGACGCGAAGGACGACCGGCACGTCACCCTGATCGAGGCCGAGGAGATCGAGGCGCTGGCGGCCCGGGCGGCGATCGAGCTGGCTCCGGGCGAGACGCGGCGGAACGTCACGACCCGCGGGATTCGCCTGAATGACCTCGTCGGGCGCCGGTTCCGGATCGGCGCGGTCGAGTGCGAGGGGACCCGGCTGTGCGAGCCGTGCCAGTACCTGACGGACCTGCTCGGCAAGCCGGTCCTCGAACCGCTCGTCCATCGAGCGGGGTTGCGGGCGCGAATCCTGACCGCCGGCGAGATCACGCTCGGCGACGAGGTGGTCGCGCTGGCCTGAGTCGCGCTGCCCTGAGCCGTCACCGCTCGGGCGCCCGATCGGATCAGCGGCGCCCGATCGGCTCGACCGGATCCGGGTTGCCGATCGCGATCGGCGCGCCGCGCCGGCCGGTCGCCCAGCGCGCCGCGTTGGCGATCACCTGGCGGACCATCGGCTGGAAGTACGTC
>JBKJOK010000039.1:0-3727 GCA_046595595.1 Candidatus Limnocylindrales bacterium
CCGTGGACGCCGAGCACGCGGCCGCGGTCAGAGCGCTCGGCATCCGGCCGTTCGTGACGGACTCGATCATGACCGACGACGCGTCGCGCGAACGGCTCGCCCGGGAGGTCCTCGCCGCGGCTCGCTGAGGCCGTCCGTCAGCGCTGAGGCTGCCCATCAGCCGGGCCGGCAGTCCTCGCCCGCGCCGCGTGCAGCCGTCCGGAGGGCCCCGCGGGCGGCATCCAGCGTGTCGATCGGGGCGAACACGACCGTTTCGACCTCCGCTCGGATGTTGCCCCGGATCCGGTCGGCAAGACCGGCGGCCCAGCGCCGGCCGAGCCAGCCCGCGTGGGCACCGAGGAGCCGGGCGAGCAGGTAGCCCACGACGACCGAGACCACGATCGCGACGAACGGCACCGGTACCTGGCCGATCACCGGGAGCACGACGCTGTCGGCCGGGAACTTGATCAGCGCCCACAGGAACACCCAGATTGCGGACAGGACGAACGCACCGGTCGCGATCGTCTGAGCAATCCCGATCACGGTCCACCACGCGCTCGTCGGCGGCTCGCCTGGATCGGCCGCGATGGCCCGGTCCACCGCCGTCCCGAGGCCGCGCTCGAGCTGGGCGACGCTCGTCGACTCCGCGAGCAGCCGGCGGGTGCCAGGCGCGGCAACCCGGAGCGGCTCGGCAAGGACGGCCCGCACCGCGCCGGCGGCCGGACCAGCCGAGCCCCGGTCGCGCCAGCGGGCGAGATACGCGCCGGGGTCGGCGACCCGCGCTTGCCGCCCGGACCAACGGAACAGCCGCGAGGTGAGGCCTCCGAGCGGACCGGCGCCCCGAGCACGGGCTCGGGCACGGGTCGCCCCGATCGCCTGGCGGCGGAGAGCGGGCAGATCGACGACGCCCAGGAGCGCGTCGCTCGCGCCGGTCGCAGCGGTCCGCCGCGCCCCTGCCCCGAGGATCGGCGCGACCGCGCCGGTCGGCTCGACGCCGGCAACGCGGGCGAGCCCGGCGATCGTGTCGCGGATCGTCGCGATCAGTCGGGCCCGGACGACCTGCTTCGCCTCGACGCCTTCGTCGAGCCATGCCCGGACGGCGGCGAGGCCGGCGGAGCGCGCGCCGGGTGCGGCGTCCGCGGCACCACCGTCGGCCGCCGCGCCGTCGAGGGCCGACGCCAGAACGACGCGGGGTCGATCGTTCGCGCGCCCGGCGCCGGCCGCGAGCCGGATCACATCGCGCTCGAGATCACTCCGGAGACGCTCACCATCCTCGGCGCTGAGTCGATCGGCCTTGTTGACGACGACGAGCTGGCGCCCGAGGCGCGGCAGCCAGCGCTTGAGGATCTCGTCGTGGAGCAGCGCGTCGTGGTACTTCTCGGGGTCGGTGACCCAGATCACGGCGTCGACGCGGGGCAGGACCGCGTCGACCCGGCGGCGGTGCTCGAGCTCGATCGAGTCGAGGTCTGGCAGGTCCAGGATCGCGATGCGCCCGCGGGTCCCGGACCGCGTGCCCGGCTCGCCGGCCGGCGGCACGCCGCCAGAGTCCACCCCGAGCCAGTCGAGCAGCGGCCGGAGCGCGGCGTCGGGTCCCTCCGGGATCCAGGCGATCGGTTGCGCGGTCGTCGGTCGGCGCACGGAGGCCGGGCTGACGTCGGATCCGGCGATCCCATTGAGGAGGCTCGACTTCCCCACCCCGGTCCCGCCGACGAGGGCGATCACGAACGTGTCCGCCGGGAAGCCGAGGCGGGCGGTGGCATCGGCCCGGACCTGGGCCGCGTCATCGGTCGGGACGCCGAGAACGGCCGCGGCGTCGATCGCGGCGTCGAGGTGGGCGAGGCACGGGTCGGCGAACGCCGGCGAGCCCCCGGCAACTGCGCCCGCGCCCGTGCCCCGCGAGGTGTCCGGGCCGCGACCGGACTGCGCCAGGTTCGGCGTCGGCGGCGCGCTTGCGGTCATCGGCCGGGAGACGCGACGGTCAACGCGGTCGCGCTCGATCCCGACGGCGCGCCCGCGCCGGCCACCGAACCCGGCGTCATCGTCCGGACCTCCTCCGCCACCGACCGCAGGGCGCCCGCCAGCTCCTCGAGATCGTCGGTCCTCGGAACGAGGGCCTCGAACCGGACCCGCTCATCCGCGAACGTCTCCTCGAGCGCGGCGTCCAGGCGGGCCCGGGCGCGCCAGATGAGCTCGACCATGGCGGCCTCGCCGAACAGCGCCCCGAGCAGCTTCTGGTTCAGGAACGCGGTCGCCGCCGCCACCCCGACCTCGGTTCCGGTCAGCCCGGCCGTGTGGATGAACGTCGCGAGCATCACACCGACGCCGAGCGCGTTCACCCCGATCGACGCCCCGCGAGCCAGCTTGCGCTTTCCCTCGCCGGTCGCCGCGATGTCCTCGCCGATCGACGCGATCCAGCCCTCGAGTCGCGTCCGCAGGCGGTCGTCGAATCCGGCCGAGACATCCCACAGGTCGCTCCGCTCGCCGATGGCCGCCGCGACCCGCGGCTCGTCGGCCCAGCCGGTCGCGGTCCGCCGGGCGGCCTCGGCCGCGTGCTGCCGGACGACCGTGACGAGGTCGTCGGTCGTCGCCTCGCGGACCTCGACCACGGGAGCGGTGGTCGGCCGGAAGACCGCCGCGATCGCCCCCCGGATGGCCCCGATCCCGCGCGAGAACAGGCGGGTCACGTCGTCCGCCCCGACATAGCGTTGCCAATGCCGGAGCGCCTCGTCGCGCAGGAACGTGCCGCGGGCGAGATCGGCGCGCAGGGCAGTGAGCTCGCGCTCGTGATTGGTGGCGACCGTGCGCCGGAGGGCCGCGACGTCGATCTGCTCGTGGGCGACGTCGTCGGCGACATGGCTGACGAGCGGCCCGACCCCGGCCACGGACCCTGCCAGGGCCTCGGCCGCCAGCGCCCGACGGCCGTCGGCGTCGGCACGCAGGCCGTCGATCCGGTGCCGGATCGGCGCCACCGCCGCGGCGTCGAGCGCCTCGCGCTCGGGGTCGAGGGCTCCCTCGGCGATGCCGGTCACCTCGAGCTCGGCCGCGAAGCCCGCGTCGGCGAACAGCCGCCGGACGTCGTCGACAACCACGGTCCGGTCGTCGCCTGAGGGCGGCAGGCGGTTGACGACCACGACGATCGGCAGGCCCCGCTGGCGAACCCGGCCGAGGACCGTCCACGGCACGCGGTCGGCGTAGCGGGTCGCGGTCGTCACGAAGATCGTGAGATCGGCAGCCTCGACGAGCTGGTCGGCAAGCTCGCGGTTGGCGTGGTCGATCGAGTCGACGTCGGGCGCGTCGACAAGGGCGAGCCCGGCCGGAAGATCGGGGTCGGCGATCGTCTCAAGCCGGTCCGGCCCGAAACCCGCCAGCGCCCCTGTCCGGAGTGTGGCGAGATCGTCGGGATGGGCAAGCGCGATTGCGCTCCGGGTCGTTGGGCGGAGGACGCCGGTCCGGCTCGCGGCGCGACCTGCCAACGCGTTGAACAGGCTGCTCTTGCCGGCGCCGGTCGGCCCCAGGAGGAGGACGAGGAGAGGGGCGTCGAGGCTGGCCGCGCGGACCCGGAGATGGCCCGTGGCGTGATCGCGCAGCTGGACGGCGCGGGTCCGGGCGGCTTCGGTCGACGGCCCGAGCGCGAGGCGACGCTCGGCGAGGGTCGCAAGGCGCTCGACGAGCGCGCGAAGATCTGGCCGCTGATCGGTCATGCGTCGAGCGTGCGCCGCGACGGTCGCTCGTCGGGCTTCGGCGGCGG
>JBKJOK010000303.1:0-7784 GCA_046595595.1 Candidatus Limnocylindrales bacterium
GCCGGCGATGCTCTGGAGCGCCGGGCTCGAGGCGCCGGGCAAGGTCTGGGCCCACGGCTGGCTCCTGGCCGCCGGCGGCGAGCGGATGAGCAAGAGCCGCGGCAACTTCCTCGACCCGGGCGACTTCGTGGCCGCGTTCGGCAGCGACGGCGCGCGCTATGTCGTCCTGCGCGAGGTCCCGTTCGACAAGGACGCCGAGGTCAGCTGGGACGGCTTCGTCCGGCGCTACAACGCCGATCTCGCGAACGACGTCGGCAATCTCGTCAACCGGACCGTGTCGATGGCCAATCGCTACCTCGAGGGCGAACGACCGGACCCGACCTCGGGCTCGCTGGCTGCCGCCTGGCCGGCCCGGCTCGAGGCCGTCCGGGCGGCGATCGACGGCTGCCTGCTCCACGAGGCGCTGGCCGCCGTGTGGGAGTTCGCCGGCGCCGCGAATCGGCTCGTCGACTCGGAGCAGCCGTGGGTCCTCGCCAAGGCTGCCAAGGCCGGTGACGCCGAGTCCGCGGCGCGCCTCCGCGACGTCCTGGGCGACCTGGTCGAAGCGTGCCGGTTGATCGGCCTGGCCGCGGCCCCGTTCCTCCCGGCGACCGCACCGCGGGTTCTCGCCCAGCTCGGCTACGCCTGGCCGTACGCGGAAGACGGCAACGGCGGGCCGCCTCTTCTCGACGAGCTCCGCTGGGGCGCCCACGCCGGCGAGGTGGGCCGGCTGACCGCGGCCGAGCCGCTCTTCCCGCGCCTCGACACCGACGTCGCGCCGGACTGACCGTCCCTGACCTGCCCCGCCGATGCGCCTCGTCGACAGTCACTGCCACCTCCAATCGGACCGCTTCGACGACGACGTCGACGCGGTGCTGGCGGCTGCCGCTGCGGCCGGCGTCGAGCGGATCCTCGTGCCGGGCTGGAACGCCTGGTCATCGGCCGCCGCCGTGGACCTCGTCGCTCGCGTCTCATGGCTCGACGCCGCGGTGGGGGTCCATCCCCACGACGCGGCGAACGTGACCGACAAGGAGTGGACCGAGATCGCGGCGTCGGCGACCGATCCGCGCGTCGCGGCCATCGGCGAGACGGGCCTCGACTTTGACCGCGTCTTCTCGCCGATCCCGGCCCAGCTCGCGAACCTCCGCCGGAACCTGAAGCTGAGCGTCACGACCGGCAAGCCCGCGATCCTTCATTGCCGCTCGCGGAGCGGCGAGCGCGACGCCCAGGACGCGCTCCTTGCCGAGATCCGGGCGTTCGGCGGCGAGCCGCCGCGGGTCGTGATCCACTCGTTCAGCGGCCCGCTCGACTACGCCGAGGCGATGCTCGAGCTCGGGGCGGCAATCAGCATCTCCGGCCTCGCGTTCCGGCGTGGGGAGGAGGCGACCGCGGACGTCGTCCGGATCGTGCCGGCCGATCGCCTCCTCGTCGAGACCGATTCGCCCTACCTCTCGGCGCCTGGCGCCCCGCCCGGCCGGAACGCCCCCGAGTGGGTCGGCCTGACCGCCGCCTGGGTCGCCGATCTCCGCAGCGACGACAGCGCGGCGGGCGGGACGGCTCTCGTTGACGCCTACGACCGCACATTCAAGCGCAACCGACGCTGACCCGGCCCGTTCATCGGGCCCGCCCATCGGCCCCAATCGGCCCAGCCCATGTCGCCGCCGTGGCTGATCGGAACGCGTCCCTTCGACGGACGATCAGTGTCGTTGATCAGGCCGACCCCGGCCGCGCTGAGCGATGCGGCGAACGGGACACCACCCTGCCCGGACGAGCTGGCGGTCGAGCGCGCAACGGGAGCATCCGATCAGCCACGCTGATCGCTGGCGCGGCGGCACCGACCGCCACCCTGCCGGCCGCCGCGCGAAGTCGCGCGCCGGGCGAACGCGATCCGCGTTGAGTGGCGCTGTTCGCGCCGATCGCGCTGTTCGCGCCGTTCGCGGTTGACACGCGAAACGGCGAAAGCGTAGGATTAGCACTCTCACATCGAGAGTGCCAACAGGGTCCGTTCCAGACCGGCAGGCGACCCGTCCCAGCACGACGGACGCCCGAGGAGGCCGGTCAGCGACTCGAACAGCGGCACCTCACCACCCCGCCGGGGATGCGATCGGCGACGCCGATCCGGTCCCTCGCCCAACCAGCACGACGGAGGCATCGGCCCCGTCCCAGGAGGAATGCACGTTGGCCACCGCCACCGCTTCCAAGACGAAGCTTCGCCCGCTCGGCGACCGCGTCGTGATCCAGCCGACCGCTCGTGAGGAGATGACCAAGTCCGGCATCGTCCTCCCGGACACCGTCAAGGAGAAGCCCCAGAAGGGCCTGATCCTGGCCGTCGGGCCGGGCCGCACCCTCGACGACGGCAAGCGCGAGACGATCGACGTCAAGAAGGGCGACACGGTCCTGTACGCGAAGTACGCCGGGACCGAGTTCAAGATCGACGAAGAGGAGCTCCTCATCGTCAGCCAGAAGGACATCCTCGCGATCGTCGAGGACTGAGTTCCCCGCGTCGCTGATCCAGACTCCGACCCCCACACGACTCCAGGAGGCATACCAAATTGGCCAAGCAGTTGATCTTTGACGAGACCGCTCGTCGCAGTCTCAAGCGCGGCATCGACAAGCTCGCCGACGCGGTCAAGGTGACGATCGGTCCGAAGGGCCGCAACGTCGTCCTTGACAAGAAGTTCGGATCGCCGACGATCACCAACGACGGCGTGACGATCGCTCGCGACATCGAGCTCGACGACCCGTTCGAGAACATGGGCGCCCAGCTTCTCAAGGAAGTCGCCACCAAGACCGACGACGTCGCCGGCGACGGCACGACCACCGCGGTCGTCCTCGGCCAGGCCATGGTCTCCGAGGGCCTCCGGGTCGTGACCGCCGGGGCCAACCCGATGGTCGTCAAGCGCGGCATCGAGCAGGCGGTTGCGGTCGTCGTGGCCGAGCTCGAGAAGCACAAGGTCGACGTCTCGTCGCGCGAGCAGATCGCGGCCGTCGCCGCCATCTCCGCTGCCGATCCGGAAGTCGGCGAGATCATCGCCGAGGTGATGGACAAGGTCGGCAAGGACGGCGTCATCACCGTCGAGGAAGGGCAGTCGCTCGGCCTCGAGAAGGAATACACCGAGGGCATGCAGTTCGACCGGGGCTACCTCTCGGCGTACTTCGTGACCAACCCCGATCGGATGGAGGCGGTTCTCGAGAATCCGCTCATCCTGATCACCGACAAGAAGATCTCCAGCGTCCAGGACATGCTCCCGGCGCTCGAGAAGGCCGTCCAGCAGGGCAAGCCCACGCTGATCATCGCCGAGGACATCGACGGTGAGGCCCTCGCCACGCTCGTCGTGAACAAGCTCCGCGGCACCGTCTCGGTCCTGGCCGTCAAGGCCCCGGGCTTTGGCGACCGGCGCAAGGAGATGCTCCGCGACATCGCCACCCTGACCGGTGGCACGGTCATCAGCGAGGAAGTCGGCCGCAAGCTCGACTCGGTCACGTTCGAGGACTTCGGCTCGGCTCGCCGCGTCGTCGCGACCAAGGACGACACGACCGTCATCGACGGCGCCGGCTCGCCCGACCAGATCAAGGCCCGGATGAGCCAGATCAAGGCCCAGATCGAGGACACGACCTCCGACTACGACAAGGAGAAGCTCCAGGAGCGCCTTGCCAAGCTGTCGGGCGGCGTGGCCGTGATCAAGGTCGGCGCGGCCACCGAGGTCGAGCTCAAGGAGAAGAAGCACCGCATCGAGGATGCGCTCTCGACGACCCGTGCGGCCGTCGAAGAGGGCCTCGTCGCCGGCGGCGGCACCGCGCTCCTGCAGGCCATCCCGTCGCTCGACAAGCTCAAGCTCGAAGGTGACGCCCAGGTCGGCGTCGAGATCGTCCGCAAGGCCCTCGAGGCTCCGGCCCGCCAGATCGCCGACAACGCCGGGCAGTCCGGCGAGGTCGTCGTGAACGCGGTCAAGGCCGCCAAGATCGGCCATGGCTACGACGCACTCCGCAACGAGTACGGCGACATGTTCAAGAAGGGGATCGTCGACGCCCGCAAGGTGACTCGATCCGCCCTCCAGAACGCGGCCTCGATCGCGGCGATGGTCCTGACGACCGAGACGCTGATCACGGACATCCCCGAGAAGTCAGCGGCCGGCGCCGGCGGTGGCCACGGCCACGGCGGCGGCGGAGACATGGACTTCTAGTCCGACCCGCATCAACCACGAAGGCCCCTCCCGGCGACGGGAGGGGCCTTCGTCTGTCCGTGCGGGTCAGTCCCGGTCCCGCGCCGACGAGCTCCGACGGGCGAGCACGCACATCTGATAATCGCCGTTGCTCCGTGTCGTAAAGGCGGCCAGCTCGATGTCCACGAACCCGAGACGTTCGAGCTCCTGGCGGACCCACGGCCAGGGGTATTGAAGACGGCGCATGAGCAGCTGTCCGCGCCCGCGCTGGAGACGGGCCCGTCCGTTGCCGACGGCCTTGCGGATCCGCATCGCGAGGCCGATTCCGGGGAGGCCCTGCGGCGGCCAGTACACCGGCATGTGGATCATCATCGTGCCGCCGGGCACCAGGATCCGTGCGATCTCGGCAAAGTTGGCGCTCGCGACGTCCAGGGATTCGAAGTGCTGGAAGACGTGCGTGGAGAAGACGGCGTCCGTCGTATCGACGGGCAGCGTGATGCCGTCGCCGAGCCGCATCTCCACATTGGCGCGGTCGATGTGCTCGCGGGCGACGCGGAGCATTCCGTCGGAGACGTCCACCCCGATCACCTCGCCGAAGTCGGCCGCCATCGCCCGGGTCATCCGCCCCGCGCCGCAGCCAACTTCGACACAGCGCCCGAGCGCAAGACCGTAGTCCGCCCAGTGTCGCCGGAAGTCCTCCCAGTCGGACGGCCCAGGGCGTAGAACCCCTCGGGTGTCCACGGGGTCGCGCCGGCGCGTTCGTGGCCGGCCCACGTCGCGACGCCGAAGAACGGGTCGGTTTCGCCCCAGCGCTCCCATTCGACGTTCGAGGCCGGTCGCATCCGGGGAGTATAGCCACGGCGATCGGACGGGATTCGGGGTATGGCATTCGCCCAAGTCGCGTTGCCGACCGAGCGCGGCATCCTGGGACGCGGCTCAATGTTGTCGCCGATCGGGACCATCGGGCGTTTGACAGCACGTGGCAACGTTCGGCACGCTGAAAGCCGATCATCCACTCCACAGGGGGACCCCTTGATCCGACGCCTCGCGCTCCTGCCGATCGCCCTCCTGGCGGTCCTCTCGCTCGTCCTCGCCGCCTGCGGCGCCACGCCGCCCGCGGCCCCCGCCCTGACCGACCCGAAGGAGATCGTCACCAAGGGCGTGACCTCCCTCGCCGAGGTCAAGACCTTCGAGTTCACCGGTTCCTTCACCGGGCTGGTCAAGGTTCCCCAGATGGGCGACTTCGACCTCTCGGCCGTGAAGATGGCCGGTGCCATCGACATCGCCAACAAGAACCTGAAGTTCAGCCTCGACGCGCCGACGATCCTCGGCACGAAGATCGAGGCCCTCGTGGTCGACAACGTCGCCTACTACAAGATCGAGGGCATGCTCGCCGTGATGCTCGGCGGAACGGCCGGCAAGTACACCAAGGCGGACGTTCCGACCGAGTCCGGCAACCCGGTTGCCGTCGCGACCGACGTCACGAAAGCGGTCGCCGAGCTCCAGGCCGCCCTCGCCAAGCTGCCGACCCCGCCGACCAAGGCGGCCGACGAGAAGTGCGGCGACCAGGACTGCTACCACGTCACGATGAAGCTCGGCGCGGCCGACCTGAAGGCGCTCGATCCGACCGCGTCGGTCGACGGCGACGTCAGCTTCGACATCTGGACCCGCAAGAGCGACAACCGACCGGCCAAGCTCTCGTTCTCGGCCACGTCGGTCGAGATGGGCACGTTCGGGATGGTCCTCGACCTGAAGTACGACGTCGCGGTCTCCGTCGCGGCGCCGCCGGCGGACCAGATCGCCCCGTAATCCGTCGCGGCGCGCGACCGTCGCGCCCTCGCACGTTCCTTCGAGACCCGGGTTCCCGCCAACTCGGGTCTCGCGATTCGAGCCCGAGGCGAGTCGCGGTGAGGCCCGGTGAAGGGCGCCGACCTACAATGAGCCGGTGACCTCCCCGACCCGCCGGACCCGCCCCGGACGCCTCCTCGACGAGCCTCCGGCCGGCGCGGGAACGCTCTTCGCCGATGCCGCCGAGGTGCTCCCGGACGCTGCCCCGGCCGAGCCCGACTGGCTGCGCGAGGCTCCGACCGCCACCGAGGCGCCGGTCGAGCTGACCTCCGAGGAACGCCGCGAACGCGAGACCGCGGCCGATGCCGCGCGCACCGCGAAGACCGCAGCCCGTGGCCTCGAGATCGTTGAGCGACTGAACCCGGAACAGGCCCGCGCCGTCACGACCACTGATGGACCGCTCCTGATCCTGGCCGGGGCGGGATCCGGCAAGACCCGCGTCCTCGCTCATCGGATCGCCTATCTCGTGGGCGTGAAGGACGTGAAGCCGTGGTCGATCCTCGCGGTGACGTTCACGAACCGCGCGGCCGGCGAGCTCCGTGAGCGGATCATCAGCCTCGTCGGCGAGCCCGGCCGCGACGTCCAGGCCGGGACCTTCCACTCGCTCTGTGCCCGCGTCCTGCGACGCGACGGCGAGGCGATCGGGATCAGCCGGCGCTTCGTCGTCTACGACACCGAGGACCAGCAGAGCCTGATGAAGCAACTCCTGCGCGAGGAGGACCTGCCCCTGACCGGCGAATTCCGGCCGAGCGCGGTGCTCGGCGCGATCAGCCGAGCCAAGAACGAGATGCTCGACGCGACATTCCTCGCCGAGAACGCGGTCAACCACCGCGAGCGGACGATCGCCAAACTCGCCGTCCGCTACGAGCAGCGCCTGCGGAAGGTCGGCGCGCTCGACTTCGACGATCTCCTGCTCAAGGCGGTCGTCCTGTTCGACGAGTCGACCGAGACGCTTGCCCGCTACCAGGAGCGCTGGCGCTACCTCCACGTGGACGAGTACCAGGACACGAACCGTCCGCAGTACCTCTGGATCCGGGCGCTCGCCGCGAAGCACCGCAACCTCGCGGTCGTCGGCGACGACGACCAATCGATCTACCGCTGGCGCGGCGCCGACCTCCGGAACATCCTCGACTTCGAGCGCGACTACCCCGACGCGGCCGTCGTCAAGCTCGAGCAGAACTACCGCTCGACCCAGCTCATCCTCGACGCGGCTCACGCCGTCGTGTCGCGCAACAGCGAGCGGACCGACAAGAAGCTCTGGACCGACAAGGCAGGCGGGGCGAAGATCCAGCGCTTCGAGGCCTACAACGAGGAAGAGGAGGCGGAGTGGATCGCCCGCCAGGTCGAGGGCCTGGTCGGCGGCCGCGGCTCCGTCCTCACGCGTCGCGCGGACGACGACGACGCGGGCTCGCTCCGGGCCCGCGACATCGCGGTCATGTACCGGATGAACGCCCAGTCCCGGGCGATCGAGGAATCGTTCCTGCGCTACGGGATCCGCTACCAGCTCGTCGGCGGGACCCGGTTCTACAGCCGCCGCGAGGTCAAGGACGCCCTGGCGTACCTCCGCGTCCTGCGCTCGGACACGGACAGCGTCAGCTTCGAGCGGATCGTGAACATCCCCGCCCGGGCGATCGGCGACAAGACGATCCAGGTCATCCGCGACACCTCGGTCCGGGGCGGGATCTCGACCTGGGAGGCGATCGAGCAGGCGGCCCGCGGCGAGCTCGACGGCCTCGGGCCGCGGGCCCGGACCGCCCTGGCCGATTTCGCGGCCCTGATCGCGCGACTCCGCTC
>JBKJOK010000023.1:0-10466 GCA_046595595.1 Candidatus Limnocylindrales bacterium
GGCGGCCATGGCGGCGGAACGAAGAGCGATACCTCATGAACCTGACCAGATGGAAGGTGCCGATCACGGTCGGCCCACCCGCCGTCACCGACGTGATCCCCGCGGCGGGCTTCGAGATCGATGCCGTCCTGACCCTCGCGGCCGCGGCTGAGCGTGGCTCCGAGCACCCATTCGCGTCGGCCATCGTCCACGGCGCGGCGGACCGAGGACTGATTGCGATCGAGCCGACAAGCGTCGCGATGATCCCGCATCACGGGATCCGGGCGCGGCTCGGCGAACGCCGCGTGCTGGTCGGCTCGCGGGCGCTGCTGGAGGCGGCCGGCGTCAAGGCGGCGGCCCTCGCGAACGATGCCGTGCGCCTCGTGGACGAGGGCAAGTCGCCGGTCTTCGTCGCGCTGGACGATCGCGCCGCGGGGATCATCGCGATCGGCGCCCCGGTCGGTGCTTCGTCCTCCGATCCTGCTGGAGCCATGAGGACGGAAATCTCCGAGTCGCTCGTCGGGCGCGATCCAAGCGCTGGATCGGCGGCTCGATGTCTGGTCTGCGGGCACCCGATCCCGGCCGGGGCGGGCATCAGCGCGCGCTTCGGCAAGCGGAATCTCCGCTTCAAGTGCGTCGGCTGTGTGCGCCGCTTCCAGGCAGATCCCGATCGTTTTCTCGAACTCCAGGAAGACTTCTGCTGCGAGGAAGCGGCGGAAGAGTCGCCACCGAGTGAGTGGCGATGCGACTGATGCGATCGGAGACGTTCAAGCGATCGACACCCTTGGAAAGGCTGGCCTGATCGCATGGCACGACGCCGTTCAAGCGGGAGTCGCCGAGGCAACGCCCATGGCAGGGCCGACCGTCCTCCGCGGCTGCAGCCTGGTCCGCGCCCGGGTGGCGGGTCGGCGACCGATCCCTTCGCAGTTGCCACGACGGACACGGAGGAGCCGCAAGCGCTGGTGGTCACGCATCGGATCGATTCTGGCGAGTCGAGCGAAGCGTATCTGGCCACGATCCAACTCCGTGGACAGCGGACCGACGCGGGCCCCAGGCCATCGCCCAGCGACACCTTCACTCGGAGTGACACCGTCCAGATGACCCCGGGTGCAGAGCCGGTCGCGCTGACCAGCTGGATCCACGGTATCAAGCGGGGCACCTGGGACGTGTCGGCCGAGCTCGTCCAACCGCCGCGGCGTGGGAGTCGGGTCGCTGTCCGCCCCAGGTCGATCCCGCTGGAGCGAGCCGGTTGGTCCTGGTCTCGCTGGCAACTGACCACCGCTCCCGCCGCGGCCATCGAGACCCGGTGGGCGTTGCTGGCGCCGCTGGCTCCCATTCCCGCAGTCGTACCAGGCAGCTTCACCGCGCTCAGCGTCGCGGGCATCGTCCTGTCCTACGTGGTCCAGGCTTCGATCCTCGACCGGCTGGGATTGTCGGTCGGTGGCGGCATCATCGCCGCCCTCCTCGGCCTGATCGGGGGCATCGCAGGGGCCAAGGCCTGGCACATGATCCTGCAGGCGAAACCGTGGCGCGAATCGATCCGCCAGGGCTGGTCCGTCGACGGATTCCTCATCGTCGCGCCGCTGGTCGCCCTCGCCTCCCTGTTGGTACTCGACGTTCCGGTCGGGGGTTTCCTTGATTCGGTCACGCCGGGTATGTACGTGGCGGTCGCGATCGGGCGGCTGGGCTGCTTCTTCACCGGTTGTTGCGCCGGTCGGCCGTCCAGCGCGCCGTGGGCGATCCGGTCCTCGGACCGGCGCATCATGGCCCGGCGCATCCCGACCCAGCTGATGGAGTCGCTCACGGGTCTCGTCATCGCGATCGCGAGTTGGCTGGTCATCGGGAACGGTGTGGTTGGCGTCCAGGGGTTGACGTTCTTCGTGGCGTTGATCGCATACATCGCGGCGCGCCAGTTCCTCTTGCGGCTCCGCGTGGAATCCAGGGCATTCTCGTGGAGGCGGCATGTCCTCGCTGTCGGCAGATGACCGCTGCCTGGCGTCGCCATTCGAGTTGGTCGAGGAGCGAACGCGCGCGGGCCGCCCCGGTCGCCGACAAGCCCGCGTCGATCGCCGCGATCGCCTCGTGCCGACAGCGCCGGGGCGGTGTTCTGGCGCCGGCGAGGGCGAGCGTGATCCCGGCAACGAGCCCGACCACCGTCGGCGGGAGGACCGCCGGCTCGATCAGAACGGTGAGCCGCTCTGCCCGCAGATCCCGACCACGCCGATCACCAGGCGCTTGTCAACAACGTCGGCGGGAACCGCACCTAGCCGAGGACGACCCGGACCCGGTGCGTGGCGCCGTCGTCGACCAGCGGGATCGCGCCGCCGCCGCCCGTCAGTGCCTGTCCGTCGAGCTCCGACGAGGCCACCCCGCGACTGACCCCCTGCGGGTTCTCCACGACGATCTCGTATCTGGCCGAGTGATAGCGGAAGTCGATCTCGTAGCCCGGCCAGGCGCGGGGGATGCAGGGATCGATCAGGAGCGTCGTTCCGCGCAGACGGAACCCAAGGATCCATTCCACGCCGGCCTGATACATCCAGCCGGCCGACCCCGTGTACCAGGTCCAACCGCCTCGGCCGACGTGCGGCGGTTCCGCGTAGACGTCGGCCGCCATGACGTACGGCTCCACCTTGTACCGTTGGACTCCGGCCCGGGTGCTGGCATGGTTGATGGGGTTCAGGATGGAGAACAGCTCGCCCGCCTTGTCGCCGTCGCCCAGCGCGGCGAAGGCAAGGACCGACCAGATTGCTCCGTGGGTGTACTGGCCGCCGTTCTCCCGGATGCCCGGCAGATACCCCTTGACGTAGCCCGGATCGGTGTCGGAATGGTCGAACGGCGGGGTGAATAGCAGGACGAGACCGTCACCGCGTTGGACGAGGTATTCCTCCACCGCGGCCATCGCCCGCTCCGCGCGGGGAGGATTGGCGGCTCCCGACAGGACGCTCCACGATTGGGCGATCGAGTCGATCCGGCACTCGGCGTTGATGGCCGAGCCGAGTGGAGTGCCATCGTCGAAGAAGGCGCGGCGGTACCAGTCGCCGTCCCAACCGTGGCGCTCGAGCGCCCGTCGGAGCGCCTTCATGTGGGCTCGCCAGCGCTCCGCCCGGGGACGCTCAGCGCGGGCCTCCGCGATCGGTGCGAAGGCGGCCAGGACGGTGTGCAGGAACCAGCCCAGCCAGACGCTCTCGCCCCGGCCCTCGTGCCCCACCCGGTTCATGCCGTCGTTCCAGTCGCCCGACCCGATGAGGGGCAGCCCGTGGGCACCGACCGCGAGGCTCCGTTCAAGAGCCGCCGCACAGTGGTCGAACAGCGACGCCGTCTCCAGTGACTGCTCCGGCTGGAAGTATGCGTCCGTCTGGTCCGGCCGCAGTTCCGGTCCCTCGAGATACGGGACGGTCTCGTCGAGAACCGTCGCGTCGCCCGTGATTGCGAGGTAGCGCTCGACCACGTATGGCAGCCAGAGCAGATCGTCCGAGATCCTGGTCCGGACGCCGCGGCCCGACGGCGGATGCCACCAGTGCTGGACGTCGCCCTCGACGAACTGATGGGCCGAGGCCCTCAGGAGATGTTCCCGGGCGAGCTCACGCTTCGACGTCATGAGCGCGATGACGTCCTGGAGCTGATCGCGGAACCCGTACGCGCCACCTGCCTGGTAGAAGGCCGTCCTCGCCCACAGCCGGCACGCGAGCGTCTGGTAGATGAGCCAGCGGTTGAGCATGATGTCCATCGAGCGGTCGGGCGTCCGTACCTGGATCGTTCCCTGGATGTCGTCCCACTGGCTGGCCACGTCGCGCAGCGTCGCCTCGTGGTCGGCCGTTCGCCCGCGCCGGATCAGGTCGGCCACGGCCGCGGCTTCGCCCGCTTCCCCGAGCAGCACGAGGACCTGGGTCCGCGCTCCGTTGGCGAGCTCGAAGCTGGTCTGCAGGGCGGCGCACGGATCCATGCCGGCGCCGGCGGCCCCCTGCAGCCGGTGCCCGCGGTCCAGGCCGGCGGGCCGGTCCGGAGCGCCATTGCGGCCGAGGAACTCGGTCCGATCGGCCGTCCACGCCGTCTGCCGCCCGCCGAGGTCGAGGAAGGCGACCCGGCCCCCGAATTCGGTGTTCCACGGGTTGCGCACGAGGAGCGCTCGAGTTTCCGGATCCAGTGCCGTGACGATCCGGGGGGCGCTGTCCCCGCGCGACGTGCCCAGCGCCCACTCGGCATAGGCCGTCACGGACAGACGCCTTGAGCGCCCAGATCGGTTCTCGATGGTCAGCACCGAGACCTTCAGCGGGTCGTCGAGCGGGACGAACTGGACAAGGTTGAGCTGGATGCCGTCATGCACGTGCTCGAACCGGCTGTATCCGGCACCGTGACGAGCGACGTACGTCGATTCCTCGCAGCGGATGGGCTTTGCCGTCGGACCCCACAGTTCGCCGCTGTCATCATCCCGGACGTAGATCGCCTCACTCACCGGGTCGCTGACGGGGTCGTTGGACCATGGGGTGAGCTGGTTTTCGCGGCTGTTCCCGGACCAGGTGTAGCCCGACCCGGACTCGGAGACCTGGAACCCGAACGCCGCGTTGGCGATCACGTTCAACCATGGCGCCGGGGTGGATTGCCCCGGGCCGAGGATGGTGACGTACTCGCGCCCGCCATCGTCAAAGCCACCGAGCCCGTTGAAGAACTCCAGCTCTGGACGCGGCACCGCCGCCTCGCTCTTGGTCTGCCTCGAACCGGGCCACGCTGCGGGCGGCGCCGCTTGCGCAGCTGCGGGCGGAGCGATCCTTCTGGGACGCTCCAGGCGCATGACCTGATCGGCAAGACTGCCCCGGCGGCTCAGCAGGACGGCCCGCGCGGCCGCCTGGAGGAGCATGGAGTCCTCGGTCGAGAGTCGGTCGCCGCGCAGGATGTACACCCCGCCGTGGCCCGGATGGCTCTCGTGGACCAGGGTGGACTGGCTCGTCCGCACGAGCGTCTCAAGGGAATCCTGGAGGTCCTGGGCGTACGTAGCGCCTTGCTCGTTGAGGATCACGAGGTCAACGTCGAGGAGCTTCAGCCGCCAGTACTCGTGCGCGCGGAGCAGCTGCCGGACGATGTCGAGGTCTGCGGCTTCGTCGATCCGGACCATGACGATGGGCAGGTCGCCCGAGATGCCGTGGGCCCACAGGCCGGATGCTCCCTGCTGGTTGCGGGCCAGATGCCCCGCCGACGGCCGCATCGACGGGTCCGAGTAAAGGATCCGGTTGGCCAGGCGCTGGAAGAGGTGGGCCTCGTCGGACTCGATCCCCAGGTGATGAAGCTGGACCTGGGCGTGCGTCCAGGCCAAGGTCGCCGCCCGTTCGAAGGTGGCCGACTCACGGTACTTGTCGGCCAGGTCCAGGACCTGCTCGCGGGACTCGGCGACGACCGTGGAGAAGATCGCGTGGGCGGTGGCGCCCGGGGCGAGCCTGACCCGGCAGCGGAGGCTGAAGATGGGATCCAACACCGCACCGACGGTGTTGGAGAGTGGACGCCCATCGATGACCGAGACCGGAGAACGGACCGACCGGCCCCGACCGAGGAAGCGGGCGCGATCCGTCTCGTACTGGATGACGCCGCCGGCCTGGTCTTCGACCGCCGCGACGTGAGCGGCCCAGATCGGTTGCTCGTCCCTCGATCGTGGCCGGCGGGTCGCCAGGAGGGCACCGATATCCGGGGCGAACTCGGTCTGCACGAACAGGTTCTGGAAGGCCGGGTGAGCGGCATCGGCCGCCTGCGGTGCGAGAGCGATCTCCGCGTATGACGTCAGCTCGATCTCGCGAGCGCGGGAGCCGAGATTGGTCAGCGACACGCGACGGATCTCGGCGTCGTGCTCCGCCGACACGACGATGTTCAGGCCGGTCACGATCGAGCCGTCGCGACGGGCGAACTCGGCGTGATCCTCCGAGTAGGTGACCTCATAGCTGTCAGCTTCGATGCCACTGGGCTGGTGGACCGCCGACCACACGGCGCCCGTGTGCATGTCGCGCAGGAAGAGATAGCTGCCCCATGCGTCACAGGTCACGTCCTCGCGCCAGCGGGTCACAGCCACATCCCGCCAGCGGCTGTAGCCGGATCCCGCGGCCGTCACCATGACCGCGTACCGCCCGTTCGACAGGACGTGCGTCCGCGGGATCGCGTCGTGGGGCGAGGTGAAACGACGCGGGACCGGCGGCACGAGGTCGCGCACGTCGGCGGCGCTCTTCACCTCTTCGGCACGCGGCCGAGCCACGAGCACGTCGCGCGGCATTCGCTCCTGAAGCAGCAGCTCGGTGGCCTCGACGATCGGGTCGGCATGGAAGCGCTCGACCATCGCGCTGTTGTTGAGGACGTTGCCGAGGGCCACCAGCGCCATCCCCTGGTGATGGGCCATGTAGCTCTGCACGATCGCGACCGACGCCCCTTCGGGGAGCCGCCGCGCCGTGTAGTCGAGCGCCTCCCGAAAGCCGTACCGTCCACCTGCCCCGGCCTTGATCAACCGGGCGAAGTTCCGGACCGCGGCCCGGGGCTCGATCATCGCTCCGAGGGCGGTCGCGTACGGGGCCACGACGACATCCTGGCTCAAGCCCCGCTTCAGGCCGAGGCCCGGCACGCCGAAGCTCGAATACTGATACGTCCGCTCGAGGTCACGGGCGTTGAATGCCGATTCGGAGATGCCCCAGGGCACGCCCAGCTCGGCGGCGTAACTCATCTGGCGGGCCACAACCAAGCGGTAGGTGTGGTCGAGCAGGCTGAGCGCCGGAGCACGCATCACGAGGGCGGGCATCAGGTACTCGAACATGGACCCGGACCACGAGATCAGGGCAGAGCCACGACCGACGGGCGTCAGCGCGCGGCCCAGCCGGAACCAGTGATCCGGGGCGATATCGCCCTTGGCGATCGCGAGGAAGCTGGCGAGGCGGGCCTCCGAGGCGAGGAGGTCGTAGTAGCTCGGATCCAACGTCCCGTCCCGGACCCGAAATCCGATCGAGAAGAGCTTGCGGGTCGGGTCGAACAGGAACGCGAAGTCTGTCTCGCGGAAGAGCTGCTGGGCCTGGTCGGAGATCGCCTGGAGTCGTCGAACGAGCAGCGCCGCGGGCGGCGATCCGTCGCCAGTCTCGTGGACCGCAGGATCGGCCAGCTCGGCGATCGTCCGGAAGGCGGTCATCGGCGGACCAGGTTGTTCCAATGCGAGGTCTCGGGTATGGCTTCTTGCGGCCAGCCGAGCCGCCTCGGCCCAGGTCGCCAGCTCGCCATCCGCACCCTCTCCACGCTCTGCAGTGAGGGCCGCAGCAACGTCCGACAGCGTCCGGGCGTGCGCGGAGAGCTCGGTCAGGCACGCCGCCCAGTCCGCGGGCGTCGCTGGGACGACGCGGCTGGCCCGTGTGGGCAGCTCGAGGGCTTCGTCGAGGTGCCGCCGGGTGAGCGTCTGGCTTCTCCGGTCATCGCCGATCGCGCCGGCGGCCTCGCGGGTCAGCGCGAGCGCGTCACCGATCCCGGCCAGTGCGGCGGCAACCGGAAGCGGCTGGTCGATCATCTGGCGGCAGGCGTTGGAGAGCGCGAGCAGGTGGCCGGCGAGATTGCCACTGTCGACCGACGACACGTACGCCGGCTCGAGCCGGTGCAGGTCGCGCGTGTCGTACCAGTTGTACAGGTGCCCCCGGAACCGTTCGAGGCGACCGATGGTCGCGAGCGTTGCCTCCAGGCGCTCCACCATCTCGAGCGTCCCGATCCAACCGAAGTCGCGAGCCGTCACGGTCGCCAGCAGGTACATCCCGATGTTCGTCGGCGAGGTGCGATGCGCGACGACCGGCTTGGGATCGTCCTGGAAGTTATCGGGCGGCAGCCCATGGTCCTCGGGACCGACGAAGGTCTCGAAGAACCGCCAGGTCCGGCGGGCGGTCAGGCGGAGTGCCCCGACGTCGGACGCCGAGAGTTGCACAGCGGCTGATACGGGGGGTGGCAGGCTGACCCGTCGGGCGACGAGGGGCGAGAGCAGCCACAGGGCGACGAACGGCGCGGCGATCCAGACCGCGCCCGGCTTTGCGACGAGGACGATGATGGCGGTGCCGACCGCGACCGCGACGCCGCCCGCCATCGGCCCGTAGAACCCGGCGAGGTCAAGGTCGTGGCTGGCCTTGGCCTGCGCGGCGGTCGTCCATTCGAGGAGATTGCGACGGGTGGCGTAGAGCCGCGCGAGGGTTCGCAGGATCGCGTCGACCATCAGCCACGCCTGATGCGCGAGGAGCGTGAAGCCGAGGCCCACCTGGGCCGCGGCGAGGGCGACGTCTGCGCCCACGGCTCGCATGTGGCTGCGCTTGGAGATGCCCTGCCGTCGCGGCAGCAGCCCCGCCAGGACGGGCAGCGCAGCGCGGACGAGCACCGCAGCCAGCACGAACGCGGTCCACAGGCCGGTCGAGACCGAAGGCAGCGTCCAGGCCGCGATGAGCGTAGCCAGCGTGAGCGGAGCGGACATGGTCCGACGCAGGTTGTCGATCATCTTCCAGCGGGCTATGGCGGGGATGGAGCTCCGGCTCCGGCGGCCCGTGGCGTCGTGGGCCCGGCCCAGGATCCATGGCAGAAGCTGCCAGTCGCCCCGCGCCCAGCGGTGCTGGCGGGCCGTCGAGACGAGGTAGTTCGAGGGGAATTCCTCAAAGAGCTCGACGTCGGTGACCAGCCCGGCCCTGGCGAAGACGCCCTCGAACAGGTCATGGCTCAGGAGCGCGTTCTCCGGGACCCGGTCAGCCATCGCCGCGCCGAAGGCGTCGAGGTCATAGATCCCCTTGCCAGTAAAGCTCCCCTCCCGGAACAGGTCCTGGTAGACGTCGGAGACGGCGGATGCATACGGGTCGATCCCGGCCGATCCGGAGAAGATCCGCTGAAAGATCGATGCCCCGTGCTCGGCCGGGAGCGTCGGGGTGATCCGAGGCTGCAGCACGCCGTAGCCCTGGGTCACCCGGCCAATCCGCGGATCGAAGGCCGGTTGGTTGAGGGGATGGGCGATCGTCCCCACGAGGCGCCCCACTGCGCCCCGGGGCAGCCGCGTATCGGCATCGAGCGTGACCACGTACCGGACGTCCGCGGGCGGGATCGACGCGGTCCGCCCGGTGGTCAGGATCCCGGTCGTCGCCGAGCCGCGCAGGAGGGCATTCAGTTCGTGGAGCTTGCCGCGCTTGCGCTCCCAGCCCATCCAGCAGCCCTCGGCCTCGTTCCACCTTCGCTTCCGATGGAAGAGCAGGAACCGGGCCCCTCCGCCGGGGGCCTCGCCGTGGCGCTCGTTGAGCTGGTCGATGGCCGCCGCCGCCGCCGCGACGAGCGCGTCGTCGCCAGGGACATGCTCGGTTGCGGCGTCGAGCCAGTCCGACAGCAGGGCGAACCGAAGATCGCCCTCGCGGTTCGCCAGGTAGTGGATTTCCAGGCCGGCCACCTGGGCCTGGACATCCGCCTCGCTGGTGAGGAGCGTGGGCACGACGACGAGCGTCCGCAACGGGGACGGCACACCATCGTCGAGATCGAGCCGGGGCAGCGGTCTCGGTCCCAACAGGTTTGTCACCGCCCAATCGACGAGGGCGATCGCGAGGTCGGACGCCGGACCGAGCGCGAGGATCGCGACGACGAGGAAACCGGGACCCGCGGCCCCGCTGTCGCCGGACAGCAGGAGTGGTACCGCGAGGATGAGGGCCGTGACCAGCGCGAGCGTCCCGAGATAGCCGCTCGTGGCGGCCCGGAGATAGGCACGCCGTAACCGCCCCGCCAACGGCACCCGAACGTGGAGGGCGCGCTCGAACGCGGAGTGGCCATCGGAGATCAGGTAGTAGCCGGGGTCTTGGCGTCGAGCAGTCTGGGAAGGTTCGATGTCGTCAGTCGACAACGCGGCGTCGGCCATCGCGGCGGCCCTCCGGGCGACCTCCACCTCGGTCAGACCCGAACCCCGGGCCAGGTCTTCAACGGCGTGCCGGTAACGATCTCGAGTCGCGAAGTCCATGTCCCCGAACGAACTTCTCGCACACAGGACCTCGTCGACCAGGCTGACGCTTTCGACGAACTCGGCCCAATCGAACCACGAGATGAGGCGCATGCTCGTGATCACGTTTCGGACCGTCACGTTCATCGTCGCCTGGCGCTGGTGCTCGAGGCGGACCATCTCCTCGGCGGTGGTCCCCTGGGCCGCGAGGAGCTCCTCCAGCCTGCGGAGGGCGGGCGTGGCCGCAGGATCTTGATCGCGCAGCCGCTGGAAGAGCTGGACGCGGGCTGCCGTCGGGAGCGCCGCGGGCGAGAGCCGACGCAGGGATGCCGCCGCGTCCTCCGGACTGTCCTTGCCGAGTCCGAGCAGGCCGTCGGCAAGTTCGTCCGCCTTCTGCCGTGCTGCCCGGCCGCGAACGATCTGCTCGGCGAGGCGGCGGAGGTTGTCGACGAGGAGGATCCGGAGACTGATCGCGATCGCCCACAGCTCGCCGATCGTCAGCGGCTCCACCTCCTGGTAGGCCCGCACCATGCGCCGCAGGCTC
>JBKJOK010000176.1:0-2134 GCA_046595595.1 Candidatus Limnocylindrales bacterium
TGACGACGCCGGCGAAGAGGCCGAACAGGACCAGCCCGGAGAGCACGAACAGGAAGTACGGAATTCCCGAGGACGGCAGCCGGGCGAACGTTCCGAGCATGACCGAGAATATCAAGGCTGGGACCACGGGTTGCAGGACGACCCACGCCACTCCAAGGGCTGTCTGGCTGTAGCGGATTTGGACTTCGCGACGAACTAGGAGCACGAACAGATCCCGCGATGCCGCGAGCTCAACAACCTGCTGGGCGATTGACGTGCCTCGCGGGGAGATCCGGCGCAGGGAAAACGGGGTATCGCCCGCGTTGGCGTTTCGACTCATCGAGGCTCTACCGTCCCTCCAGGGCAGCCGGGATCGTCCGCAGCAGGATCTTTGCATCGAGCCAGAGCGACCAGCGGTCGATGTAGGCGAGGTCCAGCTCGGCCCGCTCCTCGAAGTCGTCGGACTGGCGCGCCGTGACCTGCCACAGCCCGGTGATGCCGGGCTTCATCGACAGCCGGCGGCGGTGCCACAGGTCGTAGCTTTCCACCTCGCGCGGCGGCGCCGGCCGCGGGCCGACGAGGCTCATCTCACCGCGCAGGACGTTCCAGAACTGGGGCAACTCGTCGAGGCTCGTCCGGCGCAGGAACCGCCCGACGGGCGTGATCCGCGGGTCGTTCGTCATTTTGAACGCCGCCCCGCGGGTGTCCGACTGGCCGGCTACGTCGGCGTAGCGCGCCTCGGCGTCGATCGTCATCGTCCGGAACTTCTGGACCTCGAACGGGCGACCGTGGAGGCCCACCCGGACCTGGCGGAAGAGTGTGGGGCCGCCGTCGTGGCGCCGGATCGCGATCGCGACGAGGGCGAAGACCGGGCTGAGCAGGACGAGCGCGGCGAGCGAGCCGGCGACGTCGAGGCCGCGCTTCAGGGCCAGGCCGATCGCGCGGTCCGGACCCGAGACGAGCGAGAAGACGGGGGTCCCGTCGAGGTCCTCCATCCGGCCCTGGCTGAACGCCCGGCCGATGACGTCCATGGGGACGCGAACGATCTTGCCCTCGTCTTCGGCGATCTGGCTGATCGCGTCCACCTTGTCCCACTGGCTGAACGGCAGGCAGATCACGACCTCGTCGACCACCGTGTCGTGGAGAATCGTCTCGATCGCATCGAGCCGGCCGAGCTGGCGCCAGCCGCGCGGAAGGTCATAGACGTCGTCGTCGAGGAAACCCGTCACCTCGAGGCCCAGCTCGCGATGGTCCTCGAGCTGGGCGGCGAATGCCTGGGCCCGCGGGCCGGCTCCCACCACCAGGACGTAGCGGATGTTGCGGCCGGCCGAGCGGAGGCGGCGGAAGACGAGCCGGAGGACGACGCGATCGAGGAGGGTCGTGGCGGCCAGGGCCGGGAAGAACCCGAGCAGGAACAGCCGGCTGACGTCCGGCAGGCGGAAGACAAAGAAGAGGCTGAGGGTGATCGCGACGAGGACGCCGGTCGCCCGGGCGACATCGACCGCCTCGCTCCGGATCGACAGGCGGGCTCGCGGCCGGTACAGGCCGAAGGACGCCAGGATCGCGACCCAGCCCAGGCCGAGCACGACCGGCAGGGCGAGCGGCTCGGGGAAGATGTAGCGCCAGTAGACGGACCAGTCGGCACCGAAGCGCAGGATCGACAGGCCGACGAGCAGGACGGCCGCCAGGGCGGCGTCGAGGAGCATCAGCGCGGTGCGGAAGCGGACGCCGTGTCTGCGCAGCATGGTGGGTCCCAGCCTACGGCCGGGCCGTCTCCGGCCGCAATGTGGACTGGGGAGCGTCGGCCTCCAGGTCCGTCTGACCCGGGATCGACGCGTGGACGGCGAGGAGCGCGAACGCCACGGCCAGCCACAGACTGGGCCTCCAGGCGATCGAGACCGCTCCCGCGAGCAGGCCGAGGGCGGCAAACGTCCAGACCACCCGGATGGCGCGCCGGTCGCCGGCGTGGGCGCGCAGGACCGCGGCCGCGACGAACGGGAGCAGCGCCGCCGGATAGTGGATCCACGAGATCGGCAGGAGGTAGAGGGTCGCGGTCGCGGCGATGGCGAGACTCTCGAGGGTGTCGTCTCGGAACCAGGCGGCGGCCGCGATCGCGAGGACCGCGAGGCCGACCACCGGCAGGTGGAGGAGCCGG
>JBKJOK010000376.1:0-10750 GCA_046595595.1 Candidatus Limnocylindrales bacterium
GTCGCGTCACCCGGACCCCGAGCGGCGGCGAGATGGCCGGCCGGATCGTGATCCTCCTGTTCGGGATCGTCCAGGCGTTCATCATCGCCAGGATCGTCCTGCTCCTGCTCGACGCCCGCGAGGGCAACGACCTGGTCGCGTTCATCCTGAACACGAGCCAGATCTTCGTCGGCCCGTTCGAAGGGATCCTCAGGACAGACGCGTTGGCGTCGGGCGGCTCGATCTTCGACGTCGCGGCCGTCCTCGCCCTCGTCGGCTGGACCATTCTCGAGGCCCTGATCCTCGCCGCGGTCGGCGTCTTCCGGCGCGAGCCGAGCGTCTGACCCAACCCCGGTCGGCCGACCGCAGGTCGATCGGACGTCAGCTCATCCTTCTCGACGGGGGCGCCCCCGCTGGGCGCCGCCGTTGACGTTTGCTAGCGTAGGCGGATGCAGCGCTACGACCCCCGTACGGCCCTCGTGATCGTCGACCTCCAGAACGACTTCGCCGACCCTTCGGGCGGCCTGTCGGTCCACGGCGGCGCGAACCTCGTCCCGATCATCAACGCCGAGATCGAGACGGCCCGCTCGGCCGAGGCCACGATCGTCCTCACCCAGGACTGGCACCCACCGGTGACCCCTCACTTCGCGAAGGACGGCGGAGCGTGGCCGGTCCACTGCGTCGCCGACACGTGGGGCGCCGAGCTCCATCCCGACCTCGACATTGCCGCCGCAACCGGCGCGATCCGGATCCGCAAGGGTGTCAACGGCGAGGATGGCTACTCCGGCTTCACGACCCGCGACCCGCTGACCGGCGAGACCGCCCCGACCGCGCTGGAAGGCCTCCTCCGCGACGCGGCGATCGAGCGGGTCATCGTGTGCGGCCTCGCGACCGACTACTGCGTGAAGGCGACCGCGCTCGACGCGGCCCGGCTCGGCTTCGAGACCGCGGTCCTCCTCGACGCGATGCGGCCAGTCGAGCTCACGCCGGGTGACGAGCAGCGGGCGATCGACGAGATGAACGCGGCCGGCGTCCACTCGTGGTCGACCCGGATGCGCTAGGCGCCGACCTCCGACGTGCAGATCCACCTGGTCGACGCGACCTACGAGCTGTTTCGTGCCCACTACGCCCCGCGTCCGACGGTCCGCGGCCGCGACGACACCGTGCTCTCGGGCGTGTCCGGACTGTGCGATCAGCTCCTGCACCTGCTGCGCGAGGAGGGCGCGACCCACGTCGGCTGCGCCACGGACCGGGTGATCGAGTCGTTCCGGAACGACCTCTATCCCGGCTACAAGTCGTCGGCCGGGATGGATCCCGAGCTCCTCGCCCAGTTCCCGATCGCGGAGGAAGCGATCGAGGCGCTCGGGCTCGTCCTGTGGCCGATGGTCGAGGTCGAGGCGGACGACGCGATCGGGACGGCCGCGGCCCGCTTCGGCGCCGAGGCAGCAGTCGACAAGATCCTGATCTGCACGCCCGACAAGGACATGGCCCAATGCGTCGTGGGCGAGCGGATCGTCCTCCGCGATCGGCGCCGCCAGATCACCTACGACGAGGCCGGCGTACTCGACAAGTGGGGCGTTCCGCCCGTGTCGATCCCGGACTGGCTGGCCCTCGTCGGCGACTCGTCCGATGGATTCCCGGGCCTGCCCGGCTGGGGCGCCAAGTCGGCAGCCACAGTCCTGCGGCGCTACGGCTCGATCGACGACATCCCGGCCAGAGCAAGCGAGTGGGACGTCAAGGGCGTGACCGGGTCCGTCCGCTTGGCCGCGGTCCTCGCCGATCAACGGGCGGAGGCACTCCTGTACCGGACGCTCGCCCGGCTCCGCCTCGACGTGCCCCTGCCCCAGGCCACGGCAGCCGAACTCGGGTGGGGCGGCACGCCGCGGGTGACGTGGGAGTCGTTCTGCGATCGCTGGGGGCTGGATCGGCTGCGGGGCCGGCCGCACCGTTGGGCGGAGGGCTGATCGCCGCGAGAACGGATCCGGGCGGCCGACAGGGCACCTGAGAATCGTCCGTCTGGGGGATGCGCCCGACGGGCAGGTTGAGGCAAGGTCCGCCTTGCCCACCACAAGTCCAGGTGTCCGACCCACGTGCGAATTGCATCCCGACTCAGCGGCCCGTCGATTCGAGTTGCCCTCCTCGGGCTGCTCCTCGTCGCCATCATCCCGTACCTCGCGATCATCGGTTTCCAGACCGCGACTCGCCACGCCGCTGACCTCGACCGGGCCGACGAGACGGCCCGCGTATTCGCCAGGCACACCGCGAGCAGGACCGAGCAGTTTCTCTCCGACAGCCGGGGCGTCCTCGAACGGATGGCCCAGCGACCCCTGATCCAGGCGGTCGACGCGAGTCGCTGCGATCCGTTCATGAGCGACTACCTGGCTCTCCATCCGCGCATCGCCAACGTCGGCGTCGTGGACCGGACGGGCCACGTCATCTGCTCCGCGATGCCGCAGCCGGGCGGAAACCCGGCATCGGTCCTCAAGACCGGCTGGTTCCGGGCTGCGGACGCGACGAACTCCTTCGTCGTCGGCGAGCCGTTCGTCGGACCGATCACCGGTCGCTGGGTGTCGGTCCTCGCCCAGCCGATCCAACGCGACGGACGCCTCGTCGGCATCCTGGCCATGCCGATCGACCTCGTCGTCTACGGCCGCTTGATCGAAACGGTGGACCTACCCCCGGACGCGATCGTCACGATCGTCGATGAGGGCGGCGTGGTCGTCGCCAGCTCGCAGGCGTCGGCGGAGGTCGGCCGGCCGATGCCGGATGGAGACTTCGATCGGATCGCCGGGGCGGGCGCAACGGGGACGTTCCAGGCGACGGATGCCGACGGGATCGAACGTCTCCATGCATACGCCACGGTGGCCGGCACCGGCTGGCGCGTGATCGCCGGGCTGTCGCCGAGGCCGATCCTCGGGCCTGCCAAGACGACGAACCTGACATCCCTGCTGGTGGCGATCGCCGGCACGCTCCTCGTCGCCTGGATCGGCTTGCACGTCGGGCGACGGATCGCCGACCCGATCGAACGTCTCGGTGCGGCGGCGCGGCGCCAGGGCGATCGGACGGGCGCGGCCGCGGTCGACGACGTCACCCCGATCGAACCCGCTGGTCCGAAGGAGGTCCGCGAGGCGATCACCGGATTCAATGACATGTCCAGCCGACGAGCGGCCGCCGAGCGCGACCTGAGCGCCCAGACGATCGCGGCGACGACGGCCCGCCGGACCCTCGAGGAAATCCTCGACGCAACGCCCCTGTCGGTGATCCTGTGCGACCTGGACGGAACGGTTCGCTTCTGGGGCGGAGCCGCGGAGTCGATGTTCGGCTGGACCTCGGAGGAGGCCGTGGGACGGGTCCTCCCCGACGCGCCCCTTGAGGAAGCGAGCTCGTCCGCGGATCTACGCGCCCGGATCGGGGCGGGCAACGTGGTCCGCGACGAGCCCGCCGTTCGTCTCCACCGCGACGGCCGGGCGATTCAAGTCGCCTTCCATGCTGCGCCCCGCCGAGATGCCGACGGCGCCGTGATCGGGATCGTGGCGCTGGCGGTCGACATGGCGGATCGGATCGCGGCGGAGAACGCCCGTCTCGACCTCGAGGTCCGCCTCGCTCGGTCGCAGAAGCTCGATGCGGTCGGGCAGCTGGCAGGCGGCATCGCCCACGACTTCAACAACCTGCTGACCGCGATCGGCGGCTACACCGACCTGCTCGGCTCCAGCCAGTCGTTGTCGGCGACCGACCAGGCGGACGTCGTCGAGATCCGCGGGGCCGCCGACCGGGCGAGGACGCTGACGTCGCAGCTGATGGCCTTCAGTCGCGGGCAGGTCCGGACCCCGACGCCGGTCAACCTCGGCGCGGTCGTGAACGCGATCGAACCGCTCCTCCGGCGCCTGATCGGCGAGCACATCGAGCTTCGGACGGAGGGACCGGATCGGCCTTGGTCGGTCCTCGCGGACGTGAGCCAGGTCGAGCAGATCATCGTCAACCTCGCCGTCAACGCCCGGGACGCCATGCCATACGGCGGGATCCTGTCGATCCGGGTGCTGAACGAACCGGGCTCAGACGCGACCGGCGGGGCGCGTCGGCGGAGCCGCGATCGAGTCGTCCTCGAGGTCCGCGACGACGGCATGGGCATGGATGACTCCGTCCGGGAACACCTGTTCGAGCCGTTCTTCACGACCAAGCCGGTCGGCAAGGGCACGGGTCTCGGGCTGGCCACGGTGCACGGGATCGTCGAACAGGCCGGTGGCGCGATCGCCGTCGACAGCCGACCGGGATCCGGGACGGCGTTCACGATCAGCCTGCCGCGCGTTCGGCGCTCGGCGTTGACCCGTGTCGCCGAGCAACACCTTCCACTCGACGATGGGCTTGCGCTCGCAACCGTCCTGCTCGTTGAGGACGACGAGCAGGTTCGCCGGCTGCTGGGTCGCGTCCTCGCGGAAGCCGGCTTCGACGTGATCGAGGCGAGCAACGGCGAGGAGGCGGCCGCGATCGTTTCCGGCGACGACGACACGATCGAGATCGTCGTCACGGACCTCGTGATGCCCGGCCTGGGCGGTCGTGGGCTGGCCGATCGCGTTGGGCACGTGCGTCCGGATCTGCCGTTCGTGTTCATGTCCGGCTACACCGAGGAGGACATCGGCGACCTGACGAATCGACCGCGTGCGACCTTCCTGGCCAAGCCGTTGACTCCCGTCGACCTTGTCGGGGAGGTCCGCCGGCTACTCGGCACCAGCCCGCCGCCCAGGCTCTGAGCCGCCCCGCCGGAGCGGGCGGCGGGCGGCGCCGCCCGCGGGAACGCGCTCAGCGCACGTTGGCGAGGGTCACGATCCGGGCATGGTGAGCCGGCGCCGCCGCAATCGCGCCGATCGACCGGGAAGCCTTCGTCGGGTCGTACCACGAGCCGCCGTCGAAGGAGCTGACCATGGCCCCACCGCGCTCGGCGATCAGGCCGGCCGCGGCCACATCCCAGAGCGACAGACTCGACTCCTGGACGAAGGCGTCGAAGCGGCCGTTGCCGACATACGCGAGGGCCAACGCGGCCGAGCCCATCGAGCGCGAGATCCGGATCTCCCGGCGGATCGCCCGGGCCCGGTTCTGGACCGACCGGCCGGACAGCGACAGGGAGATCACCCAGTCGCTCAGCTTCTCTTTGCCCGACGCCCGGATCGGGCGGCCGTTGAGGGTCGCCGGCCCATCCGCGGTGGCCGCGAACAGCTCGGACCGGGTGGGATCGAGGACCACGCCGACGACGGGACTGCCGTCGACGACAAGCCCGATCGAGGCGCAGAAGACCGGCAGCCCGTTGGCGTAGTTGACGGTCCCGTCGAGCGGATCGATGACCCAGACGCGGCCGCTCGGGTCCGAGGCCGTTCCGCCGGCCGTCGCGCCGGGCACGCCGGCAGCAGGAGCGGCCGGGTGCGCGCCGGAAGCGCCCGCGTGCGCGCCGGATTCCTCGGCGAGGATGGCGTCGGCCGGAAAGCGCGCCTGGATGGCGGCGATGATCAGGGCCTCGGACTCGTGATCCGCCTCCGTGACGACATCCCGGGCGCTCTTGTGGTCGATTCGCTCGAGGCGCTCGTACCGATCCATCAGCACCCGGCCGGCGGCCAGCGCGGCATCGGTTGCGAACGAGAGCTCGGGCGCCCAAGCGGAGGTCGATGTCTCGTCGGCGCCCGTGACCGTCGTCGCGGCATCGCTCACGGTCCGCTGCAGGTGATCGTGAGCGGGCGGCCCGGATCACCGAACGAGACCTCGTGCTCGAACGTGATCGTCGCGCCGGGCCCGACCCTCGGGCTGGTCAGGACACTGCTGTCGACGACCCCACGATCCGCGGGATCCGTGAGGCGGCAGGACGCGCTGCCGAGCGCCGTGCCCTCGTTGCGGATCTCGATCGTGGCGATGACCGCGCCGACCGCCGCGCCGGCCCGGACCGCGGTCACCTTCGCGCTGAACGGGCCCACGCCGGCCACCGCAAAATGGGCGGCAACGGCCAGCCCCGCGATCGCCAGGCCGACCGCGAGGAACACCGTCCCGTGAACCTGCGAGCTGGCGCTGTCCTTCAGGCCGAGCGGATTGCAGCGCTCACACAGGCCGACATCGAGGTCGACCGGTGCGCCGCATCGGGCGCAGGGATGGGTCGGGACAGGCCGGATCGGGGTCGCGGGCGCGGTCATCGCCTTCGATGGTGCCACGGATCCCCGGGCCGGATGCCGGACGCGCGGACGCGGCTCACCAGCGTTCGACGGCCTCGACCAGCGCGTCGACGTCGGCTGTCGTCCGGGCGAGGACGATCGCGCCGTCGGCCCCGATCTCCTGCCAGCGCTGCCACTCGGCTCGCGGCTCGCGGACCCACGGCGACTCCGCGATGTCCGATTCGCCGAGCCACTCGCCCTGGAAGCCGACGAGGACCTGCTGGTCGGCCCGCGATCGACCGGCCGCCTCGAGTGCCTCGAGATAGATCGGCAGGTTCTGCTCGAAGTTGTCGTCGAACGTGCTCCAGCCGTCGCCGATCCGACCGGCCAGTCGGGCGCCGGCGGGCGTCTCGCCGCCGATGATGATCGCCGGCGCGGGCACCGGGATCGGGAAGGCGACGGCCTCGTGGAGCGGGTAGTAGGGCGACGGGCGAGTCACCGGTCCGCCCGTCCACAGGGCCCGGACGACCGCGATCGCCTCCTCGAGCCGGGCGGCGCGCTCTTTCGCCTCGGGGAACTCCATGCCGTACGCCGCGTGCTCCTTTGGCGCCCCGCCGATCCCGATCCCGAGCACGAGCCTGCCGCCGCTCGCGATCTGGAGCGTCGAGGCCATCCGGGCAAGGAGCGCGGGATGGCGGTTCATGACGTTGGCGACGAACGGCCCGACCGTGATCCGGCTCGTCCGGGCGGCGGCCATGGCCAGGATCGTCCAACCCTCGACGACTGGCACGGTCAGGTCGCCCCGGCCCATGAAGTGATCCCATGCCCAGATCCCGGAATAGCCCGCCTCGTCGAGCCGCTGAGCGCTCTCGAGCCACCACTCGGGCTGGGCGCGGATCGTCCGGATCGTGACGCCGATCGGCAGCCGATCGGTCACGACGCCGCGCCCCGACCGACAGATGGCCAGATCGCCACCCGCGGAACGTCTGGCGTGGTCACCGACGGCTCGTACGCGTCCGGCAGCAGTCGGCGAGCGTGGCGGGCTCCGGTCCGCACGTGAATCTGCCTCGGCGGACGTCTTCCGGACACCCCGACCGGACCCGGCGTTCCGTCCATGACCGTCTGGCCATGTTCGCCTCGGGACAGGCCGGACGCGGCGAACGCCACGGGACCTAGAGCCCGGTCTCGAACAGGCGGATGTCCTCGGGCGAGGAGGCGTGCCCGTCGCCACGGGTGTGCTCGAGCGCGGCCCGAGCGCCAAGGGCATCGAGGTCAGCCGGGAACCGCGCGATCATGTCGAGCACGACCTGCTGGATCCGCTCGGCGTTCTGCGAGAAGACTTCGAGAACCGAGCGGGCGTCCACGGCCTCGGTGCCCTCGATCACCCCCGCGTCGTAGTCGGTGATCAGGGCGATATTCACGACCGCCATCCCGACCTCGCGGCACAGGTACGCCTCGGGATACTGGGTCATCGAGATGACCTCCCAGCCGGCGTCGGCGAACCACTTCGACTCGGATTTCGTTGAGAAGCGTGGGCCGTTGATGATCACGATGGTGCCGGTCTCGTGGAACGGGATGCCGTGCTCCCGGATCACGTCGGCAGCCACTCCCCGGAGAACCGGGTCGTAGATGTCGGCGGATGAGAAGTGGGTGACGATCGGGCCGTCGAAGAACGTGCACTCGCGACCGTAGGTCCGGTCCACGAACTGGTCACACAGGACGAAGTCGCCGGGCGCGACGTGGCGCTGGAGCGAGCCCGCGGCGCACGGCGAGATGACGGCCTTGACGCCGAGCGAGCGCATCGCCCAGACGTTGGCCCGGTAGTTGATCTTGTGCGGCGGGATCGTGTGGCGCCGGCCGTGGCGGGGCAGGAAGGCGACCTTCCGACCGCCGACGGTCGCGAGGAAGAACGAATCGGACGGTGGGCCGTAGGGCGTGTCGACCTTGATCTCGCGGACGTCGTCGAGCAGCGAGTAGAACCCCGAGCCGCCGAAGACGCCGATCTCCGCCGTGTCCGCAACCACCGTCGCGTGCCTCCTTGTCGGGACCGTCGCGCGGCCGGATCCGGGGATCGCGGTCGGCGGCCTGGCATGTGCGGGCGGGCCGGTCGACGGCCGCCTTCGCCGTCGGATTGTCGCACGCCTGATCGGCGCGAGCCCGCGGAAGGCTGATCTCCGTCATTCCGGCCGATTACGATGGCCGGGCCGTGGAGGACCAGACCCGATGACCGATCCGATCGACGAGACCCAGCCGCACGCGACGAGTCCGAGCCCGCCGAGCAGCGGCGAGCCGTCGGCGCCACCCTCGGCCTCCTCGAGCCTGCGGGTCGATCCCGACGGGCCGAAGGACACCGGCTGGCGCGAGCCCGCCTGGTTCCCAGCCCGCGACAAGGATCGCGGTCCCAGCCTGGGCGCGCTCGTGACCGGCCTCGCCCTGGTGATCATCGGTCTGTACTTCTTCCTCGATCGGACACTCGGCGTCGCGATGCCCCGGATCCAGTGGTCCACGGTGTGGCCGGTCATCCTGATTGCGATCGGCGCGATCGTCCTGGTTCGGTCGGTCCGCCGCCGGTCGTGAGGGACGGACGGAGGCCCGGCGATGTCGGAGCGATCCTGACCCTCGCCGACTGGCGCCGGGCGATCGCCACGCTGTACGCCGACGTCCGCCGCCTCGCCACGGACGATCCGGCGGCCGCCCTCGAGCACTGGCGGGCGGTCCGCGAGGATCTCTTCCGCGACCATCCTCGCTCGCCCGTCCTCCCCGCCGACCGGGCCGCCTTCCGGGCGCGCCACTTCGCGCACGATCCGCGACTCCGCTTCGAGGTCGCCGTCGAACCGATCGAGGCCGTCGTGGACGACGCGCTGGCACCCGGTGGATCGATCGACTTCGGGAGCGGGCCGACGGTCGGCCTTCCCGTCAGCGGCGGCGGGACGATGGCCTTTGCGAGCTTCGGGGCGGTCACCGTTCCGTTCGTCGAGGGGCCGCGCCGCCTCGAGCTGTTCTGGATGGAGGGCTACGCCGGTGGCCTGTTTCTGCCCTTCCGCGACGCGACCAACGGGGTCGAGACCTACGGTGCCGGGCGATACCTCCTCGACGGCGCGAAGAGCGCGGATCTGGGCGGCAATCCGGGGGCCGACGGCGGCCCGACCCTGATCCTCGACTTCAACTTCGCGTTCCAGCCGTCATGCGCGTTCGATTCCCAGTACGCCTGCCCGCTGAGCCCGCCATCAAACCGGCTGGACCTGCCGATCCGGGCCGGCGAACGGCTCACCTGACGCCGCACAACCGGCGGCCCGCCCGGAACTTCCGTTCACGCCCGGCCCGGACCGTTGGCTGGTCCGGCGATCCCTCTCGGCGCGTACGATGCGGACCGGCCGTGGGCGGGCACGAACGTGCGCGTCAAGGGGCTCACCATCGGGGTGATCGTGCGTTTTCTCTCGGGATCGAAGCGTGAGGTCGGCGACGAGCGTCTGCTCTGGTCGCGTGACATCCGGTTCGCCCATCGGCTGCTCGAGGCCGTGCCCACCTGCCGCTCGTACGAGCTCGACGCAGGCATCGTCGTCATCGGCCCCGCGGCCGACCTCAGCGACATGCGGGCCGCCGAGATCGCCGCCTCGGTCCGCTCCCCCGCATATGGCCTGGTCAGCCTCGACCAGTCGATGCCCGAGGGCGAGCGCCACCTCATGGGCCTGTCAGCCGCCGTTCAGCAGTCCGGACTCGCCGAGCGGATCGGGATGGCCCAGACGAGCCAGATGCTTCAGACGAAGATGCTCGACTACTTCTTCACGCTGAAGAACGTCCACGAGATCGCCTACCAGCCGATCGTCGAGCTCGCGACCGGCCAGCTCGTCGAGTACGAGTGCCTTTTCCGCCCGCACATGCCGGGCCTCCAGACCTCGATCACCTCGATCGTCCAGGCGGCCATCGACACCGGCCGCACGATCGAGCTCGACGGCTTCCTCGTCCGAGTGATCCTGCAGAAGGTCGGCGTGCTCCAGAAGGCCCGGGCCGACGCGGGCCAGCCGCTGCTCCACCTCGCGATCAACTTCACGCCGGCCAGCCTCCTCGACAACCAGTTCGAGGCCGCGACCTTCGCGTCGATGATCCGCGGAGCAGGACTCAGCCCGCGCCAGATCACCCTCGAGTGCACCGAACAGCAGGCCGTCTCGGACATCGTCCCGCTGATGAAGCAGGTCAAAGCGCTCCGCCGGCTCGGCTTCGGCTTCGCGATCGACGATGCAGGGGCGGGCTACGCCAGCTTCAGCCTGATCGCCTCGCTCCGGCCGTCGGTGATCAAGATCGATCGTGAGATCGTCCTCGGCATCGCCCGCGACGACGCCAAGCAGGCCCTCGTCGAGGCGTTCGTCTCGTTCGGTGGACGGATCGGCGCCCAGCTGCTCGCCGAGGGCATCGAGCGGCGCGCCGACCTCGCGATGCTGACCGCCCTCGGCGTCGACCTCGGCCAGGGCTTCCTGATCGGCAAGCCGGCCCTCGAGCCCGCCCAGCCGCGGGCCATGGAAGGCCTCCGGCTCGACGCGGCCCGAACGGCGATCGGGCGCCGGGTCCGGGAGGTCGATCCGCGAACTCGGACGCGCGCCGTGAAGGCGAACCGACCCGCCTGATCCGCGCGGCACGGACCCCCC
>JBKJOK010000119.1:0-3800 GCA_046595595.1 Candidatus Limnocylindrales bacterium
TGGAGCAGGACACGGGCGCGCTCGGCCGGGCCGTACAGGAGGCCTGCGGCATGGCCGGTCGAGTCCATGGGGTGGCGATCGGGCAGTTCGGCGTCCACTGGTCCATTCACGCAACGCCGCGGAGGCCCAATCCCCCGCGTACTCGTGAGCCTAGGTGCCGGACGGGCGAGTCCGCATCCTCTGAATGGATGATCGCAACCCGGACCGCTCCGCGGCCGGCTCCTCAGCTGGCCTCGGGGCCACTCCGCGCCGGAGCTCCGATCCAGACCTGGCCGTCGGCGAACTGCTCGGCCTTCCAGATGGGTGCCCGGGCCTTGGTCTCGTCGATCGCGTAGCGCGCGGCCCGGAAGGCGGCGTCGCGATGGGCGGCCACCGCGACGACGACGATGCTCGGGGCACCGAGCGGCACCGCCCCGGTGCGATGGACGATCGCAAGTCGCTCGACGCCGAAGCGCTCGGCGATCTCGTCGGCGATCGAGGTCAGGACCTTGATCGCCATCGAGTCGTGGGCCTCGTACTCGAGAGCCTCGACGGCGCGGGCGGCGTGGCGCGCCGCTTCGGCCTCCTGGCCCGGAGCCGGGGTCCCGGGCGTGACCCTCGTCCGCCCGACGAACCCGACGACGGCGCCGTCCTCGTCGGTCGCGAGGCGGGCTTCGAGGTCGGCCAGGATCGTCGCCGGGAACGGGGAGTCGTGGAGCTCGAGGATGCGCCGGTCCGTCGAGTGCGGGTCGCGGTCGCCGTCCCCAGCCGTGCGATCTCCGGAGCCACCACTGACCGGCGGGATGAACGCGATCTCGTCGCCGTCGGCCAGGGCCGTGAGCGGCTCGGCGTAGTCGCCGTTGCGGGCGAACCGGAGCGAGGCCCGGCCCGGCGCGAGAACCGGGAAGCGGGCAACGATCGCGGTCCAGGCGTCCTCGACGGTCGCGCCATCGGCAAGATCGAGCGGGATCTCGCGGGCGCCGGCGAGCTCGCGCTGGATCGCGAAGAGGCGGACGCGGACGTGCATCAGACGAGCAGTCCGGCCCCGAAGTACAGGCCGGCCGCGAGGATCGTGCCCGCCGCGATCGTCCCGACGTTGATGTACAGCAGCCCGGTCGCCGACTCCATCGAGCGGCTGCGGGCCGTCTGGACCGCGGCCCACGAGACGATCAACGGGAAGATCAAGCCGACGATCAGGCGCAGCCAGACGAAGAGCGCCCACGGCCCGACGAGGACGGCGAACGGACCGCCGCCGCCGGGACCGGCCCCGGTCGAGACCCACACCGCGAACAGCGCCACCTGGAGGGCGACGACCCCGAGCAGCACCCGCGAGATCAGGATGAGCGGCGCCTCGGGCAGCTTCGGGGTCACGAGGTACCAATGGCCGAGGATCATCGCCGCGAAGACGCCGCCGGTCGCAACGGTCAGGACGGCGAGCTGGAGGAGGAGCGGAACCGCGAACCATGAGCCGCCACCCCAGCCCAGGGCCCCGAACCCGAGGGTGGCCCCGGCGGCCGCCAGGGCCGCGCTCGCCAGCCATGGCGCCCGCCGGTGACGGGCGAGGGCCACCACGTAGCAGGCCGCGAGCACGACGAAGGTGCCAAGCGCGATTCGTCGCGGCAGGTCAAATGCGGGATCGATCCGGATGGGCGTCCCCGAGACCAGCGTCGGCAGTGCCTGGTCGGACAGGAAGGCGAGGATCCCGATGGCCACCGCACAGGCGGCGGTGAAGGCCAGGTAGCCGCGGGTCGCCTCGGTCCGCAGCCGGGCGAGGACGACGGCCGCGAACGAGCCGATCGCCAGGCCCGTCAGGACGGTCCAGTTGATGAACGCGAGGTTCTCGGCGATCCGTTCGGCGGGCACCGCCCGAGTGTAGCCGAGGCACGCTGCGCCTCCGTTCGGCGATGATGGGTTGGCCGATGGGCCGGGTGGACCGCACTCGATCCGACACCCCGATGCTGGAGGACCCAACCGCCATGGCCCTGGACGGATCCACCACAATCACCTGGTTTGGCCACTCCTGCTGGGAGGTCCGGACGCCGGGCGGGAAGACAATCCTGCTCGACCCCTGGTTCTCCAACCCGTCGAGCCCGCGGTCGGCAGCGACCGTCGAGCGCTGCGACGTGATGCTCGTGACCCACGGCCACTCCGATCACTTCGGCGACGCCCTGATGATCGCCAGCCGGACCCGACCGACCTGGCCGTGCATCCACGAGCTGAGCCTGTGGCTGGGCCGGAACTACGCCCACAAGGACGGCCTGATCGGGATGAACAAGGGCGGCACCGTCGAGGTCGCCGGTCTCAAGATCACGATGGTCCGGGCGGATCACTCGGCGGGCGACATGTACGCGGGTGCCGAGTCGCCGCTGTACCTCGGCGAGCCGGTCGGCTTCGTGGTGGAGCTCGAGAATGGCTACCGGTTCTACTTCGCGGGCGACACGGACGTGTTCTCGGACATGCGCCTGATCGGCGAGCGCTTCCGCCCGAGCCTCGCCTTCCTGCCGATCGGCGGCCACTTCACGATGGACCCGACCGCCGCCGCGATGGCCGTCGAGTTCCTGGGCGTCAGCGACGTGGCGCCGATGCACTACGGCACGTTTCCGATCCTTGCCGGCACGCCGGACCAGCTCCGGGCCGCCCTCGTGGAACGCGGCCTTGGGCACGTGGCGGTCCACGACACGACGCCGGGAGGCACGCTCGCCGGCTGATCCCGCCAGCGGGATTCCGGTGTCGGAAGGCACCGCCGAAACGACGTTCCGGCGCGGTCCGGATCGGTCTGGGCAGGTGCGGGGCCTGACCTCCGGCCACGGCCCGGGACGAACCGCCCATGTCGCCGATCGGCCCGGCGGGTGACGATCCCACTCGATCCACCCGCCTGTCCGGGGGAAACCAAGCGATCGGGAGCGACCAGCGGCTGATCGCCGCCGGCGCCACTCCCCCATTCAGCGCAGAACGGCGCAGGACCACCAGAACCGGAAAGGATTCGATCAGGCCGCTGCGAACAGCCCGACCCCGGCGTACCGTCGGGACGATCGGAACCCACCAACGTCCGACGCCACGTTCGATTCAGGGACGAGCTGGCACCGATCAAGGCAAACTCGGAGTGATCCGGTGACGCAACGCCACGGGTCTTGCCAGCGCAAGTCAGCCGGGCTGCCGAAGTGCTGAGCCGGCATTCGCCGTCTCGTCAGGAGGTCCCTCAATGCATACGAACTCGACATCCGGCACGGCCGCCGGCCACGCCCTCGGGGTGATGGCTCAGGCGCTGCTCATCGCCGCCATCGTCGCGCTCGCCGCCCTGGCCCTTTCGCCCGTTCTCCGCCCCGCCGCGTCGATCGTCGGCGTTGAAACGGCAAACGCCGGAGTATCAAGTAGCTCTGTCTGGATCGAATCGGGGTCGGGCGCACGATTGTCCAGCGGCGGCCTGCAGTTCGGAGATGCGTTCCGGGTCGCCTATGCGACGAAAGAACGGAAGCCTTGGGCCCACGCGATCTGCTATTCGAACGACTCAACCGTCTTTTCTTCGACGTATCAAGACGGCTCAGTTTGGGGCATGTTCTTCAGTGTCTACGCTGGCGGTCCTCTGCCTCAGGGTTTCGTAGCGGGCGAGTCGGTCGATGGGAACTGGGCGAGTGGTGGCGCCGATTGTCGCGTCGACCTTCTCAAGTTCTCGGCCGACTATTCTCGCTCGAGCGTGCTCGCGTCCACCCGGTTCACCGTCGCCCCTTGAGTCGCTTGGGGTAACGCAGGAGGGCCGGCCCAACTGGGCCGGCCCTCCTGTCCATGTGCGTCTATGACGCTTTTCGGCTACTGCGCGAGAG
>JBKJOK010000290.1:0-20323 GCA_046595595.1 Candidatus Limnocylindrales bacterium
GTGGCGGGAACGACCCTGGAAGCGCGGGATCAGCGTGGTGAGCTCGGCGCTGATGTCGATCGGGCGGGCGCCCAGCTCGGCCAGCAGGGCGAAGACCTCGTCGCGCTCCTCGTGGCACATCAGGACGATCACGCGCGGCGAGTCCGGCTTGGCGGGCCCCTCGCCGTTGCGCGCCAGCTCGGAGCGGAGCGCGGCGGTCTCGGTCTCATAGACGGGCACATCCGCCGCCGCGACGCGGCCCGCCGTCACGCCGGCCAGGATCTCGCCGACGATCGACTCGCGGCTCCGGCCGCGAAGGTACTTGAGCGTCTCCTTGATGGCCACCCGCTGGGCCCGCCTGCCGGCGATCCGGCCGATCCCCCGGAGCGTGTCGTCGGGCCGGTCGCCGGCCGTCCCGATGATCGCGGTGATCGGGGCCATCCGGCCTGCGGCGCCGCTGGCGATCCCCTCCGCGACGTCGAGCAGGGCGCTCACTCCGGCCTCGTTATGTGCGAAATCGATGATGACCACGCGCGACCCGAGCCGGAAGAGGTTCAGCCGGCCGGGCGACCGATCCGAGGTCGGATGGAAGTCGGCGAGGCCATCCCGGAGCTGGGCCAGGGTGATCCCGAGCCCGCGCGTGGCCCCGGCCGCGGCGAGGGCGTTGGCGACGTTGTGCCGGGCGAGGCCACCGAGGGTGATCGGGACGTGGTCGACCTCGATGATCCGATGCTCGACGGGATCGCCGGCCGTGCCCTCCCCACGTTCCGCGCCGGGCCCATGATGGCCGTCGATCTCGATCAGCCAGCCGTCGCGGAGCACGTAGCCGCGACCGCCGCCGGCGACGGCCCGGCGAACCACGCCCGCACCCGCGCCGCCGTCGCCGAGCGAGAACATCGCGACGTTCGAGCGCACCCGACGGGCGATCGCGGCGACGAGGCGGTCATCCGCGTTCAGGACGGCCCAGCCGCCTTCGCGTGTCGCGCGGGCGACGGTCGACTTGACCTCGGCGAGCTCGGGCAGGGTATGGATCCCCTGGAGGTCGAGGTGGTCCGACGAGACGTTGGTGACGACGCTCGCGTCGTTGGATTCGTAGCCCATCCCGCGCAGGACGAGACCGCCGCGGGCCGTTTCGAGGACGGCAACGTCGAGATCCGATCGCTCCAGGATCTGCCACGCCCCACCAGGGCCCGTCCAGTCGCCGGCCTCGACGAGCCGCTCGTCGACGAGGATCCCGTCGGAGGTCGTCGTCCCGACGCGCTGGCCGGCGACCTTGAGGATGTGGGTGATCAGGCGGGTCACGGTGCTCTTGCCGTTCGTGCCCGTGATCGACACGATCGGGATTCGCCGGTCGGTGTCGCGGATCCAGGCCGGCGGCGTGGTCCGGGCCTCCGCGATCCGGGCCGTCCAGCGGGCGAGGAGCCGTTCCTGGGCGCCGGTCAGGTGGGCCCGCCGGACGGGGGAGACGTCTCGATCGGTCAGGGCAAGGGCGGCCTCGGCGAGTGTGTGGGCCCGCTCCGCGCCGGTCCACGGGAAGGTGACGATCCAGTGGCCGGGGTCCGACGAGCGATGGACGACGACGCCACCGCGCCCCTCACCGTGATCGACCCGGAGGCGGCGCAGCCAGGCGACGAACGCGTCGATGTCGAGCGGCCAGGCCTTGGCCGGGACGTCCGCCCCGAGATGAACGAGGAGGTGCCGGCCGGGACTCCGGACGCCGTACCACGTCCGCCGCCGGCCGATCGCGACCTCGACCTTGACCACCGGCTCGAGCCGGTAGACGTTCGGGCCCTCGAGCAGGCGGATCTCGATGAGTCGCACAGTCCGGGCAGGATACCAACCAGCATCGCCGGCGAACGGTCCGGCTCGTAGACTCATCCGATGCAGACCTCCTCCGCTCCCGGGGCGGCCGTGGCCGCCGCCGAGCTGACCGCGCTCGAGGCCGCCGTCCGGTCCGATGAGACCGCCTACCTGGCCGACCTCGAGCGGCTCGTCAACATCGACTGCGGCTCGTACACCCCGGCCGGCGTCGACCTGGTCGGGCAGTTCGTGGCGTCGTTCATGGCGGGCCGCGGAGCGCGGGTCCGGCTCGTCCCGGATCCGGCCGGTCGACTCGGCCAGACCGTCGTCGGGACGTGGGACGGAGCCCTCGGGACGCCGGGCGGACCGCGGGTCCTGCTGATCGGACACATGGACACGGTGTTCGATCCGGGCACGGCCGCCGAGCGCCCGTTCGCGATCGACGCCGACGGAATCGCCCGCGGGCCGGGCGTCACCGACATGAAGTCCGGGCTCCTCGCCGGGCTGTACGCGGTCAAGGCCCTGGTCGCCGCCGGGCCGCTGCCCTTCGAGCGCCTGACCTACGTCGCCAACCCGGACGAGGAGATCGGCTCGCCGTCCTCGACCCCGCACATCCGTGAGATCGCGGCCGAGTCGGACGTCTGCCTCGTCCTGGAGTGCGCCCGCGCGAACGGCGACATCGTGTCGTCGCGCAAGGGGATCCTCGATGCCCGGGTCACGGTCACCGGGCGCGCCGCCCACGCCGGCGTCGAGCCCGAGAAGGGCCGATCGGCGATCCTGGCCGCGGCCGATCTCGTGACCCGGCTCCACGCCCTCAACGGCCGCTGGGATGGGGTGACGATCAACGTCGGGGTCATCGACGGCGGGACGCGGCCGAACGTCGTCGCCGAGCGCTGTTCGTTCGAGGTGGACGTCCGGGCGATCCGGCGGGCCGATCTCGAGGCGGCCGAGGCCGAGATCCGCTCGATGCTCGGGTCGCTGGTCGTCGCCGACGCGAGCGCCGAACTGGAGCCGATGGCCCGCTGGTGGCCGATGGAGAAGCTGGAGCGGTCGGGGCGCCTCGTCGAGCACGCCCAGGCGGTCGCCCGCCGGCTCGGGTTCGAGGTGCGCGACGCGGCGACCGGCGGCGCGTCGGACGCGAACACGACGTCGGGGATGGGGGTCGCCTCGATCGACGGCCTCGGGCCGATCGGCGGGATGGATCACTCGCCCGCGGAGTACCTCGAGATCGCCTCGATCGTGCCCCGGACCGTGCTCCTGGCCGGCCTGCTGCTCGCGATTGGGCGGGATCCGGTGGTCGCGGAGTGGCGGGCCGCAGGGCCGGTCGTCCGGTGACCGAGCGCCGGAGGATCTCGTCGGGCGGCCCGTGGGAGGCGTCGGCCGGCTACAGCCGGGCGATCGTGGCCGGCGGCACGTGCCACGTCTCCGGCACGACCGACGCGGGCCCCGACGGCCGATCGCTCCATCCCGGTGATGCGACCGGCCAGGCGCGAGCCAGCTGGGAGATCGTTCGGCGCGCGCTGGAGGAAGGCGGCTTCGGTTTCGAGGACGCGGTCCGGACCCGGATGTATGTCGTCCGGATCGAGGACGCTCCGGCCGTGAGCGCCGTCCACGGAGAGATCTTCGGCTCGATCCGGCCGGCCGCGACCCTCGTCCAGGTCGCTGGGCTCATGGACCCGTCGCTGCTCGTCGAAGTCGAGCTCGAGGCGCGCCGCGACTGATCGCGGGTCAGGGCAGGCCGGCCAACCGGCCGATCACCGCGATCGCCACGGCGGCGGCGAGGCCGAGGAAGAGATTGTGGCGCCAGCGGACGATCGCGATGCAGGCGATCACCGACAGCCATGGCAACCCGACCATGAACAGCGGCCGGCCGTTGTTCGGGTCGACGATGACGTTGACCGCGGCGAGCGCTGCCAGGACGGCGGGCCCGACCAGCTGGAGGTAGGCCAGGGCCTGGCGCGGTAGGCGGTCGAGCGCGGGGTTGAGCAGCCCGATCGCCCGCGACGGGTACGTCACCGCGAACATCAGGACCGCGAGCGGCACGAGCTCGAGGCTCATGGCGGCGGCTCCGACTCGTCGTTGTTGGCGGGGCCGCCCGGCGTCCGCGGCATCCCGTAGTGGCTCGCCGAGGCCGGCGTCCCGATCGGCGCCTCCTCGTGCGCCTGGCTCGCCGGCACGAGCAGCCCGACGACGGGCCCCAGGACGCCGCCGGCGATGATCCCGATCGTCGGCCCGACCGCGAGCGACGCGACGACCCCGAGCGCGGCGCCCGCGACCGCCGCCACGACCTCGCGCCGACCAGTCAGCAGGCCGACCATCAGGCCGGCCATCGCTGCCGGGAAGATCACATCGATCCCGAACCGGCTCGGCTCGACGATCGCGTCGCCGAGCATCACCCCGGCGAACGTGGCGACGTTCCAGGGAATGAGCGTCGTCACGACCGCGGGGTACCAGTAGCCGACCCAGTCGAAGCGGCCGAGGCGCCGGAAGTGGGCGATCGACAAGGCGAATGCCTCGTCGGTGAGCAAGTGGGCCGCAATCGCGCGCTCGCCGAGCGACCTTCCGCGAAACCACGGCGCGAGCGCGGCCGAGTAGAGCGCGTGCCGGGCATTCAGGAGGAACGTCAGGAGAGCAATGGCCGGCCAGGCCAGGCCGCTGACCACGTACCCGATGGCCGCGAATTGGGCCGCGCCACCGAACGCCATCAGGCTCATCGCCATCGCCTCGATCGGCGAGAAATGGCCGACGCTCCGAGCGGTGAGGCCGTAGACAAAGCCGAAGCCCAGGGCGCTGACGACGATCCCGAGACCGTCGATGGCGAGCCGGCGACGGGCTGCGCGCAGATCGCCCGCGGTGGGCGGTTCCAACGGGTGCGCCCCCGCTCCCGAGCTCAGCGGAGGAACGTCTTCGCGCAGGGCCCGTCGCAGACGACGAACAGGGCGTGCTTCTCGACCGCGTAGCCCGCGACATGGAGGAGGCCCGGACAACCCGCGGTCGGGCACTTCCAGACCCACCAGCGCTCGTTCGCGTCGACCGGCGTCGCCTCGGCCGACAGGGTTGCGGACAGGCCCTCGCGCTCGGCCACGAGCGTCCCGATCCGGGCGGCGCGTTCGGCCTCGGTCTCGCTCGTGTAGGGATAGCTCTGGCCGACGTTCGAGGTCACGGACGCCTCCTGGATCGGGTGGGGAAGGCCGGTGGCGGCGTCGTGTGAGCGCAGCCCGCCACCGGTGGGTGCGAGTCTAGAACATGGCTGGCGCGCCTGGGCACGCCATCGCCGCGTTGACCCCTGCGGTCCTCGGGGTCGCCTTGCCCTTGTCGCCCCTCTGCCACGAGGGCAGTGGCCTGGCTTGCGCAGCGGAGCGACGATGGCGACGTTGAACTGCGCTGCTCCTGCTCACAAACCATCCGAGGTCGTAGCTCGCGATGTGCGTGTGGCGCGCGTTGCGACGCCCGAGTGGCGCGTCAGGCGCTACTTCGCACGCGACGCGCACAATTTGACGGCCGATGGGTCGAATCCGGCCGACCGGGCGCCTTGCCGGCCGGTCCAGCCGTCGTAGCGCGCGCCAGGCGCGCATCCAGCGCAGATCCGGGCACGGGCACGAGATAGCCCGGGCTTACCAGACGGCGGGCAGGCCGGCGCTGCGCGGGTCGGTCGCGGCGGCGACCGAGCCGTCGGCTGAGGCAGGCCCGCCGTCGACGAGCTCGATCGCGTGGGCGTGGCCGAGCGCGCCGTTGAACGGGATCGTGCGCGTCACGGGATGACCCATCGTTTCGAGGGTGTCGAGGACGGCCGCGGAGTAGCGCCGCTCAGCCCGGACGTCGATCGGTGGCGCGAAGTGCTCATGGCCGTCGACAAACCAGCGCGGCGCCCCGACGGCCGTCGCCACGTCGACCCCGCCATCGACGAGGGCCGACACGACCTGGGCATGGACCTGCGGCTGGGCGTCGCCGCCCATCGCCCCGGTCACGATCCACGGCCGCCGCTCTCCGGCTCGGAACAGCATCCCGGGGAGCAGTGTGTGGAGCGTCCGCTTGCCGGGCGCAAGCACATTCGGATGCGCCGGATCGAGCGAGAAGTAGGAGCCCCGGTTCTGGTAGTGAATGCCCGTGTCGGGATCGACCACGCCGGAGCCGAAGCCCATGTAGTTCGACTCGATCAGGCTCACGGCGTTGCCCTCCGCGTCGACGGTCGCCAGGTAGATCGTCCCGCCGCCGGGCGGGTTGGTCGCGGCGGGCGGGCGGGCCGCCCGTTCCGGATCGATCCGGCCGGCGAGCTCCGCGGCGTAGTCCCTGGCAAGCAACCGCTCCACCGGGATGTCGAGGAACGCGGGGTCGGTCAGCCATCGATCGCGGTCGGTCATCGCGAGCTTGGCGGCCTCGATCCCGAGATGGACCCAGCGGGCGTCGTCCACGCCCGTCGGACCGAAGGCGCCGGCCGGCGGCGGATCGAACGTCTCGAGGATGTTCAGCAGCTCCAGGGCGACGATGCCCGAGCTGTTCGGCGGGTGGGTCGTCACCCGGACGCCACGATAGTCGGTCGCGATCGGCTCAGTCCACGTCGAGGTGTGGGCCCGGAGGTCGTCGACGGTGACCCCCGATCCCGTCGCCGCCAGCCCGCGGGCCTGGCGCTCGCCGATGTCGCCGTCGTAGAAGTCGTCGAAGCCGACGTCGGCCAGGCGCTCGAGGGTCGCCGCGAGGGCCGGCAGGCGGACGCGCTCGCCCGGTCGCCAGGCCCGGCCGTGGGGCCGGTACACCCGCTCGAATCCGGAGCGTGTGCCGAGCGCCTCGACCACCGTCGGCAGCGCGCGCTCGACGGCGGAGATGAACCCGTCCCAGGCCGGGAAGCCGTCCCACGCGAGCTGGATCGCGGGCTCCAGGATCTCCGCCCGCGACAGTCGTCCGTGGCGCTCATGGATGTCGCCCCACGAGCGGACGGCGCCCGGCACCGTGATCGTGAGCGGCCCGCGGTAGGGGAGGGTCGCGAGGCCGCCAGCTCGGAGCGCCGCGGCATTGGCGCTGGCCGGCGCTCGTCCTGAGCCGTTCAGCGCGGTTTGTCGACCGGCGGTCTCGTCCCAGACCAGCCAGAACGCGTCGCCGCCGATCCCGCAGCCCGACGGGAGGACGACGGCGAGGACAGCGTTCGTGGCGATCGCCGCATCCACCGCATGGCCCCCGGACCGCAGGATCGCGAGGCCGGCCGCCGTCGCGAGGTGATGGGGTGCGACCACCGCTCCATGCGCGCCGCGGGCGAGCGGCTGGGGCACGAGAGGTCGGTCGGGCATGGCCGGATTGTAGGCCGCCGGCCCGCTACCCTAGCCACGTGCGATCGCTGTACGCCGTCTTCGTCGGAACGTTCACCCTGCGTTTCAGCACGGGGTTGACCGGCGGGCTCCTGATCTTCTACCTCGCCCGGCTCGAGAGCGACTACGGCGGCGCCCACGTCGACGAGGTGACGCTCGCGACGATGACCGCCCTGTTCTACGTCTCGGAGCTGATCCTCTCGACGCCGTTCGGGCTGCTGTCGGACCGGATCGGCCACCACCGGGTCATGCAGATCGGGCCACTGTTCGGGATCATCGCGGCGATCCTGACGTGGGCCTCGGTGGACCTCTTCGTCATCGGCGGGACGCGCCTGCTCGAGGGCGCGAGCACCGCGGCGTCGGTCCCGTCGATCCTCGGCTTCATCGCGATGGCGACCGCCGGCAACGAGTTGCTGCGCGGGCAGGCGTCGGCCCGATTCGAGGGCGCGACCCTGGCCGGCATCGGCGCCGGGGCGGTCGCGGCCGGGATCCTGTACGACGGGATCCCGGGCGTGTGGGGCGGGCTCCAGCGCGATGCGTTCCTGCTGAACGCCGGTTTCTACGTCGTGTCGCTCCTGATCTATCGATACGGAATCGGCGATCCGCCGGGCGAGAAGGCGGCGATGTCAGGCGAGCACACGGGCTGGCGGCGCTACGCCACCGTCCTGCTCAGCTCGCACGTCTGGCTGCTCGCTCCGACCTGGATCGCGATCAACGCCGCTCTCGGCCTGTGGGCCACCCAGTCGCTCTTCCAGCTGATCCGGGTGCCCGATCCGCGCTTCGCCGACCAGGCCCTGATGGGCGGCTTCGTCGGCGCCCAGATCGCGCTCGGCCTCGGCGTGGCCCTGATCGTGTTCTTCGCCGGGCTCGTCTTCTGGGGTGACCGATTCAGGAAGTACCGGCGGACCACGATCATCTTCTACGGGATCGGCGGTGGGGCCCTGAGCGTGATCGGTGCCGGCATCGTCAACCACTTCGCATCGGCGCCGGTGTTCGCCCTGGCTGCCGGCGTGCTCGCCGCCGTGGGCCTGTTCGTCCTGGCCGGGGCAACCCCGGCCGCCCTCGGCCTGCTCGCCGACATGAGCGAGGCGTATCCGTCGGACCGCGGCGCGATCATGGGCCTGTACTCGGTATTCCTGGCGGTAGGCCAGATCGTCGGCAGCTTCGTCGGCGCGGAGGCTGCGAAGCGTTTCGGGATCGACGGGATCCTCGTCGCCACCCTCGGGCTCCTGCTGCTCGCCCTCGTGCCCCTCAATCGCCTGCGCCGGTTCGAGCACGTCGTCGGAACGGCGGCACCCGCCAGGACCCGCAGCGTCTGAGGCCCGGCACGCCTGGGCCGCTCGCTCGCCCGACGGATCGGGCGCGTTGCGGTCCCGTATCATCGGTCGGGAGATCGCATTGGAGGAGCCCGTGGCCCGCATCGTCTTCGTGACCGACTCGGCGTCCGACCTCGACCCCGTCGCGGCCCAAGCCGCCGGGATCCGGGTGGTTCCGCTGGTCGTGACCTTCGGCAACGACACCTATCGAGCCGGCGTCGACCTGACGACGGCCGAGTTCTGGGATCGGATGACCGCCGCCGACGCGCCGTTCCCGAAGACCGCCGCCTCGAGCCCCGGTGAGTTCAAGGCGATCTACGACGGCGTCTTCGCCGAGGGCGCCGACGCGATCGTGTCGGTCCACGTGGCGGGCACCTTGTCGGGCTCGATCAAGTCGGCCGAGATCGCGAAGTCGATGATGCCCGAGCGCGAGATCCACATCGTCGACTCGCAGGGTGCCTCGATGGCCGAGTCCATCCTGTGCTTCATGGGCCAGGAACTGGCCGATCGAGGGCTGAGCGCGGCTGAGATCGCCGACACCCTCAACGATCGTGCTTCGGATCTCCGGATGTACGTCTCGCTCGAGACCCTCGAGTACCTCAAGAAGGGCGGCCGGATCAGCGGCGCCCAGGCCGTCATCGGGACGCTTCTGTCGGTCAAGCCGATCATCGCGGTCGAGGCGGGCAAGGTCGAGACGGCCGACAAGCCACGGACCCGGTCCAGGTCGCGCGAGCGGTGCATCGAGATGATCACCGCCCGCCCGATCGAGCGGCTGGCCCTCCTGCACACGATGGCCCCCGACTTCGACGACTTCCGGGCCGAGGTCCTCCGCCGATCCGGACTCGACGGGGATGCGGTCACGTCCGCGATCGTGGGCCCGTCGGTCGGGCCGCATCTCGGGCCGGGCTGCGTCGGCGCGGCGGTCCTCTACAAGCGCTGAGGACCGGGGTCCGGACCGGGCCGGGTCCGGACGCTTTCCGCGGGTCGCGGCCGAGCCCGTGATCGCGCACCCGGACCAGCCGGGTCCGGACCGGGAGGCAAGGTTGCGGCAACGTTGCAGCCACGTTGCGCTACGGAGAATGGAAGAGGACCGGAACGGTGCCGCCCGTCTATACTCGGAGGCGACATCTGACGCGCCGATCGCCCGACACGCGACCGGCGCCCCGTGGGGTCGTCCGGGAGACGACCCGCTGTTCCGGGCCGGTCCAGGCGGGATCGGTCACCACGGAGGTCCGTCCCACACCATGACGACCGAGCACGTCGCCGCGTCAATCGATCCCTGGCTGGTCGCCCAGCAGCAGTTCGATCTCGCCGCCGAGCGACTCAACCTCGATCCCGGCCTGCGCCGCGTCCTGCGCGAGCCGCGCCGCGAGCTGACCGTCCACTTCCCGGTGAAGATGGACGACGGCTCCGTCCAGGTCTTCACCGGCTACCGCATCCAGCACAACCTCGGCCGCGGCCCGGCCAAGGGCGGCATCCGCTATCACCAGGACGTGAGCCTCGAGGAAGTCAAGGCCCTCGCGATGTGGATGACCTGGAAATGTGCGGTCGTGGGCATCCCGTACGGCGGTGGCAAGGGCGGCGTGATCGTCGATCCCAAGAAGCTCAGCCAGAAGGAGCTCGAGGCGCTGACCCGGCGCTTCTTCACCGAGATCGAGGTCCTGATCGGGCCCGAGCGCGACATCCCGGCCCCGGACGTCAACACGAACGCCCAGATCATGGCCTGGATGATGGACACCTACTCGATGCACCAGGGCTACACGGTCCCGGGCGTCGTGACCGGCAAGCCGATCAGCCTCGGCGGCTCCGAGGGCCGCAACGAGGCGACTGCTCGGGGCACGGTCTTCTGCATCATCGAGGCCGTCCGTCACCTGGGCATGGAACTCGACAAGTCACGGGTCGCGATCCAGGGCTTCGGCAACGCGGGCTCGATCGCGGCGACCCTGATCAGCGACGAGGGCGCGACCGTCGTCGCCGTCTCCGACTCGACCGGCGGCATCCACAACCCGGACGGACTCGACATCAAACGGGTCATCGGCTGGAAGAAGGAGCACGGCACGGTCCAGGGCTTCCCGGGCTCGACCGACATCGACAACGCGGCCGTCCTCGAGGTCGACTGCGACATCCTGATCCCGGCCGCCCTCGAGAATCAGATCACGAGCCGCAACGCGGACCGGATCAAGGCTCGCCTGATCGCCGAGGCGGCCAACGGCCCGACGACCCCCGACGCTGACCAGATCCTCTGGAAGAAGTCGAAGTTCATGATCCCGGACATCCTGTGCAACGCCGGCGGGGTGACGGTCAGCTACTTCGAGTGGGTCCAGGACCTGAACCGCGACCACTGGAGCGAGAGCGTCGTCAACGCCAAGCTCAAGGAGATCATGGTCAAGGCATTCAGCGAGACGCTCGCGATCGCCCAACGCGACCAGATCGACATGCGCACCGCCGCCTACCTGCTGGCCGTCCAGCGCGTCGCCGACGCCACCGCGATGCGCGGCCTCTACCCGTAGAGCGGCCCGGCGGCGCCATCCCGCGCCGAGCAACCCGCGCCGCGCCAACCCGCGCCGTCGGCTGCCCAGTCGCTGAGCGTTGCGACGAAGGAAGGGCGGTCGACCGCCCGGGTGGCCACGATTCTCGGCCTTCCGCCGACAACGTGCGCGCGTGCTGCGCAAAACGACGGCTGGGCGCCCTTGATGGGCTCGCCGTTCGTCGCAGTGCGCACTGAGCGCGCAGCGCGGACTTGAGCCCGCGTCGGACGGGCGTGGCTCGTCTTGTCAGTCCTGGGGATCGGCTTGGCGACGTCCGTGACACGGTGAGCTGCGCGCGCGAAACATATGTGCCTCTCATCGACCCGGATCGGGCGGCTGCTACCATCGGCGCCATGCTCGATCACGAAGAGAAGTTCCTGTTCAAGGAGGAGATCCTCCACCTTGCCAACGCGGTGGCCGAGCCCGGCACCCTCGACAACGTCGAGGACCTCCTGACCGACGTCATCACCAGCCCGCGCTTCGATTCCGAGGTCTTTACCCTCGAGCGCAGCCTCCAGGTGATGCTCGGCCCACGGGCTGGCACGACCCTCGTCGGACTGCTGACCGTGACCCCCGAAGTCTTCGAGGAGGTCGCCGAGGTCCGGATCCCGGCCGAGGTCCACGAGCGCCTCGTCGCCTGGCGGGCGCGCTTCGGCCTGGCGATCGACAACGCGTTGAACTTCCTGAACAACCCCGACGGCATCCAGGGCCACAACTTCGCGACCCAGGTCGCCCACGTCGAGGAGCGGCGCGTCCTCCAGGGCCGCCTGACGCTCGTCCGCTACAACAACGAGCCGCAGTTCTACCAGGCCGACGCGAGCGTCTTCCTCGGCCTCGTCACCGACGTCATGGAGCGCCTCGGGCCGTATCTCGAGCCGGACGCGATCGACGCGGAGACGCTGTCGCGCCTCCGGGATGCGGTCGCCCTGATCGAGCGCAAGACCGCCAGTCGCGGCTAGCGTCCGAGCGCACCGGAGCGGGATGGGTCGTGGTAGACGCCCGCCCGGCGTGGGTCGGCACGAGTCGTGATTCGGTCGACTCCTGCGGTTTCGTTCCGGCCAAACGGTCATCCCGGGAACGTTGGGCGCGTTGATCGCAACAGGTTTCGCTTGGCCGCGCCGTTCGGGCCCTCCCGCCCGCACGGCTGCCGATGACCTCGGGGCCCGAATGGCCGTGACGGCGGCCCTCGTCGCGCCTAACGTTCCACCCATGACCATCTGGCCAGGTTCGAACTCGCGCAGGTGTCGCCCGATGACCGGCAGGGCAGCGGCAATCCGTGGGGCCGGCCGTGGGGCCGCCCGGGGAGCCCCGACGGGCAGGCGCGCATGAGGCAGCTCTACCTCGCCGCGACCGGCCAGAACCGGGGCAAGACGACCGCCTCGCTGGGGCTGTTCAACGGATTCGAACAGGCCGGGCTGAAGACGGCGTTCATGAAGCCGGTCGGCCAGCGGACGGTCATCGACCACGGCCAGCCGGCCGACGAGGACGCCGTTCTCATGCACGAGGTGTTCGACCTCGCCGCCGACTACGCGAACATGAGCCCGGTCCACATCCCGCGCGGGTTCACGAAGAAGTACATCGCGGGCGAGGTCGTCGAGGACCTCGGCGCCCGGATCCTCGCCGCCCGCGACACGTTCCGGGCCGGCAACGACATGCTCCTGATCGAGGGGACCGGCCACGCCGGGGTGGGCGCGGTCATCGGCCTGTCGAACGCGGTCGTGGCCGAGATGCTCGGGGCGCCGGCGATCATCGTCAGCGAGGGCGGCGTCGGCCGGCCGATCGACGAGATCGTCCTCAACGCGTCGCACTTCACCGCCCACGGCGTGCCGGTCGCCGGGGCGATCGTGAACAAGGTCGACCTCGACGCCCAGCCCGGGATCGCCGAGGTCCTCGAGCGCGGCCTGGCCATCCACGGCATCCGCCTCCTCGGCGTCCTGCCGGTCCGCCCGATCCTCTCGAACCCGACCCTCGGGATGGTCCTGGAGGGCGTCGGCGGCGAGACGATCCACGCGGGACCGGACCTCGACCGGGTGATCGACGGGGTCGCGATCGGGGCGATGGAGCCCAGCCACATGCTCCAGCGGGTGGGGCCGGGAACGCTGGTCATCGTGCCGGGCGATCGCGAGGACGTGATCCTGACCCTGACCACCGCCCATCTCGCCCGCCACTTCCGGGTCGCCGGGGCGGCCGAGGCGGCCCGGATCGCACGGATCGCTGCCGAGGCGACGAACGAGCGGACCGCCAATGTCGAAGGCCACGAAGGGGCGGCGATCGGGCTGGTCCTGACCGGCGGCTACCGGCCGCGCGACGCGGTTCTCGCCGCAATCCGTCAGGCCGACCTGTTCGCGACGATCGTGCCCGAGGACACGTACGCGGTCGCCTCGGCGGTCCACGATCTACTCGTCAAGACGCACCCGGCGGACCTCGAGAAGATCGCCCTGATCAAGGGCCTCGTCGCGGAGCATCTCGACATCGACGCGATCCTGGCCGTGGCGACGGACGTGCCGGCCGCCTGAGCGACCGAGCCGGGATCGCCGGCCGCGGTCTCGCCGCGCTCAGCCCGCCGGATCCGCGGTCGGATCGCGCCGGGCGAGGATCCAGCGCGCCAGCCGGACGAGCTGGAGCGATCCGAAGGCGATGACGCTGCCAGCGATCAGCAGCGGCAACCCGACGATCGCCAGCCAGATCCCGAGCGAGGTCGTCGCCTGGCCGATCGACACGAGCTGGCCGCTCGCCTCTTCGACGTCGGCGCCGGGGTTCCAGCCGGGGCTGGCGACGGGTGTCGCGGTTGAGTCGGGCCGGGGCGGCAGGCCGAACGTCACCGTCAGGCTGCCGTACGAGGCCCGGTCGACGAGGTCCGCCTTTGACGCGACGAGCTGCTCGATCTCGCCGCGGGTCGAGGTCAGCTGCTCCTGGACCTCCAGAACGTCCTTGATCGCGGTCGCGCGGGCCATGATGGCCTGGAGCGCCGCCTCCGTCGTCCGGAGGTTGGCGATCCGGGCGCCGAGATCGACCACCTGGCCCGAGACCTCCTCGGTCTTGATCTCCTCGGCCCGGATCGTCGTCGCGATCCGGCGGATCTCGTCGAGGGTCGTGTCCCAGGCCGGACTCGGAATGCGGTAACCGACCGTTCCGCCGGTGCCGCCGCTCGCGGCGGACCGCGTCGAGCCGTCGATGTAGCCACCACCCCGGGTGACCGCGCCGTCGGCGGCGCGGATCGCCGCTTCCACGTCGGGGATCTCGAGCGTGATCGTTCCGGTGCGAACGATCAGCAGGGCCGGGGGCAGCGCCGCGGCACTCACCACCCGGCCGTTGCTCGTGGCGACCGGCCGGGCGGTCGGCTGCGGGGCGCTCCCGTCGGTCACCCCGGAACCGCCGCCCGATCCGGGCGTGTCGATCGAGGCACCGACCGTCGACAGGATCGTCGAGACCTGGCCCCCCATGAACAGGTTGCCCGCCACGACCGCGCCGCCGATGACGAGCGCGGCGACGACGAGGATGGGGCGGAAGTCGGTTGATTCGTCCATGGCCGGACGCTACGCCGCGCCGGGCCGGGACCGCGAGCGATGAAGACCCTGAAGCGCACGGGAGGGTCGTCCCGTGCCGTCGGCTCAGCTCGGGTGGAGCGCCGCCTCGAGGGGCTCGTTGTCGATCAGCCGCGTCGAGCCGAAGCGGACCGCGAGCGACAGGAGAGCCGGCGCCCCGTCGTCAATCCGGTCCAGTTCAGAAAGGGTCCGTCCGTCGGCGACGCTGACGTAGGCCGGGATCGCCAGCGGTTCCTCGGCGAGCGTCGCGTTCATCGTCGCCCGCAGGGCGTCGGCGGATCGCTCGCCCGCCGCCCAGCTCATCCGCCCGGCCAGCAGCGCCCGACGCAGGACGGGGGCCGCGGCACGCTCGGCGGGGGAGAGGTGGACGTTGCGCGACGAGAGGGCAAGGCCGTCCGGTTCGCGGACGGTCGGGCAGGCGATGACCTCGGTGCGGATCGCGAGGTCGCGGGCCATCTGGCCGATGACGAGGACCTGCTGTGCATCCTTCTGGCCGAAGTACGCGCGGTCCGCGCCGATCATCTCGAACAGGATCGCGACCACCGTCGCGACGCCCTCGAAGTGCCCGGGCCGGGCCGCGCCCTCGAGGGGCCGGGCCACCGCTCCGACCGACACGACGGTGTCGAAGCCCGGCGGATAGACCTCGTCGACGGCCGGGGCGAACACCAGGTCGATCCCCTCGTCGGCGCAGACCGCGAGGTCGCGCGTCTCGTTGCGTGGATAGCGCTGGTAGTCGGCCGCCTCGTTGAATTGGCGAGGATTCACGAAGATCGTCGCGATCGTCGTGGCGTTCTCCGCTCGGGCTCGGGTCATCAGCGCCCGGTGGCCCTCGTGCAGCCAGCCCATCGTCGGAACGAGTCCGATCGGCCGGGGGACTCCGGCCAGCGCGTCGCGGAGCTCAGCCCGGGTGTGGAGCACCCGCGTCGCGGGCAGCGTGTCGGTCATCGCAGCAGAGGCTACGTCATCGAGCCCGGCGGGCGTGCCGGGCAGACGTCGAACGGCGAGGGCCCAAGGGCCGCTCGCCGTTCGTTGGTTGGTTGCTGCGGGTCATCCGACCCGCGAGTCCCGTCAGGCGGGGTTGGTTGCCGGCTTGAAGACCGGAGCCTTGACCTTCTCGGTCCCGGCTCGCGTCGCCCAGACCAGGCCGAGGCCGGTCAGGACCACTGTCGCGCCGACGAGGGCGAAGAGGGCGGCGATGCCGAGGCCCATCGTGAGAGCCGAGGCGGTGACGCTGCCGACGCCGAGCTCGGCGATCAGGGCGTGGGCGGTTCCGGTCCAGATCTTCTCGCGGGCCGCACCCTCGATCGGGTTCGTCCGGTCGAAGCCGGTCCAGTAGCGCCCGTCGTTGACGAACTCGTAGTCACCGGCCTTGGTGACGAGCACTCCATCGACGATGACGTCCTCTGGGATCGTGACGGTCGTCTTGGCATTCAAGGTGTGGTAGGCGATGGTGGCCATCTGGTACATGTATTCGCTGGCCGTGTTGACGAGGGGGTCGTTCGGATTGAGCTCGCCCTTGTCGACCGCGTAGCCCCAGTCGTTGACGAGGAGCGACATGATCTTGTCGGCGCCGGCGGTCTCGCCGCGATCGACGAGCAGGCCCTGGTCGTTGTAGTTGAGCTTGACGTTCTGGGCGGCGCTGAAGCTCTGAAGCGCGGTCGCCCCGGCCTGCGTCTTGATCAAGGTGTACCCACCGGCCGCGAAGAACGCGATCCCGATGAAGACGAGCCCGATGCCCAGGCGCTGCAATCGACCGTTCATGATCCACACTCTCTTCTGCTGCGGTTGACTGATCTGATGAATGCAGCGTCGTCGGTCGAGGGTGCGCGAGACAGGGACAGGCAGACCGTTATGGCGGTCATGTGACCCCCGGTTCGGGGGCCGGAAGTCACGGGTCGGTTGGGACCATTGCACCGGCCGATGGCCTCGCGGGGCTCGTCCTCGGGCCTCCGGGGACCCGAACAGTCGTGCGGCTTACAGGTCCCGATCCAGGGGAATCCCACCCTGAATCAGGTTCTGGCCGCGGTCGGAGTCGGTCCGGCCGAGGACTTCCTCGAGGACGCCGTCCTCCATCCGAACGGTCTGCTCGGGCCCAGGGAACGTACCGGCGGACACGTCCGCCGCCCACGCGGTCGCGGCGGCGAGGATCGTGCCGCGCAGATCGGCGTACGGCTTCGCGTGCTTCGGGTGCCATGTCTCCAGACCGAGCAGGTCGGTGATCACCTGGACCTGGCCGCTGCACCCTGCGCCGGCCCCGATCCCGATGGTCGGGATCTTCAGGCGCTCGGTGATCGCGGCGGCGAGCTGCTCCGGAACGAGCTCGAGGACGACGGCGTAGGCGCCGGCCTCCTGGACCGCGAGGGCGTCGTGAAGGAGGGCGCGGGCCTGTTCGCGGCTCTTGCCGAGGACCCGGACCCTCCCGACGGCGTTGGCGGCCTGCGGGGTCCATCCGATGTGGCCCATCACCGGGATGCCGGCCTTGACGATCGCCTCGATCGTGCGCGCCGTCCGGACCCCGCCCTCCAGCTTGACCGACTGGGCGCCCGCCTCGGACAGGAAGCGGCCGGCGTTGGCGACCGCGGTGTCGGGCGTGGCGTAGCTCAGGAAGGGCAGGTCGCCGACGACGAGCGCCCGCTTGGCGCCGCGGCTGACGGCCGCGGTGTGGTGGAGCATGTCGGCCATCGAGACCGGGATCTCGTTCTCGTAGCCGAGCATGGCCCGGCCGAGCGAGTCCCCGACGAGCAGGATCGGGATGCCGGCCTCATCGAGGAGCTTCGCGGTCGGGTAGTCGTAGGCGGTCAGCATCGCGATCCGCTGGCCGTCGGCATGGAGCCGGGCGATGTCGCCGACGGTCAGGCGACGGACGGTCTCGGCACTGGCACTCACGCTCGGCTCTCCTCTGGCATCGGATCAGTCTGCGCGGCCCCATCGCGGGCGTCCAGCGCCGCGGCGACGCGGTCCAGGATCTCGTCGGCCACGGCCCGCTTCGAGCGCAGCGGCAGGTCCACCTGCGATCCGTCGGCACTGAGAATCCAGACGTGGTTCGTGTCCGTGCCGAAGCCCGAGCCCTCCTCGGCAACGTCGTTGGCGACGAGGAGATCGACGCCCTTGCGCCGGAGCTTGTCGGCGGCCCGACCGAGGGAGCCGGTCTCGGCGGCGAACCCGACGAGGTACGGGCGCGGCGTGCCGGGCGGGAAGTCGGCGACGGCGGCCCCGACGCCGGCCAGGATGTCCTCCGTCGGCTCAAGGGCCAGGGTCAGTCCGGCGTCTCGGGTGATCTTGGCGTCGGCCCGTTCACGCGGCCGGAAGTCGGCGACGGCGGCGGCCATGAGCAGCGCGTCGGCGCCGACGAGGGCCGCAGTCACGGCCTCGCCCATGTCGGCGGTGGTCTCGGCGTGGAGGACGAGCATCCGGTCGCCCGGCGGGAGCGGGACGCTGACGTGGCCGACGACGAGCGTGACCCGTGCGCCGCGGGCCAGGGCTGCCTCGGCCAGGGCCATGCCCATCTTGCCTGTCGAGCGGTTGCCGATGAACCGGACGGGATCGATCGGCTCGGCCGTGCCACCGGCTGAGATCACGATCTGGCGACCCTCGAGGTCGGCGTCGTGCACCTCGCCCACGACCGGCGGACGGTCGGCCGAATCCGGCGCGCGGACGGGCTGTTCGCCGATCGCCGCGACGACGGCGTCGACGATCGCCTGCGTCTCGGCCAGGCGGCCGCGGCCGGTCTGGCCGCTCGCGAGCGGTCCGGCTTCGGGCTCGACGATCGGGTAGCCGAAGTCGTCGCGGAGCCGGGCAACGTTGGCCTGGGTCGCCGGATGACCGTACATCTCACCGTCCATCGCCGGTGCGACCACCACCGGTGCGGCGGTCGCGAGGCACGTCGCCGTCACCGTGTCGCCCGCCAGACCGGTCGCCATCGCGGCCAGCCAGTGGGCGGTTGCGGGCGCCACGACGATCGCGTCGGCGCTGTCAGCGATCACGATGTGGCCGATCCGCTGGTCGGACAGGAGGCCCCCGACGTCGGTTTCGACCGGGTGACGGGTCAGGGCGGCGAAGGTCAGCTCACCGACGAAGCGGGTCGCCGACGGGGTCATCAGAACGACGACGTCGGCGCCCTCGTCGCGGAGGCGGCGGACGAGATCTGCCGCTTTGTAGGCGGCGATCGAGCCCGTGACCCCGACGGCGACCAGGCGCCCGGCCAGGCGACCTGCCCCTGGGCTCGCGCCCGGACCCTCCGCGGCCGTCCCGTCGGTAACGTCGGTCACGTCGGTCACGTCGGTCACGTCGGTCACGTCGGCAGCCCGAGCTCGAGCGGCTGCCCACCCCCGACCTCGGCGTAGAGGATCGCGAGGCCCTTGAGCGTCAGGTCCGGGTCGATCGCGTCGACCCCCTCGATCGCCTGCGCCCATGGCGCCGCCGACAGCCCGCCGGTCAGGATCACGCGAACGCCGGAGGTCTCGACCCCCGCGGCGTCGGCGAGTTCGCGCCGGACCCGGGCGATCAGCCCGCCCGCGAGGGCCTGGTAGCCGAACACGGTCCCGGACTGCATCGCGCTGACCGTGTCACGCCCGATCGCGCGGTCCGGCGCGCGCAGCTCGATCCGGGGCAGCTTGGCGGTCCGTGCCGCGAGCGCCTCGAGGCCCAGCTCCAGCCCCGGCGCGATCGCCCCGCCGACGTACGCCCCGTCAGCGGCCACGCAGTCGAGAGTGGTGGCCGTGCCGAAGTCCACGACGATTGCCGGGGTCCCGTGGATCCGGGCGGCGGCAAGGGCGTTGACCAGGCGATCCGCTCCGACCTCCGCGGGGCGGTCCACGCGGATCGCGAGCGGGACGGTGCCGGCCGCGGCCATGAGGATGGACCGCTCCCGGCGCGCGGCCACGGCCTCGAGCGAGGCGCTGAGGGCCGGGACGACGGAACAGGTCGCGATCGCCGAGACGTCGGCAAAGGTCGCGTCGTCGAGCCGGAGCAGGGCGTCGAGCAGGTGCTCGAACTCGTCCGCGGTGGCGCGAGCGTGGGTCGTCGCCCGGCGCGTCGCCACCAGCGCCCCGTTCCGGAACAGACCGGTCGTGACGTTGGTGTTGCCGATGTCCACCGCGAGCAGCATGCAGCGATCATACGGGCCGTCGCATGAAAGGCGAGCCCGGCGCCCCCGACCAGCGATCGGCACGGCGCCCCCGCCCGCCGTTCATGCGCCGAGTGCATGAACCGACGCCTGAACCGTCCCGACGACATCCGCACGGCCGGTCCAGCCTCCGATTGACGCACCCCGTGCATGGAACGACGCCTGAACCCCCCCGCACGGCGCCACCCGAGCCCGACCGGCCGTCCGTTGATGCACGAGGTGCACGACCGACGGCCGGAGGCGCAGCGGGCCGGATGGCCCGTTCCATGCCGGCTCGACGATGCACCCAATTCAGCATCCGATCTCATGGGTCGCTGGGGTACCATCCGGCTTGCCCACCGCCGCCAACCGAACCATCGACCGCTCGCCTGCCGAGGAGCCCGCCGTGACGACCGTCCCGACCGCGAAGTTCTTCGTCAACCAGGGGATCGTCACGAGCCGGATCGACATGCAGAACCTGCTCCGCCCGCTCCTGAAGCAGACGGTCTCCTACCGCTTCCTGCGCGGCCGCGAGCTCGTCGCCCACGGCACCGGCTGGGTCGAGCGGATCGTCATCGACGACCCGGACATGTCGACCTACTTCACCCCGATCTCGATCAGCCTGAACGTCGATTCGTTCGAGCACCTCGAGTTCGATACCCGCCCCGACCAGCTTCTCGTCTACAGCCTGGTCCAGGGCGACGAGCGGGTGATCATCGAATACGCCCCGCTGTCGACCGAGCACGGTGGC
>JBKJOK010000324.1:0-3354 GCA_046595595.1 Candidatus Limnocylindrales bacterium
GATCAAGATCGAGATGCACTTCCTGCCCGACGTCTACGTGCCGTGCGAGACCTGCCACGGCAAGCGCTACAACAAGGAGACGCTTGAGGTGCGCTTCAAGGGCAAGTCGATCTCGGACGTGCTCGAGATGACGATCGGCGAGGCGGTCGAGTTCTTCTCGGCCGTGCCGAACGTCCGAGTGAAGCTCCAGACGCTGTACGACGTGGGCCTCGGCTACGTCCATCTCGGCCAGCCGGCGACGACGCTGTCGGGCGGCGAGGCGCAGCGGGTCAAGCTGTCGACCGAGCTGTCGCGGCGGGCGACCGGCAAGACGCTGTACGTCCTCGACGAGCCGACGACCGGGCTCCACTTCGCCGACGTCGAGAAGCTCCTCGAGGTCCTCCATCGGCTCGTGGACGGCGGCAACACGGTCCTGGTCATCGAGCACAACCTCGACGTGATCAAGACGGCCGACTGGATCATCGACCTGGGGCCGGACGGCGGCGCGCGCGGCGGCCGGATCATCGCCGAGGGCACGCCCGAGAAGGTCGCGTCGACGGCCGGTTCGGCGACCGGGGAGTACCTCGATCGCGTGCTCCGGGGCGAGCCGCTCGTGCCCCTGTCCGACGTGTCGTTCGCCGACGACGCGGGCCGGGGCAACGGTCGCAACGGCTCAAACGGCCACGAGCCGACCGTCCGGATCACGCCGGGTCGGAAGCGGGCAGCGGCCGCGTCCTCGCGCTGAGGCGGCGTCTCCGCGTGGACCTTGGCGGTCGCCGCGGACCTGCGCCAGCCCCCCGACCGGATCCTCGCCCGACGAGCGTATCCGACCAGTTAAGCACCGCAGAGCCGCCGAGATGCACGGAATGCTCACAACACGCGCCGAATTGACGAGGTACGGCCTCGATCCGGCCGATTCGAACCGGATGACCCGCGGAACGTGCCGGATACGACCGCCCCATGAGGATCCGAAGCCCGCGAGACCCGGAGCGGAACGCAACCGGCCGTGCAGCATGACCGGCTAGGATGACAGTCATGCCCGACATCGAGTACGCCTTCCTCGCCGACGCCGCCGAGACCCAGCCGGGCCAGAAGTTCCACGTCCTCGGCGGCGGGGTGTCGCGGATCGGCGGCAAGACGTTCCCCCTTCGCCACCCCCATCTCGCCATGGTCCTCGGCCTGCTCGTCACGGCGCCCGAGATGGACCGCGAGCACGAGGTCCGGTTCGTCCTCCTCGACCCGGACGGCAGCGAGGTCGCCGGCGCGACCGGCAATCTCGTGGCCCGCGGTCACAGCGATGGGCGGGACACCGTCCTGACCTTCTCGATCGACCTCTGGAATCTGACCTTCGCCGCGCCCGGCGATCACTCGTTCCGGATTCTCGTCAACGGCTCGGAGCGGAAGCGCCTGCCGCTCGTCGTCTCCGGGCCGGATGCCTGAGCGCGACACCGGATCGCGGTCCGACCTCGACCGGCGGGGCCCCGCGCGGCACGAGCTGCCGGCCGTCGACGAGGCCGGACTGTTCGCCGGTCGCCAGGCCGATCGGGTCGTCGCCGCGGCCGAAGCCGCCGGCGCCGTGCGCTGGCTGCGCTACTTCGAGGCGATGCCGGACCGCCTGCGCGATGACGAGCCGCGGTCCCTGCGCCAGATCGCGCTCCGGGCCCGCGCGGCATACGGACCGAAGGATTCGGTCCGGGACGCGTTGCCGCCGGACGTCACCGAGCCCTTTCTCGAATCGATCGACCGGCTGCTCAAGCAGCTCAACCGACGGGACACCGGGGCCGCTTGAGCGCTGTTCAGCAAACGCGGTACCCTCCGCCGATGAGCGTGATCGAAGGGACCGTGATCCCGGACGACGATGTCGCCCGTCTGGCAGCCGTGGCGAAGTACGACGTCCTCGACACCCCGCCGGACGGGGCGTTTGATCGGATCACGGCCCTCGCCGCGCGCGTGTTCAACGTCCCGATCGCGATCGTCAGCGTCGTGGACCACGATCGGATCTGGTTCAAGTCCCACCACGGGCTTGATTTCGATCAGATCGACCGCGCGCCAGGCTTGTGCGCGTCGGCAATCCTTCAACGCGATCCATGGATCATCAACGACGCGCCGAGCGATCCACGTGCGCTCTCGAACCCGCTCGTGGCCGGCGAGTTCGGTCTGAAGTTCTACGCCGGCGTGCCGCTTGCCTTGGCCGACGGCCACAACATGGGAACGCTGTGCATTCTCGATTTCGAGCCGCGCGAGCTGTCGCCCGACGAGACGTCGTCGCTCCAGGACCTGGCCGACATGGTCACCACCGAGCTCGAGCTTCGACTGGCGAGCCGCCAGGCCCTCGAGGCTGCGACCGAACGTGAGCGCGTCAAGGACGCGTTCGTCGGGATGCTCTCGCACGAGATCCGGACCCCGGTCACGACGATCTACGCTGCCGCCCGGGTGCTGGCGTCGTCGGAGGCCATCCAGGCGGATCCGAGGGCCCGCGACCTGTTCCCGGACATCGTGTCCGAGTCGGAGCGGCTGCTCCGGCTCATTGAGGACCTGCTCGTCCTCACCAAGGTGGAGCACGGCGTCCTCGAGTCGGAGTCGGAGCCCGTCCTGCTCCAGCGCGTCGTCGAGCGGGCGGTCGCGCGCTTGAACCGGCGCCACCGGGAGCGGACCATCGAGGTCGGTATGGCTGCGGACCTCCCGCCCGCCGCCGGCGACGAGACCTTCGTCGAGCAGGTTGTCAACAACCTCCTCTCGAACGCGTTGAAGTACAGCCCGCCCGACGCCATCGTGTCGGTCGACGCCGGCGTCGTCGACGATCAGGTCGAGGTGCGCATCGGCGATCGTGGGATCGGCCTGGCCGTTGAGGACCGAGAGCGCGTGTTCGACCTGATGGCCCGGACACGCGAGGCGGAGACGTACGCTGCGGGAGCCGGCATCGGGCTGTACGTGTGCCGCCGCCTGATGCAGACGATGGGCGGCGACATCCGGGCGACGGGCCAGGCAAGCGGCCGCGGCTCCGTGTTCACGTTCAGCCTTCCGATCGCGGTCGAGTAGCGTTCGCCCGCAGGATCGCGATCCGGGTGGACGTCTCGGCGCTCATGCCGCGCCGTCCTGGCGAGCCGCGTTCTACGGCGCGACTCCGAGCTCATCGGGGGTGAACGCCTCGAGCAGGAACGACGACGGCGTCTCGGGGTCGTACACCAGCGTGAGCGAGCGCCGGGCGCGCGTCCAGGCGACGTACGCGAGGCGACGCTCCTCCTCGAGGGCGCGCGTCGGGTCGGGCGCGTCGGCAAGCGAGCGGGCGCTCGGGAAGCGCCCGCGCTCCATGCCGACGACGGCGACGTGGTCGAACTCGAGTCCCTTCGTCGCATGGGCCGTCGCGAAGGTCAA
>JBKJOK010000065.1:0-1031 GCA_046595595.1 Candidatus Limnocylindrales bacterium
TTTCGCCCTACCCTGTCGGGATGCGGATCGCGACCTGGAACGTCAACTCGCTGAAGGCCCGGAGCGACGCCGTCGAGCGCTGGCTTGAGCGCGCCCAGCCCGACGTCCTGCTCATCCAGGAGACGAAGCTCTCGGACGCGGAAGCTCCCGAGCTGCCGTTCCGGATGGCCGGCTACGAGCTCGTCCACCACGGCGAGGGCCGCTGGAACGGGGTCGCGATCGCGTCGAAGGTGGGCGCCACGGACGTCGTCACGAACTTCGGCGACGGTCCGGTCCGCGACAGCAGCGCCGGCGCGACCCTGGCCGTCGGCGAGGACGACTTTGACCCGTTCGATGAGGCCCGGATGGTAGCCGCGGTCTGCGGCGGGATCCGGGTGGTGAGCCTGTACGCCCCGAACGGCCGGGTCGTCGGCAGCCCGTTCTACACCGGCAAGCTCGCGTGGTTCGCGCGGCTCCGGCGCTGGCTCCACGAGACCGCCTCGCCCGACGAGCCGCTGATTCTCGGCGGCGACCTGAACGCGACCCCGACCGACGACGACGTCTGGGACGCGGTCCGGGCGCACGGCGGGACGCACGTGTCCGAGCCCGAGCGGGCGGCCCTGGCCAGCCTCCGCGACTGGGGACTGATCGATGCCTACCGAACGTTCGTTCCGGACGCGGCGGGGCGATTCTCGTGGTGGGACTACCGGGCCGGGATGTTCCACCGCAACGAGGGGATGCGGATCGACCTGCTCTACGTGACGAAGCCGATCGCAGCGCGAATCGTCTGGGCCGAGATCGACCGCGAGGCACGCAAGGGGCCGCCGATCCCGTCCGACCACGCTCCCGTCGTCGTCGACCTCGACGAGACCGGCCTGGCGTTCGAGGCCGGTTGGGGCGGCGCACTGTCGCGGATCGCGGCCCGGACCAGGCCGCGGCACACGGCGGCGCGCTCTTGACGGCTCGGCCGCGCGCCAGGACCCCGATCTCGACGGCCGGGGTCCTCCTCGCCGCCGCCGCCATCGCCATCGGCATCGCGGGCTGTCGGACCT
>JBKJOK010000117.1:0-9674 GCA_046595595.1 Candidatus Limnocylindrales bacterium
CGAGGCGGGGATCCTCGATGTGGATCCAGCGGAGGCCGGCGGCCTCGACGACTTTGGGGTCGTCTACCTCGACGATGCCGGGCGCGTCTGCATCACCGGCCGGATTCGGTCGGCGGAGCCGCGGGCGCGGGAGCGGCGGCAGGTTCGGCATCGACTGGGAGGCTTCATGGGCGGTCGGCCGCATCGTAGCCTGTCGCACCGTCCTGTGTCGGTCGAGCGGTCACGACCGCAGCGCTCAGGGCGGCCGAGGAGCCGGCGAATCAGTCGGCCGCTGACCACCAGATGGGACTCGTCAATGCTCGCATCTGGCCGACCGAGCCAACGAGCTGAGCCCTGACGTAGGTGGTGCGCGGGGGCATGGCGACCTCCATCGACCAGTCATCCGAATCGACGGCGCACGACTGGACCGCGCCATGGTCGCCCAGGACCACGGCCGTCACCCCGGTGCCCCCCAGGACCGACACGTGGACATTCTGGCCAGCCCGCTCGAGGTACAGCTGCGGCCCGGCGGGCGACTCCGAGACGAACGTCCGACCCGCCCGGAGCGCGGCCAGGACCGCGTCCGCGCTGGCGGCCTGCCCGACGTCCACCCAGGTGGTCGGGTGTCCGAGCGTGGCGTGGCGGGGATCCGGGTCCGCGGACCGCAGGTAGTGCGTGTCGCTGCCACCGACCGCGACGAGACGCTGGCCGAGGCCCAGTCGGGCTTCCCACATCGAGAGTGCGACGGAGTTGAGTCCTGCCCACTCGCCGTTCCAGACCTCGATCGCATGCATCGACCGGACCGTCTCGTATTCCCACGGCGGCCCGAACGGCTTCGGATGGTTGACGCTGACAAAGGCCCCGGCCTCGGCGGCCTCGGCCATCGCCCGCTCGACTGCCGCGCCTTCCGGCGTCCTGAACTCCCACCAGCGGTCGGTGCCCCAAGCGTTCCAGTGACCACCGTACGTGGTGACCTCGACGCCCGGAATCACGATCGGGCGGCCGTTGCCGCCAGGTCCATAGGCGGCGTGGTGGGCGACGTTATTGTGATCGGTCACACCCAGGAAGTCGAGGCCCGCCTCGCTCGCCGCGTGCAACATCTCGACCGGCCAGGAGTCCCCATCGGAATACCGGGTGTGGCAATGGAGATCGCCCCGCAGCCAGCCCGGCCGAGCCGCCGGCAGGGACGGAGTCCGGGGCGCGCCGGAGCGGGCGACATCGCGGGCCGGCGGGGCGAGCCCCGGGTCGAAGCGCACTTCGACCGTCCAGGCGCAGCCTCGCAGACCGACCTTGTAGGGGCCCAGGAGCACGTTCCACGTCCCGGGCAGGATCGGTCCCGCCGCGTACGGTGGCGTGGCCCAATCGTTGCCGATGACGAATTCGAGCTGATGACTGCCGCTCCAGCCTCGGAAGCCCACGCTCCCGGTCTCGGTGCCACGCGGATCGAACAGCCCGATGTCGAGGGTGTTTCCGCCGGACAGGAGTGGATCTGAGTCGATCCGATCGCTGTACGCGTATCGGACATGCAACTGCTGGTGGCCCGCTGGGACCGTGAATGGCACAAGCGAATAACGCATCCGGTCCTCGTCACCGAACCGCCCCTCGAGGACCACGTCCGGCGGTGCCTCCAGGGATGCGCCCGAGGTCCGGGTCACTCCAGCGCCGCGCCGCTCGAACGGTCGAAGACACGGACGGCCGCCGGCTGCGCCCGGAGGCCCACGATGCTCCCGGCCGCGGGCCGGACGTCGGGCGCAGCCCGCACCTTGAGCGCCTGGCCAGCCACTCGCACGTCGACGATCACCTCGCTGCCCAGCGGCTCGACCGCGACGACCTCGGCCGGTTGACCGTCGGCCACGATTTCGATGCCTTCGGGCCGCAGGCCGACAATGACCTCGCCGGCTCCCGCATCAAGCCCATCGACGCCCGTCCGAGGCGGTGCCGGAAGCCGCCATTCACCGCCCACGACGAGCTCACCGCCATCCCGGATCGCGGGCAGAAGATTCATCGGTGGTGATCCGATGAACTCCGCCACGAAGACGTTCGCCGGGTGGTCGTAGACCTCATCGGGCGTTCCGACCTGCTGGAGCACCCCGGCGTTGAGCACGGCGATCCGATGGGCCAGGCTCATTGCCTCTGCCTGGTCGTGGGTGACGAAGACCATGGTCGTGCCGAGGTCGCGCTGGAGCGTCTTGAGCTCCGTCCGAGTATGCACGCGCAGCTTTGCGTCGAGGTTCGAGAGCGGCTCGTCCATCAGGAATACCCGCGGCTCGCGCACGATCGCACGAGCCAGGGCGACGCGCTGCTGCTCACCGCCGGACAGCTGGCCCGGTCGGCGCGGCAGGAGATGACCGATCCCGAGCATCTCGGCAACGCGCTCGACCTTCTGATCCTGCTCCGGCTTCGAAAGGCGCCGGACCTTGAGCGGGTAGCGAATGTTCTCGCGGGCCGACAGATGCGGATACAGGGCGTAGCTCTGGAAGACGAGGGCGACGTCGCGGTCCTTCGGCTCGAGGCCGACGACGGTCTTGCCGCCGACCCTGATGTCACCCCGATCGGGCTCGTCGAGGCCGGCCAGCATCCGGAGCGCCGTCGTCTTGCCGCAGCCGGACGGGCCGAGGAGGACGAGGAGTTCGTGATCGGCGATGTCGAGCGAGAGTCCGCGGACCGCCGCCGCGTCGTCGGCCTGGGCCGAGAATTGCTTCCAGACGTTGTCGTACTGGACTCCCGCCATCTACAGACCCCTCGTGCTGTTCATCAGACCGCGGACCATGAGCCGGCGGGCACCGAAGAAGACGGCCATGACGGGCAGCAGGTAGAGCACGCCCATGGCGGCGATCACGCCGTACTGGACCTCCGTGTACCCGCCCTGCGTCCGCATGGCCTCGTAGAACGCCAACGGCACGGTCTTGAGGTCCTGCTGGTCGATCAGGATGACGACCATCAGAACCTCCGCCCAGGCGGCCAGGAAGGCGAGTCCCGCGGCGATTCCCAGCCCGGGCCGGGCGAGGGGCAGGACGATTTCGATCAAGGCACGGAACTTCGAGCGGCCGTCAAGCCAGGCCGCCTCTTCGAGATGGCGAGGGATCGAATCGAAGAAGCCCTTCATCAACCAGATGAGGAACGGCAGTTCGATCGCGGCGTGGATCAGGATCAGGCCAAGGTAACTGTTCCGGAGTCCGAGCTGGCGGGCCAGCCCGTAGATCGGGACCATGGTCGCCGAGATCGGCATGGTCTGGAGCAGCAGGACGGCGTACGTGATCCAATCCTTGCGGCGCAGGTCGAGCCGCGAAAGTGAGTACCCTGCCAGGGTGACGGCGAAGACCACGAGGATCATCGTGGCGATCGCGACGAACATGCTGTTGGCCAGCACCCGGCCGAAGTCGTGCTCGGTGAACAGTCGGACGAAATTCATCACCGTCGGCACGACGGGCCATTGAATGTAGGCGCTGGCTTCTTCATCGAACGCGGCGCTGACAAGCCACAGGAACGGGACGAGGAAGAACGCGCAGACCACGAGAAACATCAGGTGGACGACGATCCACTCGAGTGGCCGGACGCCCTTCTTCGGGCGGCGGATCGCTGGCCCGTCGGCAGGACGAGGTCCGGCCGCGTCGACGGGACCGGTCCTCGCCGTCGTCGCGGTCATGCCCGCGCCCTCGACCAGCGCAGGAACACGATCGCGAAGCCGAGATTGAGGGCGAGCATCACCACGGCGATGGTCGATCCGTAGCCGACCGCGTGCGCCTGGAACGCCTGGTGGAACGCATACAGGGCGATCACCTCCGTCTGGAGTGCGGGACCGCCGTTGGTGAGCGACTGGATCAGGATGAATGTCCCGAACGTCGCCATGGTCACAGACAGGAGTGTCAGCGCGGCGATCGGCCGAAGCATTGGCAACGTGTGATCCCAGAAGCGCCGGAGGGCACCCGCGCCGTCGACCCGGGCTGCCTCGTAGATGTCCGATGGGATCGTCCGCAGGGCGCCCAGGAAGATGAGCATCGTGAACGCCGTTCCGCGCCAGACGTTGGCGATGATCACGGCAAGCATCGGGCCTGAACCGAACCAGTCGACCGGTCCCAGACCGAGGTGGCCAAGCCCCACGTTGAGCGAGCCGTTGTAGAAGTCGAACATCGCGACCCACAGGAAGCCGGCGATGATCGTCGGGTTGACCCACGCGAGGAGGACCGCGGCGTAGACGACGCTGGTCGCGAGAAAGCCTCGCCGCTCAGCGTAGTCGAGGAGCAGGGCGAGGCCGAGGCCCAGCACGAACTGGCCGATGATCGCCGACCCGATGACGAAGATCACCGAATTGAGGATGACCCGGGCGAAATCCGGGTCGCCGAACAGGCGAACGTAGTTGTCGAGCCCCACGAACCGCGGGTTGGCCGCATCGATGCCGACGAGGGCGCGATTCGTGAAGCTCGACGCCAGGGCCCAGAGGGCTGGGCCCACGAAGAACAGGGCGAGGAGGAACGCGGCGGGGCTGAGCCCCGCCAGGTACAGCCGGTTGCGCCGGAGGGAGGTCCGACGGGAAGCAGACACTACTGGGACGTGACCTTGTCGGCCCCGAGTGCCTGGGTCAGATCGTCGGTGTAACGCTTCGCACCGTCATCCGCGCTGAGTTCACCCGATGCGACCCGGGCCGTCGCGGCCTGGATGGCCTGGACGACCTTCTGATACTCGGGCGACGGGACGGTGAAGCGCGCCTTCTCGAGGGCCTTGGTCGAGTCGACGAGATATTTGCTGGCCTTGAACTCGGGGATGTCGGCCGCATCTGTCCGAGCCACCGGATGGGGATCCTCGGCGTTCAGCTTGCCGACGATCTCCGCCGAGTTGACGGCCTTGATGAACTCCCAAGCGGCCTGCTTGTTCTGACTCTTGGTGGTGATGTACCAGCAGGTACCCGGGCCGCCGATCGTGAATGACGGGCCGCCGCTCTCCGTCGGATGGAGGACGTAACCGACATTCTGCTCGGTGCCTGCCTTGTCCTTGGCGGCCCACCCGCCGTACACCCAGCCGCCTTCGAAGAGCACGGCAAGGCCGCCCTTTCCGAGCTTTTCGCGCATCGCCGTCCAGGGCTTCGTGGCCGTGATGATCTCCTTGGGGCTGAGACCCTCGCCGTAGGCCTTGGCGTAGTAGGCCATGACCTTCTTGGTCGCGGGGCTATCGCCGATCCATTTGCCGCTGGCGTCCTGGAGTTCGCCACCGTACGCCCACAGGAGCGGAACGAAGGCATGATTCGCCGTGCCGCCCGAGCCGGCCGGACCGGCATACAGCGCGTAGGGCAGAACGGTGGGGTCCTTGGACTTCACCGCGGCGGCGGCATCGAGGATGCCCTGGACGTTGGCCGGCTGCCAGTCGGCCGGAAGACCTGCCTTCTGGAGCACGTCCTTGCGGTAGTAGAGCCAGCGCATGTCGAGGCCGTACGGGATGGCCCATGTCTTGCCGCCGTATGACACGCCGCCGCGGACCGACTCCGGGTACTGCTTCCAGTCGTCCCAGGCTGCGACAAAGTTGTCGAGCGGCTCGATGTAGCCAGCGTCGGCCAGCTCGCCGATGAGATCGCCACCGACGTGGATCACGTCCGGCACGTCGCCGCTGTCGAGTCGGAGGAGGAGCTTCGTGTAGAAGTCGTCGCTGCCGATCTTCTGGAGGTCGATCTTGACGTCGACGCCCGAGTACTGCTTCTTGACCGCAGCCGCGGCCTGTTCGACGTACTTTGGCTTGAAGCCGGCCTCGTCCGGGTAGGACACGTTCACGACGCCCGAGAGCGTGCCCCCGCCGCCGGTCGTGGAGCCGGCCGGACCCGTCGAGCCACTGTTCTGACCAGTGGGGTTGCACGCGGCGACGACTGCAGCCGCGGCCGAGACCTGCAGGAATCGACGTCGCGACATGCCCTTGCGTACCAACTCGTCCATGTGAACCTCCAGCTTGTTGCCGGCCACCCGGCCGTTACGACTCTATCGCTCGACTGTCAGACCATCACGGCCCCTCCGCCGGCTCGAGCCGGCGTCGCTCCTGCCACCACCGTTCAGGCTCTTGAAGCTGGCCCATCAGGCCCTCCGAGGCGCCGCGTGCTTCCCAGAAGGCCGACGATGTGAGGCCCTTCTGGCGCGTCGATGTCGATTCCAGCGACAGCGACGCGTAGGCGGTGGCCAGGTTCAGACGCTCGTCAAGTGGCCGCTCGTGCAGGTCGGCCCAGATGAACGCCGCTGTGAACAGATCGCCCGCCCCCACGCTGTCCGGGGCATCGACGACCGGCGCGGCTGCCTCGACAATCCGCCCGTCAGGCAGGGCAGCCGCCGCGCCATCTGGGCCTCGGGTCACGATCACGAGGCAGCCACGGCCGGCGAGGTGCGCGGCGGCCTCCAGCACGTTCGTCATGCCCGCGAGGTTGCACGCTTCCCGCTCGTTCAAGATGAGAGTGCGCACGTCCGCAAGGGACCTTGGACCGTCCTCCAGGAGATGCGCAACCTGTGGATCGCCCACGACGCCATAGACCCACGGGCCGTCCGGGATCGGCCCCGGCAAGGGCAGGTTGATGACGATCGCGCGCGGCGCCAACGCGGCGACGGCGTCGAGGTCGAGCGTCGCTTCCGGCTGGAAGGTCACGAAGGCACGCTCCCTGCCGATCGGCAGAGCGACGGACAGCGAAGTGGCATGGCAGGCCTTCCCGATCCACGGAATGCCGGCCTCCGCCATCAGCTCCTGCAACAGGCGTCCCGTCGCGTCCGCGCCCTTCGGTGCGCTGACCACGGCCTCGAGCCCGAGCTGGCGCAGGGCGAACGCGACGTTGGCCATCGCCCCGGGAACCATCACGACTTCGGAGGCGAGGGCCTCCTCACCCGGCACGGGGATGCGGGCGAGACCCCGGAAGATGATGTCCAGGAAGGGCTGGCCGGCGCAGACCACGTCGACACTCATCGGAGGGCCTGAGCCAGCTCGGGCTGACCGGCAAGATGGCGCTCCAGGATCCGATCGGCAACCTCGGCCGTGCCCACCAACGGGTGCATGGCCAACGCCCGGACGGCCATCGGGCGCGAGCCGGACAGAGCTGCCTGGATCGCCTCTCGTTCCGCTGCCCGAACAGCTTGGATGAGTTGGCGCGGTCCGATCGGCACCGGCCCGATCGCGATCGGAATGACGCCCCCGCGACCAACGACGCATGGGACCTCGACGACCGCGGTTTCGTCGAGGAACGGGAGACTGGACCGGTTCGCCACATTGAGGATCAGAACGGTCGTTTCGTCGGCATTCAGGGCGTCCACGAGATCGAGCGCCAACCGACCGTACCCACCCGGCTCGCGCGCGGCTGCGATCCCGCTCAGATCGTCGTCTCGACCGCTCCAGGCCTCCTCCATGTAGCGCCGTTCGCGCTCCTCGATCGCAGCCTCCCACTCGCTGAGAGCGGTCGCGGGCGGGGCGTCTGAGGAGTAGAACGCGTCCTGTTGACGCTGCAGGAATTCGGCCCTCACCTGCCCTGCGCGCATGCTGGCGAGTGCTTCGGCCGCAAAGTCGTAGTAGTAGAGATACTCGTTCGGGATCATCCCGACCGAGCGAAGCCGGTCCGGTCCGAACAGCCGTCCCTCCTCGAAGGATGCGAGGGAGGCCTCGTCGGCCAGAAGGCCCGGCAGCAGGTCGCGTCCGTCGTCCAGCACGCCCCGCAGCCAGCCCAGATGATTGATGCCGAAGTAGTCGAACCACAGCTCCTCCGGTCGTCGGCCGAGAGCTGTCGCGACACGCCGACAGAGCGCCTGCGGAGCGTCGCAGATTCCGATCGCTCGATTGCCGAGAACCCGCTGGGCGGCTTCGGTGACCAGACCGACGGGATTGGTGAAGTTGATGAAGGTCGCCCCGGGAGCGCGACGAGCCACGACTTCGGCGATCCTGGTGATGACCGGTACGGTCCGGAGGGCGAATGTGATGCCTCCGGCGCCCGTCGTCTCCTGGCCGATCACACCCTCGGCGAGGGCGGCCCTCTCATCGAGGAGGCGACCGGCAATTCCCCCGACCCGGATGGCGCAATAGATGTAGTCGGCGCCGTCGACAGCCTCCTCGAGCCGGGTCGTCGATCGGAGGGGCACCCCCTCACCCAGCTCCGCATCGAGCCCCGCGATCACAGCCGAGATCCGATCGAGACGCCCCTGATCGACGTCATGCAATATGACCTCGTCAAAGCGCGTCCTGGTGTGGCCTTCGGCGAGCGCGCGATAGATGGCTGGTGTCCGAAATCCTCCGCCACCGAGCACCGCGAGCTTCATGCTGAGATTGAACCAAAATTGAACCAGTCGTGTCAACCGAAAAAAGAACGCACCCGCCGAACCGACGTGGCTGGCCGGGAGCTCGCCTATGTCCGTGTCATGCGTCGATTGGAAACCGACATTGCAACCGGCCGATTGACACCCGGTGAACGATTGGCTCCCGAGCGCCAACTCGGGGCGCGCCTGGACGTTGCCCGGAACACCCTGCGTCGGGCGCTCCTCGATCTCGCGGAGCGCGGTCTCCTCATCTCGCGCGATCGCTCGGGATGGTTCGTCAAGGGGGGGCCCGTGACCATCGAGACGGTCAGTGGCCCGCAGGGCCTGACGGACTGGGCCGCGATCCACGGCCTCGCAGTCTCCTCCAGGGTGGTGACCGCACGCGCCCGCCCCGCCGGCGAAACCGAGGCTCGAGCGCTCCGCATCCCGCTCGAGAGCACCGTTTTCGAGCTGGAGCGAGTCCGGATCGTCGAGGGCGAGCCACTGTCTCTCGATCAATCCATTCTTGCGCCGTCCCTCGCCGAATCGCTGGCGCAGGTCGACTTCTCCAGCGCCTCGCTGTACCAGACGCTCCGGACCCTGAACGGGATCGACCCGTCCCGCACCGAGTGCATGCTCCGAGCGGTGATCGGCGATCGGCGATCGGCCGACCTGCTCGAGTTGCCTCCTGGTGAGCCGCTCCTCGAGCTGTCGGAGACGGTGTTCGACCAGTACGGCCAGCCGTTCGAGCTTGGACGGCACCTCAATCGCGGCGACCGGTATGCGTTCCGGACGACCGTCGTGGCTCGTGGCGTCTGGGACGGTTCGGCGCGCTGACGACACGCCGAACACACGTTCGGCGCGGTCCGCAACGAAACGTCATGTCCCCGGCGGCACCTCGAGCCAGCCCTCGCGCAGGGCGCGCGTCGCGAGCTCCGTCCGGGACGCGAGGTCGAACCGCTCGAACAGGCGGCGAAGGTGCGACTCGACGGTCTTCGGGCCAATCCCGAGGCGGGCGCCGATCTCGTCATTCGAGCGGCCATCGACAACGAGGCGGACGACATCGAGCTCGCGCTCACTGAGGCGGGCGAGCCCACCGCCGGCCCGCGGCCGGATCGAGAAGGCCATCCCGCCGGCGGCGACGCGACGGATCGCGTCCAGCAGCTCGGCCAGCGGCGCGGTCTTCAGAACGAAGCCCGACGCGCCGAGCCGGAGCGCCGCCTCGGCGTACTGGGGATAGTCGTAGGCGGTGAGGACGATGATCGCGGGCGCGTCGTCGGCGGTCTCGGTCAGGAGCCGGAGCCCGGAATCGGTGCCGAGCCGGATGTCGAGCAGGACAATGTCGGCGGGAACGGCGGCGATCAGGGCGGTGGCCTCGGCGATCGAGCCCGCCGTGCCGGCAACCTCGATCCCGGGCTGGGCGGCGAGGAGCGCCGCGGTGCCATCGCGGACGACCGG